>NZ_POTZ01000005.1 GCF_003236365.1 Streptomyces sp. NTH33
GTGGGCACGCGGCCGGACGGGCAGTCCTCGGTGACGGGGCCCGTCTGGGGACTCCTCGACTGTCCGTCGGTCACGGTGGCCATCCAGGTCTCGCCTCGCGGTCGTGTGCGGCCGGGCCCGCCACACCTGCCGTGACGTCAATTCCGGTTTGATATCCGGTAGTTGACCTTCATGACGGCCGCCCGTGCGGTGGCTCCCCCGGTCACTATGGTCTCGGACACACTCAGCTCGCAACCTGCGTTCTGATAATTTCAGAACGTTTGACTTCACCCTGCCCGTGCCGTCGACGGCGTGGCACACTGCCGCTGTGACGGCCGCTCCGGGAGGCAGGACGTGAAGGAGAACCGCTCTGGCGGCAGTGCGCCCACCGTCCTGCGGATGGTGCTCGGCAGGCGTCTGCGCCACCTGCGGGAGCGGGCCGGGGTGTCCTTCGAGGACGCGGCACGGACCATCGAGGTCACGCCCTTGACGGTCCGCCGGATCGAGAAGGCCGAGGTCGGCCTGCGCATCCCGTACGTCAAGGAGCTGCTGCGCGCCTACGGCGTCCCGGCGGCGGAGATCGACGACTTCGTCGCCCTGGCCAGGGAGGCCAACCGGCCGGGCTGGTGGTACAAGTACCGTGACGTACTGCCGGAGTGGTTCAGGGCGTACGTGAGCCTGGAGAGCGAGGCGAGCGTCATCCGCCTCTACGAACCCCACTACGTGCCGGGCCTGTTGCAGACCCACGACTACGCCACCGCGCTCATGCGGGTCGGCTTCCCCAACGAGTCGGAGGAGGGGATCGCCCGGCGTGCGGCCCTGCGCCTCAGACGTCAGGACCTGCTCGCCAAGCCGGACGCCCCGGCGGTGTGGGCCATCCTGGACGAGACGGTGCTGCGCCGTCCCGTCGGCGGCGCCGCGGTGATGCGGGACCAACTGGACCGGCTGGCCGAGGCGTTGGAGATGCCGAAGGTCCGTATCCAGATCATGCGCTTCTCCGTGGGGGCCCACCCCGGCGCCTACGGCCCCTTCCACCACTTCCGCTTCGGCTTCTCCGAACTCCCCGACGTCGTCTACACCGAGAACCTCACGGGCTCGGTGTACTACGACCGGCCGGAGGACGTCGTGGCGTATCTCGAAGTCCTGGACCGGATGTCCGTGCAGGCGGAACCGGTCGCCCGGACCAGGGACATCCTGGGCGAACTGCGCAAGGAGTTGTGATCATGGGATTCACCGCATCCGACGGCCCCGCCCACAGCGGCACACCGGCCGGCGACCTGGGCGCCGAGGGCTGGCACAAGCCCTGGAGCGGCACCAACGGCGGCTCCTGCGTCGAGGCCAAGCGCCTGCCCGACGGCCGTGTCGCCCTCCGCCGGTCCACGGACCCCGAGGGGCCCGCGCTGGTCTACAGCCGGGACGAGATGATCGCCTTCCTGACGGGCACCAAGGCCGGCCTGGCGGACTTCCTGGTCGACTGAAGTCCGCGCCGGCTTGCCGGAACCATCGCCAACTCGCCCTGATGACAAGGACATTGGCGCTACGTTGGGAACCGGACGAGGAACGTACGGCAGGAGACCCCCCATGACAGACGGCGAGCACACCCCGGACCGGGACACCCTGTTCAAGATCGACACCACGGTGCCGCACTCGGCCCGCATCTGGAACTACTGGATGGGCGGCAAGGACAACTACGAGGTCGACCGGATCGCGGGCGACGCCTACCGCGAGCACGCGCCCACCATCGAGACGATGGCCCGCGCCTCCCGCCAGTACCTGATCCGCGCCGTGACGTACGTGGCCGGCGACCTCGGCATCCGGCAGTTCCTCGACATCGGCACCGGACTGCCGACCTACGACAACACCCACCAGGTCGCCCAGCGCATCGCCCCCGAGTCGCGCATCGTCTACGTCGACAACGACCCGCTGGTGCTCCGCCACGCCCAGGCCCTGCTCACCAGCACCCCGGAGGGGCTGACCGAGTACATCGACGCGGACCTGCACGAGCCGGAGAGGATCCTCGAGAGGGCGGCGAAGATCCTCGACTTCGAGCAGCCGGTGGCCCTGATGCTGATGGGCATCCTCGGTCACATCCAGGACTACGAGGAGGCGAAGTCGATCGTCCGCCGCCTCCAGGCGGCCCTGCCCTCCGGCAGCTGTTTCGTGCACTACGACAGCACCGACACCGACCAGGCGCTCAAGGAGGCCCAGCAGGGCTACGACGACACCGGCGCCGCCCCGTACGTACTGCGCGGCCCGGAGCGGCTCGCCGCCTACTACGAGGGTCTGGAGCTGGTCGAGCCCGGCATCGTCTCCTGCCCGCTGTGGCGTCCCGGGCCCGGCACCACGCCCGAGCCCACGGACATCCACGGCGGCGTGGCCCGCAAGCCCTGACGCCCCGCCGCCGGGTCCGGTACGGCCCGCCCGGGTCTACGGCGCCGTCCGCAGGAAGTCCGCCAGCCCCTCCAGGAGCCGGTCGGCGTCCTCCTCGTCCGTGTAGGGCGCCAGTCCGACGCGCAGCCCGCCGGTGTCGCCGAGACCGAGCCGGTGGGAGGCCTCCAGGGCGTAGAACGCGCCCGAGGGTGCCGCGACCGCGCGGTCGGCCAGGTGGCGGTAGGCGTCGACGGTGCTGCGGCCCTCGATGGTCAGCAGCAGGGTCGGGGTGCGCTCTGCGGCGCGCGAGTGCACGGTGATCCCCGGGAGGCGGGACAGCCCCTCCTCGATACGGCGGCGCAGGGCGTCCTCGTGGCGCTCGAGCGAGCCGAGGGAGGTGAGGAGCCGTTCCCGGCGGGTGCCGTGCGCCTGCGGGTCCATCCCGGCGAGGAAGTCCACGGCGGCCCGGGTGCCGGCCAGCAGCTCGTAGGGCAGGGTGCCCAGTTCGAACCGCTCGGGGACCGTGTCCGGCGAGGGCAGCAGCTTGTCCGGGCGCAGGGCGCCGAGGAGGTCCGGGCGGCTCGCCAGCACGCCGAGGTGGGGGCCGAGGAACTTGTACGGGGAGCAGGCGAAGAAGTCCGCGCCCAGGCCCGCGAGGTCGACCGCGGCGTGGGCGGTGTAGTGCACGCCGTCGACGTACAGCAGGGCGCCGCGCTCGTGGGCCAGGGCGGCGATCGCGGGTACGTCCGGGCGGGTGCCGATCAGGTTGGAGGCGGCGGTGACCGCGACCAGCCGGGTGCGGTCGGACAGCTGGGCCTCGATGTGCTCCGGGGTGAGCTCGCCGGTCGCCGGGTCGAAGTCGGCCCGGCGGACGACCGCCCCCACGGCTTCGGCGGCCTGGACCCAGGGCCGGATGTTGGCGTCGTGGTCGAGCCGGGTCACGACCACCTCGTCGCCCGGCGACCACGTCCTGGCCAGCGCGCGGGAGAAGTCGTACGTCAGCTGGGTCGCGCTGCGGCCGAAGACGATCCCGGACGGCTCGGCGCCCAGCAGGTCCGCCATGGCCTGCCGGGCGGCGCCGACGCAGGCCTCGGCGTTGTGCTCGCCCAGTGTGCCGGTCCCCCGGTTGGACAGCGGACCGGCCAGCGCCTCGGCGACGGCGTCGATGACGGGCTGCGGCGTCTGGCTTCCGCCGGGCCCGTCGAACTGGGCCCAGCCGGACTTCAGTGCGGGAAACTGCGCGCGGACACCGACGATGTCATGAGCCATGGAACACCCCTTGCCTACCCTCTCGAACGCCGCGGCGGGAGCCGCCGCCCCATGATCCAACGCCCGGCGCCCCCGCGGGTCAATACGCCGGGGGCCCGCGTTCCCCCAGGGCCACCTGCCGGGCGGGGTGCGTCCTCGGAAAATATCCGTTGGACCCTTTCCGGAGGTCCTGCATACCCTAGGTGAAAAGCTAATGCCTTTAGGCAACCGATCGCGCCGCCCTCCGGAGGCTCCCATGAGAAAACTGACCGAGCAGGACATACGCACCTCATTCGTCAACTGCTCCAAGGGCGAGGCCAAGCGCCTGTCCGTCCCCCGGGACCTCGACGAGCGCCCCTGGGACGACCTGGACTTCCTGGGCTGGCGCGATCCGGGGGCGCCCGACCGCAGCTACCTGGTCACCGAGCGGGAGGACCGCCTCGTGGGCGTCGCCCTGCGCTTTCCCCCCTCGCAGCGCAACTTCCTGCACCGCAGCCTGTGCTCGCTGTGCCTGACCACCCACCCCGGCGGCGGGGTCTCGCTGATGACCGCCCGGAAGGCGGGCGCGGCGGGCCGCGAGGGCAACTCGGTCGGCGTGTACATGTGCACGGACCTCGCCTGCTCGCTCTACGTACGCGGCAAGAAGGTCCCCGAGTCCGGAGTCCGCTTCGAGGAGAGCCTCACCCTGGAGGAGCAGATCGCCCGTACGACGGGCAACCTGGCGGCCTTCCTGGACAAACTGCACGCCTGACCCCGGGCGCGGGACCACGTTCGACTCGTCGGAGAACGGGGAACAGCGCAAGGGATGCACGATGTACATGAGTGGCCGTCGTCCCTCGTCCGGACGGTGAAGCGGCACCGGGACCCCGTGGTCGTCCAGGCGTTGCGGTCGACGGTCGCGGCGACGATCGCCTACGTGATCGCGAAGTGGCTGAGTCCGGAGCCGGCGCCGCTGACCGCCCCCCTGACGGCCCTGCTCGTCGTCCAGGTCACCCTCTTCGCGACGCTGAAGATGAGCATTCGCCGGGTGAACGCCGTGGTCGCCGGCGTGATCGTCGCCATCGCCTTCTCCCTGCTGGTGGGGCTCACCTGGTGGAGCCTGGCCCTGGTGATCCTGGCCGGGCTGGGCGTCGGGCACCTGGTGCGGGTGGACGAGTTCGTGGTCGAAGTGGCGATCAGCGCCATGCTGGTCCTCGGCGTCACCACCGTCGGCAGCACGGCCTGGGCACGGGTCGTGGAGACGCTGATCGGTGCGACGGTCGGCCTGTTCTGCAATCTGCTGCTCGCTCCCCCGGTGTGGACCGAGCAGGCGGGCGAGTCGATCGAGGGACTGGCACGCCGGATGCGGCAGTTGATGCTGCACATGGGTGAGGAGGCGGCCGGCGGCGTCCCGGCGGAGCAGGCGGCCGCCCGGCTGCACGAGGCACGCCGCCTGGACCACGACATCTCCGACGTGGACGCGGCACTGCGGCAGGCCGAGGACAGTCTCAGGCTCAACCCGCGGGTGCGCGAGGGGCTGCTGAACCGGGTGGTGCTGCGCACCGGGCTGGACACGCTGGAGATCTGCACGGTCGTGCTGCGGGTGCTCGCGCGCTCCTTCACCGACCTGACCAAGCAGCGGGAGCCCGAGCCGCTGTTCTCACCGCAGGCGGGTCCGCTGGTGCAGCAGTTGCTGTGCGAGATGGCCGACGCGGTGGTCAGCTACGCGGTGCTGGTCACCACGGACGTCAGCGAGAGCGCGGAGTCGGCCGAGGCCCGGCTCGCCGCCGAGCTGCGGCAGGCCGCGGCCACCCGGGACAAGCTGGCGCAGCAGCTGCTGGAGGAGGTGCAGCGGGACACGAGCCAGTGGCAGCTGCGCGGCGCGGTGCTGACCGAGGTCAACCGCATCATCGACGAGATGGACATCGAGCACCGCTCGCACCGCCTCCTGGAGGAGCTGGACCGGCACACCCGGGAACAGCGGGAACGCCGCCCCCGTCTGACCCGCCTCGCGGACCAGCTGGGGACACCGGTGAAGCTGGGGCGAGACCGCGAGGACACGGCGCGTCGTTCTTCGTGAGAGGCGGGGCGGGGCGATGGCGGGCTACCACCGAACGATGCTGGACGCGGCCGGACGCCTCACCGGCCGCTGGGACCGCGCGCAGGCCGCCGGCCGGACCGTGGACGTGCCCGGCGACATGACGAAGCCGACCCTGGAGACGATCGTCCCCGCACCGGCTTCGGCCACGACTTCGGCTCCGGCGGAACAGGTACGCGTGTCAGCCCCGCGCTGCCCAGCGCACGGGGCGGGAGACCGATCCGGGCAGCCGGGTGCCGGCACTCCCCCGGGCCGCGTCAACCTGCGGCTGGGTCAGGAAGAACGCACCGGTCAGATCGGCGTCCGTGAGGTCGGCGTCCCGCAGGTCGGCGCCGATCAGATCCGCCTGGCGCAGATCGGCACCGGTGAGGTCGGCCGCGATCAGGCAGGCGCCGCGCAGACTGGCCCCCCGCAGATCGGCTCCCCTCAGCCGGGCCCCGATCAGGTCCGCGCCCCGCCGGTCCTTCCGTCCGCCCTTGGCGCCCCGCACCTCTGCCCGCGCCAGCTCACTGCTGCGCAGCAGGAGCACGTTGACCTCCTGCCGGTGCGCCCCGACGTCCAGGGCGGCCAGTTCCCCGGGCGGCAGCAGGGTGAGCCGCTCGGTCCGCTCCAGGGCCCGGCGCAGTTCCGCGTGCACCGGCCGCGCGGCGTCCAGCGTGAGCGCCTCGGTCAGGTACCACAGCAGCTCGTGCAGCTGCCGTACGACCGGAAACGCCTCGAACATCCGCCGGGCGTCGTCCTCGGGGCCCGTACGCCAGTCCCGCCCGCCGAAGGTGACCTGCGAGACCTTCTGCCCGGCCCCGAAGCAGTCGTAGACCGTGCACCCGCTGAATCCTTTCTCCCTGAGCCGCGCGTGAATCCCGCACCGGTGGTCCCCCTGAAGGTTCGGGCAGGGTTTCCCGGCGGGCTTGTCGAGCGCGAAGTCCGCGGAGGCGGCGAAGGGCAGGGCGACACAGCACAGCCCGAAGCACCGCGCGCAGTCCCCGCGCAGCTCGGGCCGGGCGGGCCGGTCGGCGGTCTGATCTGACATGACGTCCACCCTACTGACGTGCGGGAAGGGCCCGGACGGCGGTCAGGGCTCCGGCGCGGCCAGGTCCAGGCGTTCCAGGCGGTCCGGGTCGGCCAGGATGTACATGTGGGTGATCCGGTCGTCGGTGATGGTGACGCCCATGACCGACAGCGGCCGTCCCCCGGGGGCGTTGGCCACGCCGATCGCGCCGTTGACCAGGACGAGGCGGGCGGTCTCGGCGTACCGGGCGAAGGTGAGGGCCCCGGCGGCCACGGTCCTGGCTCCGTGGACCACCTTGGAGGCGGCCGCGCCGCGGACCAGGGCGCCGGAGTCGACGCGGAGCACCACGTCGGGGTGGAGGACGGCGACCAGGGCCTCGAAGTCGCCGGCGCGTGAGGCGGCGAGGAAGGCGTCGAGGACCTGCCTCTGGCGTCCGAGGTCGGCCTCGGAGGGCGGGGTGGCGCCCTGCACCCGGCGGCGGGCGCGACTGGCGAGCTGCCGGGTCGCCGCGGCGCTGCGCTCCACGACCGGCGCGATGTCGTCGAAGGGCACCGCGAACAGGTCGTGCAGCACGAACGCCAGCCGTTCGTCTGGCTGGAGGGTTTCCAGGACGACGAGCAGGGCGAGCCCGACCGAGTCGGCCTGGAGCGCCTCCTGCTCGGGGTCGGTCCACGGCAGGGGCCGGATCACCGGGTCGGGGACGAAGGTGTCGTCGGTGTCGTCGGTGCCGTCCAGGGGCTCCTCGCGGCGGGCGCTGCGGGAGCGGAGCAAGTCGAGGCAGACCCGGCCGGTCACGGTGGTGAGCCAGGCGCCCAGGTTCTCGATGGCGTCCGCGTCCGTGCGGATGAGCTTCAGCCAGGTCTCCTGGACGGCGTCCTCGGCCTCGGACAGCGAGCCGAGCATCCGGTAGGCCACCGCCCGCAGCTGCCCGCGGTGCTCCTCGAAGCGCTGCGCCAGGACGTCCTCGTCACCCGTGCCGGCCATGTCCGTTCCCCGCCCCCCCCGTTCACCGTCTCACCGTCCGTCTTCCGTCGTCCGTCGTCCGTCGCGATCACCTTAGGCGCCCGCGTGCCTCACCGGCCGAACAATTCGAACGCCACCGCCGGTTTTCCGCCGAACCGTTCGCCCGCCGCCGCGGCGGTCGAGGTCAGGAAGTCGCGGGCGTACGACTCGGGGTCCTCGTCGGTCAACGCCTCGATGTAGGTGCGGTGTTCCAGGAGCGAGCGCACCGCGCGCTCCAGGCCCGGGCCGGCGTCCACGGCGTGGGTGGGCGTGGCGGAGCCGGCCACGGCGACCCAGCGGACGCCGTTCCAGGGCTCGAGGCCCTGTTCGGCCAGCTCCGGAAAGATCCAGCGGTTGCCGGCGTCCGCCGCCGCGTCCAGGGCGGCGCGGCCGACGGCCACGTGGTCCGGGGTGTTCCAGAGGGCGTCGCCCCAGGTGTCGCGGTGGTTGAGGGTGATCACGAGTTCGGGGCGGTGGCGGCGTATCGCGGCGGCGATGTCGCGGCGCAGGGCGGTGCCGTACTCGATCACGCCGTCCCTGTGGTCGAGGAACTCCACCTTCGCCACGCCGACGACGGCCGCGCCCGCCCGCTGCTCCCGCTCCCGCAGCGAGCCGCACTTGTCCGGTTCCAGCGTGTCGATGCCCGCCTCGCCGCGGGTGGCGAGGACGTACGCGACCTCGCGGCCGTCGTCGGTCCAGGCGGCGACCGCCGCCGCGCATCCGTACTCCAGGTCGTCCGGGTGCGCCACCACGGCGAGGGCGCGCCGCCAGTCGTCGGGCATGGGCTGAAGGGGGCTGGTCCTCGGCTGCGTCATGCGCGCAGACTAGCCAGCCCGCCGTGCCCGCGGTCAGGCCTCGTCGCGGACCAGCGCGAGCAGCCGGTCCAGGACGCGGGGGCCGCCGGCCCGGACGCCGTCGTGTTCGAACTCGTCGGTGACCCAGGTGCGCAGGCCGCGGATCGCGCGGGCGGTGTCGAGGGAGTGGGCGGTCTCGACGTACATGTCGTCGTGGTAGACGGCCGCGGCGACCGGGACCTCGTTGGCGGCGAGGCGGGCGGGGTCGTACAGGGGCTTCCAGCCGGTGCGGGCGGCGAGCAGGTCGGCGGTCTCGCGCAGGGGGCGCAGCGCCGGGTCGCAGTCGAACATCCACGGGTGCACGGACTCGCCGGTGAACAGCACCGGACCGTCGCCCGCGAGCGCCTTGGCCGCGTCGAACTGCGGGAACTCGGCGCGGACCCGCTCGGCCGACCAGGCGGTGGGGCGGGCGTCCTGGCCGTAGATCGCCTCGTGGACGAGGGCGTACAGCGGGTGACCGGCGTACGACAGCAGGCCCTGGACCTGCCCCTGGAACGCGTCGGACAGCTCCGGCCCCCGCGGGGTGCGCACGAAGGCGTCCTCGAGGAGGTAGTGGAGGCGGTGGCTGCCGTCGCCGCTGCCGAGCACGATGCCGAGGGACTGGAAGGCCTCGACGGTCAGGCGGTAGCCGTTCGGGAGCACCACGTCGTGGGTGAGGAGGTGGTCGGCGATACGGCGGACGCGGTCGACGTCCTGCGGATAGCGGGCGTAGTGGGCGGCGACCTTGCGCTCGATGCGCGGGTAGGCGGCCCGGTAGACGTCGTCGGCGTGCGCGTCCAGGGAGGGCAGTCCGCCGGTGATCAGGGCGGCGGCCAGGCCCTCGGGGTGCGCGGAGAGGTAGTGCACCGTGCAGAAGCCGCCGAAGCTCTGGCCGAGGACGGTCCAGGGGGCGCCGCCGGTCACCTCGGGGCGGATCGCCTCGCAGTCGCGGACGATCGAGTCGGCGCGGAAGCGGGTGAGGTAGTCGGCCTGCTCGGCCGGGCCGCCGCGCAGCGGGAGGGTCTGGCGGTTGGCGGGCGTGGAGTGGCCGGTGCCGCGCTGGTCGAGGAGCAGGACGCGGTAGTCCTCCAGGGCCCGGCCGAGCCAGGCCTGCTTGCCGATGAAACGGTTCGCCCCGAAGCCGGGCCCGCCCTGGAGGTAGACCAGCCAGGGCAGGTCCTTGCCGGCCTTGCCGGCCTTGTCGCTCGCGACGACCTCGCGGGCGTAGAGCTCGATCGTCTCCCCCGCCGGGTCGTCGTGGTCGAGCGGCACGGTGAAGGAGCGGTCGGTGAGGACGACGCCGGGCTGGCGGTAGCTGACGGTCAACGGTTCTCCCGGGACGGAGGGTTTACGGCCGCGTCCCAGTTCAGCACATGTTCGTCCACCGCCCGGCCTCGGGGATCACGGCAATCGCTGGACGTGGGTCAGCGCGCGGGCAGGCTGGAGCCGCGTACCACCAACTCCGGCTGGAGCACCACCCGCCGGTGCTCGTGCGCCGTCGGTGCCCCCTGTGCCTCGGTCTCCTCCAGCAGCAGTTCCGCCGCCAGGGCGCCCATGGTGACCGCGGGCTGGCGGACGGAGGTGAACGGGACGGCCGCGGCGGCGGCGCTCGGCAATGTGCTGGTGCAGGCTCGGGCGCACGTCTGGTCGGTGACCGGGCCGGGATGCGGCGCCTGCTGGCCCGTACGCAGCGGCTCACGCGGTACGAGCCGCGCGGTGACGCGGCGGCCTGGCGGGCGGCCGAGGCCCGGCTCGCCGCCGTCGCCCCGTGAGCCACCCGCCCGACCGGTCCCCCACTACGCTGAACGCGTGTGGGCAGTACCTCCATCACTCGTCCGATGACCGACCACAAGGAGCCGCGATGCGTGTCGCCCTGTTCCTGACCTGCGTCAACGACACGCTCTATCCGGACACCGGGCGCGCCGTGGTGAAACTGCTGACCAGGCTGGGCGTGGAGGTGGACTTCCCGATGGCCCAGACGTGCTGCGGGCAGGCGCACTACAACACCGGGTACCGGCACGAGGCCGAGCCGATGGCCCGGCACTTCTCCGATGTCTTCCGGGACTACGAGGCGATCGTGACACCGTCCGGATCGTGCGCGGCGATGGTGCGGGAGCTGTATCCGCGCCTGGGCGCGCGGGCACGGGCCGAGGGGCGCGGGGACACGCTGGAGCGGGTGCTGGCGCCCGTGGTGCCGAAGACGTACGAGCTGACGGAGTTCCTGGTGGACGTGCTGGGGGTGACGGACGTGGGGGCGTACTACCCGCACCGGGTGACGTACCACCCGACCTGCCACGGGCTGCGCGTCCTCGGCCTCGGGGACCGCCCCCGGCGACTGCTGCAGGCGGTGCGGGGGCTGGAGCTGGTCGACCTGCCCGGCGCCGAGGAGTGCTGCGGGTTCGGCGGCACCTTCGCGGTGAAGAACCCCGACGTCTCGGCGGCGATGGGCGCCGACAAGGTGCGCAACGCCGAGTCGACGGGCGCCCAGGTGCTGTGCGCGGGCGACAACTCGTGTCTGCTGCACATCGGCGGGACGATGACCCGGCTGGGCGCGGACATGCGGCCGGTGCACCTCGCGGAGATCCTGGCCAGCACGGAGGAGGAGCCGGCGGCATGAGCGGCACGTTCGTGGGGATGCCCGCCTTTCCCCGGGCCGCGCACGACGCCGTGCGCGACACGACGCTGCGCGGCAACCTGCGCCACGCCACGCACACCATCCGCGCCAAGCGGGCCAGGGCGGTGGCGGAGGTCTCCGACTGGGCAGCGCTGCGGGAGGCCGGCAAGCAGATCAAGGACCACACCCTGCGTCACCTGGACCGCTATCTGGAACAGGTGGAGGAGGCGGTCACGGCGGCCGGCGGCACCGTGCACTGGGCGGTCGACGCGGACGAGGCCAACCGGATCGTGACCGACCTGGTCAAGGCGACCGGGGAGACGGAAGTCGTCAAGGTCAAGTCGATGGCCACGCAGGAGATCGGGCTCAACGAGGCTCTGGAGGCGGAGGGCGTCCGGGCCTACGAGACCGATCTCGCCGAGCTGATCGTGCAGTTGGGCGAGGACCGGCCCTCGCACATCCTCGTCCCCGCGATCCACCGCAACCGCGGCGAGATCCGGGACATCTTCCGCTCCGAGATGGGCGCGTGGGGCCGCCCGGCCCCCGAGGGGCTGACGGACACGCCCGCCGAACTGGCGGAGGCGGCCCGGCTGCACCTGCGGGAGAAGTTCCTGCGCGCCAGGGTCGGCATCTCCGGCGCCAACTTCGTCGTCGCCGAGACCGGCACCCTGGTGGTCGTGGAGTCCGAGGGCAACGGGCGGATGTGCCTGACCCTGCCCGAGACGCTGATCTCGGTCGTGGGCATCGAGAAGATCGTGCCGACCTGGCGGGACCTGGAGGTCTTCCTGCAGACGCTCCCCCGCTCCTCCACGGCCGAGCGCATGAACCCGTACACGTCCATGTGGACCGGTACGGCCGACGAGGACGGCCCGAGCGCCTTCCACCTGGTCCTGCTGGACAACGGCCGCACCGACACGCTCGCCGACGAGGTGGGCCGCCAGGCCCTGCGCTGCATCCGCTGCTCGGCGTGCCTGAACGTCTGCCCGGTCTACGAGCGGGCCGGCGGCCACGCCTACGGCTCGGTCTACCCGGGGCCGATCGGCGCGATCCTCAGCCCCCAACTGCGCGGTACGGAGAGCGAGATCGACGCCTCCCTGCCGTACGCGTCCTCGCTGTGCGGGGCCTGTTACGAGGTGTGCCCGGTCGCCATCGACATCCCCGAGGTGCTGGTGCACCTGCGGGAACGGGTCGTCCAGGGCGGCCCGGTGACGCGGGGCGGCAACAAGGTGGTGCTCCGGCCCGCGAAGGGGCACGCCGCCGAGCGCGCGGCGATGCGGGCGGCCCGCTGGGCGCTCACGCACCCGGGCGCCCTGCGCGGCGGCCAGCGACTCGCCTCCCGCACCCGCCGCCTCCATCCGCGCTCGCTGCCTGGCCCGGGCCGGGCGTGGACCGGCACCCGCGATCTTCCGGCGGTGCCCGCGGAGCCCTTCCGCGACTGGTGGCAGCGCACGCACGGCGGCAAGGAGGGCTCCCAGTGAGCAGCAGGGACCGGATCCTGGGCCGGGTGCGGCGCGCGCTGGCCGACGTACCGCAGGACGACGCCCCGTACGCGCGGGCGGTCTGCCGGGACTACCTGCGGCAGCACGGCGAGCGGGACGCCGGGGAGACGGTGGATCTGCTGGCCGAGAACCTCGTGGACTACCGGGCGGTGGTGCACCGCTGCGGCACCGGGGAGCTGCCCGGGCTGATCGCCCATCTGCTCGGCGAGCGCGGTTCGAGGTCCGTGCTGGCACCGCCCGGTCTGGACGAGGGCTGGCTGGCGGACACGGACCTGAAGCGGGTCGCGGACCTGCCGGACAGCACGCCCCGCGAACTGGACCGCGTCGACAGCGTGGTCACCGGCTGCGCGCTCGCCGTCGCCGAGACCGGCACGATCGTCCTCGACGGCTCCCCCGACCAGGGCCGCCGCCGCATCACCCTGATCCCCGACCACCACATCTGCGTCGTACGCGTTCCCGAGCAGGTCGTCTCCTCCGTCCCCCAGGCCCTCGAACGCCTCGTCCCCGGCCGCCCGCTCACCTGGATCTCCGGCCCCTCCGCGACCAGCGACATCGAACTGGACCGCGTGGAGGGGGTGCACGGGCCGCGCACCCTGGAGGTGGTGCTGATGAGCGGGTGAGGGGACGACGCGTCGCTCCGGCCGCCCCTCGCCCGGGTGGTCACGCGCCGTTCATGAGGCCGCGCCGCACGACCGCTCCCGCCGCCGCGGCACCGAGGGCGACCCCGGAGGCGACGAGCGCGGGATGGCGGGCCAAGGCGGCCTCGAAGGACCGGCTGTGCGCGGAGTCGTCGAAGATGCCGTGGGCACCGTGGTCGCTGCCCTCCACGCGGTCGACGGGCTCGTAGAGGTTGCTCTCGCCGCTCGGGGGCCGCTGGTCGGTCTGCTGGGAGTCGTAGCCGGTGCGGGCCAGGTAGCGGTCGAGCAGGGCCGGGGCCAGGCGGTTGGCCCAGACGGTGGCCAGGGTGGTGGCGCCGATGTAGTACTGCTTGCGGCGGGGGTGGTCGGCGGCGTGCACCACGCCCCGGGCGGCGACTTCCGGCTGGTAGATCGGCGGGACGGGCTGCGGGTGCTTGGGCAGCCGGGACCGCACCCAGGAGAACTGCGGGGTGTTGACGGCCGGCATCTGGGCGATCGTCACGTGTACGTTGCTGCCGCGGTGCATCAGTTCGGTGCGCAGGGAGGAGGTGAAGCCGTTGATGGCGTGCTTGGCTCCGCAGTACGCCGACTGCAGCGGGATGGCCCGCTCCCCCAGCGCCGAGCCGACCTGCACGATCGTGCCGCGGTCGCGCGGCAGCATCCGCTTCAGCGCACTGCGGGTGCCGTTGACGAAACCGAGGTAGGTCACCTTGGTGACCCGCTCGTACTCCTCGGCGGTGATCTCGTCGAAGGGCGCGAAGACACTGGTGAACGCGCAGTTGATCCATACGTCGATGGGGCCGAAGGCCTGCTCGGCGGCCGTGGCGGCCTCTTCGACCTGCTCGGCGCCCGCGGTGTCGGCGGTCCGCACCAGCGCCCTGCCGCCGAGTTCCTCGACCTCCCTGGCGGCGGCGTCCAGACCGGCCTGCCCGCGGGCGATCAGGACGACGTTGGCGCCGCGCTTGCCGTACAGGCGGGCGGTGGCGCGGCCGATGCCGGCGCTGGCTCCGGTGATGACGACGGTCTGGGGCATGGTTCAGCTCCTCCTCGCTCGGCGGCGCGCGCCGTGCCGTTCGGGGTCCTCTGCCAGGCGGGCGGCGGTCTCCAGCAGCAGGGCGTGGACGAACGCCTGCGGGAGGTTGCCGCGCAGCTGGCGCTGGGCGATGTCGAACTCCTCCGCGTACAGCCCCGACGAACCGCAGGCGCCGCGGTTGCGTTCGAACCAGCGGTGCGCGTCGACCTCGTGGCCCTGCTCGTGCTCGGCCAGCGCCATGAAGAACCCGCACAGCAGGAACGCGCCCTCGGCCTCCTGCAGGGGCCGGTCGTCGTGGCGGAAGCGGTAGATGAAGTGGTCCTGGGTCAGGTGCTCGCGGCAGGCGGCGAGGGTGGCGCGGGTGCGCGGGTCGGCGGCGGGCAGGGCGCCGCGCAGGGCGGGCAGCAGCAGGGCCGCGTCGACGGCGGGCTCCTCCGGGGTGCGCTGCCAGTACCCGTCGGGGTGCACGCTGGTGGCCGAGACGGCGTCGAGCAGGGTGTCGGCGAGGCGGGTGCAGGTGTCGGCGAGCGGCCGGCCGGGGGCGGCGCCGGCCAGGGCGCGCAGTCCGGCGACGCAGCTGAGCCGGCTGTGCGTCCACGGGCGGGGGTCCAGCTCCCAGATGCCGGCATCGGGTTCCCGCCACCGCTCGCCGACCGCCCCGACCGCGAGTTCGGCGGCCTTCCAGGCGTCGGCGTCCAGCCGGCCTTGGCGTTCGGCGGCGGCGAACAGCAGCAGTGCCTCGCCGAAGCAGTCCAGCTGGAACTGCTTGTCCACGTGGTTGCCGACCCGGCTGAAGCCGCCGGGGTAGCCGGGCAGGTCGAGTTCGTGCTGGCCGGGGACGGGCTTGCCGTGCACGGTGTAGGCGGGGGCGAGGTGCGGGCCGTCGGCGAGCAGCCGCTCGCCGACGAAACGGACGGCTGCGTCCAGGAGTTCGGGGGCGTTCGCGGCGGCCGCGGCCTGCCCGGCGTAGCTCTGGTCGCGGATCCACACGTACCGGTAGTCGTAGTTGCGGCCGGTCTCGGCGCGTTCGGGCAGGCTGGTGGTGGCCGCGGCGACCATGCCGCCGCCGTGGGAGGTGAGCCCGCGCAGGGTGGCGTAGGCGCGCCGGGCGTCGCGCGGAGCGATGGTCTGCTCCAGCGGGGGCACGCCCCGCTGCCAGGCCTGTTCGGTGGCGGCCCATGCCTGGTCGGCCCGGGGAAGGGGGTGCGGCAGCGGGGAGTCGGAGCACTCCAGGACCAGGTCGTGGTGCTCGCCGGGTGCGAGGACGAGGTCGGCGGTCAGGCCCTCGGCGCGGGCGGTGGCCGGCGCGGCGCCCTGCCAGCGCAGGCGGTGGTGGCCGGTGTTCAGGTGCCATACGCCGCTGTCGTCGCGGTGCGGGGTGGTCTGCGGGGCGCGGCCGTAGTCGGCGCGCGCGTCGAGGACGACCCGGACGTGGGCGGTGCCGTCGACGGCGACGATCCGCCGCAGCAGGACCAGGCGGTTCGCCTCGCCGGGGAAGGCGAGGGTCTCGCGGCACTCGATGACGCCGTCGGTGGTGACCCAGCGGCTTCGCCAGATCAGGGTGCCCTCCTCGTAGTAGCCGCCGGGGACCCAGCGGCCGCGCGGGGTGATCGCGTAGACGCCCGCGCCGCCGATGAGGGAGGCGAAGACGGCGTCGTCGTGCCAGGTGGGGGCGCACAGCCAGGCGACGGCGCCGTCCGGTCCGATCAGCGCGCCGCGCTCCCCGTCCGCCAGCAGCGCGTAGTCGTGCAGTGCGTGCGGCGGGAAGGAGGGGGTGGGGCTCATGCCTGCTGCCTCCCTTCCGTCAGGCCACGCGGTACGTCTGTGCGCGCCCGGTGCCGAGGGCCGGCATGGTGCTGTCCCGGCCGAGGGCACCGTCCGCTTCCGGGGCGTCGGCGGGAAGGGTGGACACGGCGGTGTCCACTCGCTCCACGGCCGGGGTGCCGCTCACCTGCCGCCCTCCGTGCCGGGCCGGTCCTCGCGGTGCCGGCCGCCCGGCAGGAACTCCTGGACCTTGGCCTTGAGGCCCTGGCGGACCATGGCGGCGCGGTCGCTGTCGCCCTTGAGGACGGCGGTCGCGGCGGCCTCGATCTGGTCGAGGGTGGCGTGCGGCGGGATGGGCGGCACGGCCGGGTCGGTGACGAAGTCGAGCACACAGGGCTTGTCGGAGCCGAGCGCGGCCTCCCAGGCGCCCCGCACGTCGCCGGGCTTCTCGATCCGCATGCCGTTCAGGCCGATCAGGCGGGCGAAGTCGGCGTAGGCGACGTCCGGGATGGACTGGGAGGGCAGGAACTGCGGGGCGCCGGCCATGGCGCGCATCTCCCAGGTGACCTGGTTGAGGTCCCGGTTGTTCAGGACGGCCACGATCAGGCGCGGGTCGCTCCACTCCTGCCAGTACTTGGCGATGGTGATGAGCTCGGCCATGCCGTTCATCTGCATCGCCCCGTCGCCGACCAGGGCGATCGCCGGGCGATCGCCGTGCGCGAACTTGGCGCCGATGACATAGGGCACGCCGGGCCCCATGGTGGCCAGCGTGCCGGACAGGGAGCCGCGCATGGCGCCGCGCAGCTTCAGGTGGCGGGCGTACCAGTTGGCGGCGGAGCCGGAGTCGGAGGCGAGGACGACGTTGTCGGGCAGCAGGTCGTTGAGGGCGTGCGCGACGTACTCGGGGTTGATCGGGTCGGCGTCGACGGCGGCGCGCCGCTGCATGACCTCCCACCAGCGGGCGGTGTCCTGCTCGACCTTCTCGCGCCAGCTCCTGTCCTTGTCCCCCTTGAGCAGCGGCAGCAGCCGGATCAGCGTCTCGCGGGCGTCGCCGACGAGGTTCACCTCGAAGGGGTAGCGCATGCCGATCATGTGCGGGTCGATGTCGATCTGCACGGCCCTCGCCTGCCCGAACTCGGGCAGGAACTGCGTGTACGGGAAGGACGAGCCGATCACGAGGAGGGTGTCGCAGCCCATCATCAGCTCGTACGACGGCCGGGTGCCCAGCAGGCCGATCGCGCCGGTGACGTACGGCAGGTCGTCGTCCAGGGCGTCCTTGCCCAGCAGGGCCTTGGCGACACCGGCGCCGAGCCGGTCGGCGACCGCCATGACCTCCTGCCGGGCCCCTCGGGCGCCCTGCCCGACGAGGATGGCGACCTTCTCCCCGGCGTTGAGCACCTCGGCGGCGCGGGTGAGGTCGTCGTCGGTGGGCACCGGCGCGTAGTGCGGCATGCCGAGGCTGGAGGGCACCATCTTGAAGGCGTGCTCGGGCGGCGAGTAGTCGAGTTCCTGCACGTCGGCGGGGATGATGACGGCCGTCACCGAGCGGCGGGCCATGGCGGTGCGCATCGCCCGGTCGAGCACGTTGGGCAGCTGTTCGGGGACGGTGACCATCTCGACGAAGTCGGAGGCGACGTCCTTGTAGAGGCTGACCAGGTCGACCTCCTGCTGGTAGGAGCCGCCCATGGCGCTGCGGTTGGTCTGCCCCACGATCGCGACGACCGGTACGTGGTCGAGTTTGGCGTCGTACAGGCCGTTGAGGAGGTGGATGGCGCCGGGGCCGGAGGTGGCGGCGCAGACGCCGACCCTGCCGGAGAACTTGGCGTAGCCGACGGCCTCGAAGGCGGCCATCTCCTCGTGGCGGGCCTGGATGAACCGGGGGTTGTCGTCGGCGCGGCCCCAGGCCGCGAGCAGCCCGTTGATGCCGTCGCCGGGGTAGGCGAAGACGTACTCCACCCCCCAGTCGCGCAGGCGCTCGAGGACGTGGTCGGAGACCTTCATCGACATGTTCGAAGACCTTTCCGGGGTGGTTGCTTTCGTGGGGGCGTGGTCACGGACGGCGCAGGTGGCGCAGGGCCGTCCGGCCGGCCGCGGCCGCTGCCGCCGCTATGAGGGCCGCGGCGCCGGCGGTGGCCGCCCACCGGGCCGCGCGGGAGGGGTGGGACGGCCGCTCGGCCAGACGTTCGGGCCGGCGGCTGGGCAGGTTCCCCTCGAGGCCGAGGGCGAGCGCCTCGGCCAGGTGCAGGGCCCGGCGGCCGGTGCCGCCCTGTTCGATCTGGGTGCGGCAGCTGAAGCCGTCGGCGAGGACCAGGCTGTCGGGGGCGGCCTCGCGGACGGCGGGCAGGACGCCCTGTTCCGCGACGGCCATGGAGACCTCGTGGTGACCGCGTTCGAAACCGAAGTTGCCGGCCAGGCCGCAGCAGCCCTCGTCCAGGACGTCGGCGTCCAGGTGGGCGCGGCGCATCAGTTCCCGGTCGGCGTCGAACTTCATGATGGCGTGCTGGTGGCAGTGGGTCTGCACGGTCGCCTGCCGGGTGATCCTCGGCGGCTCCCAGCCCTCGGGAGCGTGGTGCACCAGCTGTTCGGCGAGGGTGCGCACCTGCCCGGCCAGGCGCTTGACGTCCTGGTCGGCGGGCATCAGCTCGGGCGCGTCGGCCCGGAACACCGCGGTGCACGAGGGTTCGAGGCCGATGATGGGGGTGCCGGCCTCCAGGTAGGGCCGCAGCACGTCCAGGGTGCGCCGCAGCACCTTCTCGGCGACGGTCAGCTGGCCGGTGGAGATCCAGGTCAGGCCGCAGCACACGGGCCGGGTGGGTACGGCCACGCGGAACCCCGCGTCCCGCAGGACCCGTACGGCCGAGATCGCAACGGACGGGTGGAAGTAGGTGCTGAAGGTGTCGGGCCACAGCACGACGGTCCGCGGGTCGGCCGGGTCGGGTTCCGCCGTGTCCTGCACCTGCCACCACTGCAGGAAGGACCGCTGGGCGAAGACCGGGGCCTGCCGTTCCCCGGCCACGCCGGCCAGCGCCTTGCCCGCGCGGGCCAGCAGTGGCGCCTGGAGCACCGTGTTGACCAGCGACGGGGCGACCCGGGAGAGCCGGGCCCACACCGGCAGCCAGCCCATGGAGTAGTGGGCGGCCGGGCGCAGCCGTCCCTCGTAGTGGTGGGAGAGGAACTCCGCCTTGTAGGTGGCCATGTCCACGTTGACCGGGCAGTCCGACTTGCAGCCCTTGCAGGCCAGGCACAGGTCGAGCGCGTCACGGACCTCGGTGGAGCGCCAGCCGTCGGTGATCGTGGAGTCCGCGTGCCCGCCGAGCATCTCGAACAGCAGCCGGGCGCGGCCCCGGGTGGAGTGCTCCTCCTCCAGGGTGGCCCGGTACGACGGGCACATCACGCCGCCCTGGTGGGTGCGGCAGTTGCCGATGCCGACGCAGCGCATCACCGCGCGGGTGAAGGAGTGGTCGTCCTCCGGGTAGCCGAAGTGCGTACCGGGCGTGGCCGGGCGCCAGGCGGGGCCGAGGCGGAGCTGTCCGTCGACCGGGTTCGGGTCGACGACCTTGCCCGGGTTCATCCGGTTGTCCGGGTCGAACAGCGCCTTCAGCTCGCCGAAGGCGGTCACCAGGCGTGCGCCGAACATCCGGGTCAGCAGCTCGCCCCGGGCCTGGCCGTCGCCGTGTTCGCCGGACAGGGAGCCGCCGTAGGAGGCCACGAGGTCGGCGGCGCGCTCGACGAAGCGGCGGAAGACGGCGACGCCCTCGGCGGTCCTCAGCCCGAACGGGATCCGGGTGTGCACGCAGCCCTGCCCGAAGTGCCCGTACACGGACGGGTGGTCGTAGTCGAACTCCTCGAACAGCTTCTTCAGGTCGCGCAGGTAGTCGCCGAGCCGGTCCGGCGGCACGGCGGAGTCCTCCCAGCCCTCCCAAGTCTCCCGGTCGTCCGGCGGGCGCGCGGTGACGCCGAGTCCGGCCTCGCGGGCCTTGAGCATCTTCTGCTCGCGCTCGGGGTTGTCGGAGAAGGCCACGTCCGGGTCCTTCTCGCTGCGGCCGATGGCGCGCAGCAGGGCGTTCGCCTGCTCGTCGACGTCCTCCTGGCTGTCGCCGCTGTACTGCACCAGGAGCCAGCTGTCGCCCTCGGGCAGGACGTTGAGGGAGTCCAGGTAGGCACCCTCCTCGCGCATCAGCTGCGCCATCCGCCCGTCCAGCGCCTCCAGCTGGCTGGGCGAGCAGTGCTCGAGGAGATGGGTGACGTCGTCGCCGGCCCGGCAGATGTCCTCGTAGCCGAGCACCAGGATGGACTGGTACGGCGGCACGGGCACCAGGTCCAGCTCGGCGCGCAGTACGGTCACCAGGGTGCCCTCGCTGCCGACCAGGGCCCGGGCGACGTCGAAGCCGTTCTCGGGCAGCAGCGAGTCGAGGTTGTAGCCGGAGACCCGGCGGGGGATCTTGGGAAAGCCGCGCCGGATGTCGGCCAGGTACTCGGTGACGATGCGGTCCAGGCCGGCGTAGATCTCGGCCTTGCGGCCGCCCTCGGCGGCGATCCGCGCCCGTTCGGCCTCGGACGTCGGGCCCACCCACATGCGCAGCCCGTCGTAGGTGAGGACTTCCAGCCGGCGTACGTTGTCGACGGTCTTGCCGTACGCCTGCGCGGACGCGCCGCACGAGTTGTTGCCGATCATGCCGCCCAGCGCGCAGTGGCTGTGGGTGGAGGGCTTCGGCCCGAACTGGAGCCTGTGGTCGGACAGCCGCTGGTTGAGCCGGTCGAGGACGATGCCCGGTTCGACCACGCAGGTGCGCGCGTCGGGGTCGACGGATATCAGGGCGTGGCAGTACTTGGTCCAGTCGATCACCACGGCGGTGTTCGTGGACTGTCCGGCCAGGCTGGTGCCGCCGCCGCGGGACAGCACCGGCGCGCCGAACCGGGCGCACACCCGTACGGCATCCGCCCCGGCCTCCACCGTGCGCGGGACGACGACGCCGATCGGGACCTGCCGGTAGTTGGAGCCGTCCGTGACGTACGCGCCCCGGCTCCCGGCGTCGAACCGGACCTCGCCGTCCACGGTCTCGCGCAGCGCCGCCTCCAGGCCGGCCACGTCCACCGCGGAGGCGTCGAGGGGGGATGTGCGACTCATCAGGGGCTACCGCCTTCCTGAACCGTGCGGGACGTCCTGTGCCTGCGGACGGCGGTCCGGCCACCGTCGCCCACCCCGGGTACCCGTCCTTGCAGTGTGCAAGGGCGGCTTTTCGGGCGCTCGCCGGACGGCGCCGAAAGGGGCGGTGCGGCGCGGGTGCCACGGCGGTGACCACCGGGCCCGTGGGGGCGTGATCGGGGTCACACGGCCGTACCGGTGCGTCGTCACGGCGAGCAGCAGGGTGCCGCTCCGGAAGGCTTGCCCCGCCCCTCGGGCCGAAACCCGGGCGCTTCGGCCTTCCGCTTCGGTGCCCGCGCCGGACCAGGGTCCGGTCTCACCGGCGCTCCACAGGCTGTCACCGTCAGTCCGGCGGCCTGTTCGATGGTGATGGCGGCGTGGTGGTCCCGGTCGTGGACCGAGCCGGTCGCTTCCCGCCCGCGCAGGGGTTCGGGCAGGTCGGGCTGCCACGAGGGCAGCGGACGACCGGCGGGCGGCTCGCCGAGCCGCCCGGCCGACAGCTCGGTCGCCGCGTCCGCGATCATACGCATCCCCCCCTTTTCACCCCATAGGGGATGAGTCGCCCCAAGTCCCCGCGGGGTGGCGACCCATGACTACTCAACAGGACGGGAAGCGCGAGAGCCGGAGTCCGGGGCCGCGACAGGGCCCGGGTCCGATGCGCCCGAGGGCACCGGCGCCATCCGGCCGGGTGACGACTCCCCGCCATCTCCCCACTGTCGACCTGCCGTTACGAGCGCACCGGCGCCACACGGGGGATGCGCCACCGCGTCACGACCGCGTTCACGCTCCGCTCCGACCTCGGCTCCACCGTCGGCGGGCCGGCGGCCTGCGATCCGCTCAGGGCACGTCCCGAAAGCGCGACTTCCACCTCCTGAAGCCCACGACGCGCCGACCTCCGGAGCGGTGAAGCCGGCCGAGACCCGCCCACCCGGGGACGAGGAGCCGCCTTCGCCCGCTGGCGCAAAAACGCTGGACTTCAAGGGCGAATCGGTCAAATCGGATCGCACTGCCCTGGCCCGCACACCTCGATCGCCGTGAACGATGCCTCGGACACCCACCGTTGGGCCCTGACCGAGAACAACTGGCGGATTCACACCCAAATCCCCTCCCCCGGCACCCTCTTGAGCGGCCGACCGGTTACCCTCACGGCGGCGAAGTCCACGGAGAGCCGCCCCTGGCGGCAAAGATCTCCCGGACGGAAACCTGTCCGTAACCACAAAGTTCCTGACAACTACGCGCGTTGACCTTAGGCTGCGGGACACCAACCCGCCCGTTCTTGATCCGGTCACCTCAGAGAGGCACCATGTCGCCGACCCACTCCCGCCGCCGGGCTCCGCGAAGAGTCGTCATCGCGGCGCTCACCACGGCCGCCGCGCTGGCCACCGCCGGTGCGCTCGTCGCGGCCGACCCCGCGCAGGCCGACCCCTCCGCGAAGCAGTCCCCCACCAAGGACCTCCAGCTCCTCGCCATCAACGACTTCCACGGCAACCTGGAGCCGCCCGCCGGCTCCTCCGGCCGGGTCACCGAGCTGCAGCCCGACGGCACCACGGCGAACATCGACGCCGGCGGCGTGGAGTACCTGGCGAACAGCCTGCGCACGGCGCGCAAGGGCCACGACCGCTCGCTGACCGTGGCCGCCGGCGACCTGGTCGGTGCCAGCCCGCTGCTGTCCGGCCTCTTCCACGACGAGCCGACCGTCGAGGCGATGAACAAGCTCGGCCTGGACGTCACCGGCGTCGGCAACCACGAGTTCGACGAGGGCAAGGACGAACTGCTGCGCCTGCAGAACGGCGGCTGCCACCCCGTCGACGGCTGCTACACCAAGGGGCGCAAGTTCAAGGGCGCCGACTACCCGATCCTGTCGGCCAACGTGACCAACGAGAAGACCGGCAAGCCGCTCCTCAAGCCGTACACCGTCCAGAACGTCAAGGGCGCGAAGGTCGGGTTCATCGGCGTCACCCTCAAGGGCACCCCGGACGTCGTCACGGCCGAGGGCGTCAAGGGACTGAAGTTCCTCGACGAGGCCGAGACGATCAACAAGTACACCAAGGAGCTCCAGAAGCAGGGCGTCCACGCGATCGTGGCGCTCGTCCACGAGGGCGGTTTCCCGGCCTCCTCGGCGTACAACCACGACTGCGACGCGGGCGGCAGCACCGGGCTGAGCGGTCCGATCGTGGACATCGCCAAGAAGGTCTCGCCGGAGGTCGACGCCCTCGTCACCGGCCACACCCACAACGCGTACGTCTGCACCATCCCGGACCCGGCGGGCCACCCCCGCCTGGTGACCAGCGCCGCCTCCTTCGGCCGGCTCTACACCGAGCTGAACATGCAGTACGACCCGCGCACCGACGACATCGTCCGCGCCACGGTCAAGGGCTCCAACCGCGTCGTCGACCGGACCCAGGCCAAGGCGGCCGACATGACGAAGCTGCTCGACGAGTGGCAGACGCTGGCCGCCCCGGTCGCCGACAAGCCCATCGGGTACATCACCAAGGACATCACCCGCAACGGCGCCGTCGAGTCGCCGCTGGGCGACCTGATCGCGGACGCGCAGCTGGCGCACGCCAAGTCCCTGGACAGCAGCGCCGTCCTGGCGCTGATGAACCCGGGCGGCATCCGCACCGACCTGGTCCACGCCGCCTCGGGCAACGAGGGCGACGGCGTGGTGACCTACGGTGAGGGCTTCGCGGTGCAGCCCTTCGCCAACACGGTCAACCTCAAGGACCTGACCGGCGCCCAGCTGGTCACCGTACTGAAGCAGCAGGTCAGCGGCAGCAACACCGCCGCCCCCAAGTACCTGCAGATCTCCGACGGCCTCACCTACACCCTGGACCTGACCAAGACGGGCGCCGACCGCGTCGTCACGGACTCCATCAGGCTGAACGGCAAGCCGATCGCCCCCTCCGCCACCTACCGCGTCGCCATGAACTCATTCCTGGCCGGCGGCGGTGACGGCTTCACCGAACTGGCCAACGGCACCAACCAGCTCGTCGGCAGCGACGACCTGGCCGCCCTGGTCGACTACCTGACGGCGAGCTCCTCGGCCGCCACGCCGTACGCGCCGACGGCAGCCGACCGGATCACCGTCGTCCGGTAGACGACGAGCCGGTGGGCGACGAGCCGACCGATCGGGTGAGGGCGGACCCCGCAGGGCCCGCCCTCACCCCTTTGCGGCCACAGCGGACAGGACACGTGGTACCCGGTCCCCCGCCGGCTCAGGTGCAGCCGTGGGGCCGGCGGGACGAACGACGACGGCCGGGAGGCGATGGCGGTGATCGCCGTCAATCCGACGGACAGCGCCTCGGTACTGGCTGCCTTCGGGGCGCTGGGCGTCCTGCTGGTGCTCTTCGCGGAGTCGGGACTGCTGGTCGTCGGCTTCTTCCTCCCCGGCGACACCCTGCTGTTCCCGGCCGGGGTGCTGTGCGCGGGCGGCGGCCGCCAGGACCCGCGGATGGAGCTGTGGCAGGTGCTGATGTGCGCGGCCGTGGGCGCCGTGGCGGGTGCGCAGGCCGGCTTCCTGATCGGGCGGCACGGCGGCCGCGCCCTGCTGTCCCGCACCTCGAACCGGCGCCTGAAGCAGGGGGCGGTACGGGCGGAGAGACTGCCGGCCCGCTACGGATACCGCAAAGCACTCGTGATCGGCCGCTTCGTCCCGATGCTGCGGACCGTGCTGCACCCGGCGGCCGGTGCACTCGGTGTGCCCACACGGACCTTCACCCTCTGGCAGGTGGTCAGCGGCCTGCTGTGGTCCCAGAGCCTCGTGCCGGCCGGATACACCCTGGGTTCGTCGCTCTCCCACGTCGACGACTACCTGCTGCCCATGGTCGCCGCCGTCGCCGCGCTCTCCCTGCTCCCCCTGCTGGCCGAGGCCCGTCGCACGCGGCACCGGCCGCCTCGTGGAAGCCGGCGCGGCGCCTCCAGGGGCGCACACGGTGCTGCGGTGAGCCCTGTACGCGCCTGCGCCCCGGCGGGAAGACTGTGTCGAGCAGTCCGTCGCCAAGGCTTCAGAAAGGCAGGTCGGTCGCCGTGCTGTTGCGTCTGCCCGTGACCGTGTCCGAAGCACAGGAGTGCCTCGCCGAAGGGGCGGTGCCCGTGGGCGGGGCGACCCTCGTGTGGGCCACCTGGCAGCGCGAGGGTTTCCCCGAGCAGGCCGTGTCGCTGCGCCACGTGCCCGAGGCGAACGTGCTCGGGCCGAGGTCGCTGGGCGCTGCCGTGGTACTCGGCCGGATCGACGACCGCGTGCCCCGGGCACTGCGCGAGGCCGCGACCTCGGTGGGGACCGGAGCCGTACGCCGGGCGGCGACCGTCGGCGGCAACCTCGTCGGCAGCACTCTGCGCTGCCTGCTGCCGGCGGTGCTCGTGCTCGACGCACGGGCGACCGTGCTGGAGCCGGACGGCGTCCGCGAGACCGACCTCGCCGAAGTCCTGGCCAAGCGCCCCCTGCTGCTCGGCCTCCACTGGCGCGAACCCCTCGCCTGCGCTCACCACAAGCAGCCCGGCGAGGCGGGCGGGCGGCCGCCGCTGGTCGTCGCCGCGGCCGTGCACGCGGAGGACGGCACGTCAGGCCGCCTCCGCGTCGCCGTGCGCGACGGCTACGACGTGCTCACCGGCAGCGTCCCGTACGCCGCCGGCACCGAACAGCTTCTGCGGACCCTGCGCCACTCGGCCTTCTCCACGCTTCCCCCCACGGCCTGGGAGGAGGTGCGCCGGCACGTCACCGGCGTGCTGGCCTCGATCGGCTGATCAGCTGCCGCCCGGTGCCGCCCGTGCGGCACGGTCGCGGGAGGCCTCGATCTCGGCGTACGCCTTCTCCCTGCCCTCCCAGTGCGAGCCCTCGACGCTCTTGCCGGGCTCGAGGTCCTTGTAGACCTCGAAGAAGTGGGTGATCTCCAGCTGGTCGAAGACAGGGATGTCTGTTATGTCCTGCACCTGGGCGTAGCGCGGGTCGTGGGCGGGCACGCACAGGATCTTCTCGTCCGGGCCGTGCTCGTCCTTCATGCAGAACATGCCGACAGCCCGGCATTCGATCACGCATCCGGGGAACGTCGGATCGCCCACCATGACGAGCGCGTCGAGCGGGTCCCCGTCGCGCCCGAGCGTTCCCTCGATGAAGCCGTAGTCGGCCGGGTACTTGGTCGAGGTGAACAGCATGCGGTCCAGCCGGATGCGGCGCATCTCGTGGTCCATCTCGTACTTGTTGCGGGACCCCTGGGGGATCTCCACGATCACGTCGAACTCCACTGTCCCCTCCTGGTCGCGTCGGGGGACCAGGGACTGTCAGCGGCATGCTGCCACGGTTCACGGTGAGCCCCGTCACCGGCACGCCGATGCACATGTCCGGCATACATACCCATAGTGCCCCACCGGCCGGTCGTGTCCCGTTCCCCGCGATGAAGAAGACGAAGAAAACGAAGAAAACAAAGAAAACGAAGAAGCCGAGGAAGAGGGGTGAGGCGGCATGGCAACGCTGGCCATCCACCACCTGCACTGCCAGGTCCTGACCGATCACGGTCCGAAGGAGATCCTGCGCGGTGTCGACCTGACCGTGCGGCAGGGCGAGACGCACGCCCTCATGGGGCCGAACGGCTCCGGCAAGACCACCCTCGCCTACGCCCTCGCCGGGCACCCCAAGTACCAGGTCACCTCCGGCACCGTGACCCTGGACGGGGAGGACCTGCTCGCCATGAAGGTCGACGAGCGGGCGCGGGCCGGGGTGTTCCTGGCCATGCAGTACCCGGTCGAGGTCCCCGGCGTCTCCATGGCCAACTTCCTGCGGTCGGCCGCCACCGCGGTGCGCGGCGAGGCCCCGCGGCTGCGCACCTGGCTGAAGGAGGTCAGGGCGGCGATGGAGCGGCTCCAGATCGACCCGTCCTTCGCCGAGCGGAACGTCAACGAGGGCTTCTCCGGGGGTGAGAAGAAGCGTCACGAGATCCTTCAGCTGGAGCTCCTGAGGCCGAGGATCGCCATTCTGGACGAGACCGACTCCGGCCTGGACATCGACGCGCTGCGCATCGTCTCCGAGGGCGTCAACCGGGTCCGCGCCACCGGCGAGGTCGCCACCCTGCTGATCACCCACTACACACGCATCCTGCGCTACGTCCACCCCGATCACGTGCACGTCTTCGCGGAGGGCCGGATCGCCGACTCCGGCGGCCCGGAACTCGCCGAGAGGCTGGAGGAGGAGGGGTACGAGGCGTACGTGAGGACCGCCGCCGACGGATGAGCCCGTCGGGCCGCCCGGATCGGGGCCGAACAACCCTGGCGGGCCGGCGCTCCGTGTGGTGTGCTTGATGTGACGGGAAGGACCCCTCAAGGGACGCGGGGAAGCGGCGAAAGCCACGCACCGCGCAATCGGGATCCGCGAGAAGCGGGTAGTCCTTCCCGTCCCCGTGTGTTCCCCTATGTTCCCCCGTGTGTTCGCTCTCGTGCCGGTCACGCCTCGGCCGTCCCGCGCCCTCCGGTGGTCCCGGCAGGACGGGGCTGATCGGCCCTCTCCTTCCGCCCGGCATGGGCCGGTCGGACGGCGGATGTCACCCGATCGGCCCATGTGCCCCTCCCCACCCGCTGTCACCTTCGGAAGTACGGGGGAAGGAGGTGGAGACCGATGAGCGGCAAGAGGAGCACGAAGCAGCGGCTGTGGCGGTGGCGCAGCAACCCGCTGCGCCGTCACGACGACGTCGTCGAGGCCTGGATCGTCCTGGTGATGTGGGTGGTGATCCTGGTCGGCGGCGCGCTCATGTGGACGGTGACGGCGCGAGCCGCCGGCCAGGAGTTCGCCTGGCAGCGTGCCGACCGGCATGCGGTCCCGGCTGCCCTGCTCACCGACGCCCCGCAGAGCACGTCGACCGGAAGCGACGGCTACCGGGCACTGGCGAAGGTCCGCTGGACCGCCCCCGACGGCACCACTCGCACCGCACACACCCTGGTGCCCAGTGGTCTGCGCTCCGGAACGGCGGTCACCGTCTGGCAGAACGGCCGGGGCGCCCTGAGTACCGAGCCGCCCGGCCCGGCCGAGGCAGGGGTCGAGGCCGTCTTCTTCGGCGGAGCGGCCGCGGTCGGCTTCTCCGGCCTCGCCTACGGCACAGCGGCCCTCGCGCGGTGGCGCCTCGACAGGCGCCGCTACGACCAGTGGGGCGCGGAGTGGGACGCCGTCGGCCCGCGGTGGGACCAGAAGACCGGCTGACGACGCGCTCCGACGGATCCGGCGCAGCGGGTCGTGGCGCTTGCGGCCCGCCCGCCGTCGCCCCACTGCCGGAGAAGAAGCATCAGGAGTGGCGCATGCGTTACGAGAACCGCGCGGACGCAGGGTGGCGCCTGGCCCGGCACCTGGAGCGCCTGCGCGACACGCACGTGGTGGTACTGGGCGTCCCCCGGGGCGGTGTCCCGGTGGCGTTCGAAGTGGCCCGGCACCTCGGCGCGCCGCTGGATCTGGCCGTCGTACGCAAGCTGCGCGTGCCCTGGCAGCCGGAGCTGGGCTTCGGTGCCCTCGGCGAGCACGGCGTCCGCGTCCTCAACCAGGACGTCCTGCGGGAGAGCGGGCTGAGTTCCACCGAGCGGGAGGCCCTCGAACGGGCCGAGCGGGCGGAACTGGAGCGGCGGGTACGCCGCTGGCGGGACGACCGGGCACCGGTGCCCCTGGCCGGCCGCGGCGCCGTGGTCCTGCACGACGGGGTGGCGACCGGCGCGGCCGCCGAGGCCGCCTGCCGGGTGGCCCGGGTGCGCGGCGCGGCCCGTGTGGTCCTCGCCGTACCGGTCGGGCCGGAGGAGTCCCTGGCGCGTCTGCGCACGGTGGCGGACGAGGTCGTCTGCCCTCAGCCCCTGCGCCACCTCGGTTCCGTCGCCGCCTGGTACGAGGACTTCGCCCCGGTCACCGACGCGGAGATCGGCGCGCTGCTGACCGAGGCCGAACGGACCGTCCCGGCTCCCGGCCACGACCTCCCCGAGCACCTGTCGCCGGGCCGGGCGGTGGAGGTGCCGGCCCGCCGGGTACGGATGGCCGCCCGGCTCACGCTGCCCCCGACGGCCCGGGCGGTGGTGGTCCTCGCCCACGCCGGCAGCGGCGGCCGGCGCGACCCGCGCCACCAGTACGTCGCCACCGCGCTCCACCGGGCGGGCCTGGGCACCCTGCTGCTCGATCTGCTCACCGAGGACGAGGAACGCAACCCGCACAACGTCTTCGACATCACCCTGCTGGCCCGGCGCCTGCACACCGCGTCCGACTGGCTCCGCCGGGAAACCGGCCTGCCCGTGAGCCACTGCGCCACCGGCACCGGCGCCGGGGCCGCCCTGGAAGCAGCCGCGGCCGACGACGACATCCGCGCCGTCGTCTGCGTCGGCGGCCGCCCCGACCTGGCCGCTCCCGCGGCACTGGCCCGGGTGCGCGCCCCCACCCTGCTCGTCGTCGGCGCCCTGGACACCCGGCTGCTCGGCCTCAACCATCTGGCCGCAAACTGGATGCGCTGCGACCACCGCGTCCACGTCGTCCCCGGCGCCACCCACCTCTTCACCGAGCCGGGCGCGCTCGAAGCCGTCGCGGAACTGGCCCGCGACTGGTTCGGCACCCACCTCTCCAGGACGGACGCGCGAGCGCTGCAGGGGCCACGATGACCGGCCGCGCGATGACCGGCTACCAGGCGGGGTGATCCGGCTCCCCGTCGGCGACCTCGTACGTCTTGGTCCAGGTGGCCCCGCATCGGCAGCGGGAGTACTCGACCAGCTCCCCTTCCTCGGAGACGCCCAGTCCCTGACTGAGTCGTACGTGCACGTGATCGCCCATGAGAAACCGTTCTCCATAACTGTCCGGAATCCCCTTATCGTGACGACTTGTCTCCTTGGCGGCAATGCCGCAGCTCACACTTCGCGGGCACGGTTCCGCGGTGCGGGGGCCGCTGCCGGGCCGGGACGGCGGCCGGTCGGTCGGTCGGTCGGTCGGTCGGTCGGCAGGGACGTTCGGCTCTGGTGGTGCGCACCGGATCGCGCGCACCGTGGGAAACGGGAGGGACGCCTTCGTACGGAAGTGATCACGATGGAAGCCAAGCGTTGGACCGTGCAGATCTACCTCACCGGGGACGGTGACGAGACTCACGCACGCGCCGTGCTCACCACCCGCGACACGGCGACGGTCACGGGCCGGGGCGCGGCCCGGCGCAACCCGGACGACCGGCCGGTACCGGAGATCGGCGACGAGCTGGCCGCGAGCCGGGCCCTGGAGGACCTCGCCATCCGGCTGCACGACGTGGCCGCGGACGACATCGTCGACATGGCCGGCCCCGTTCGGGCCTGACGACGCGGAACCGGCGGGGATCCGGCGAGGCCGTCTCGTGGCCGCGCCACCGGCACGAACGCCGGTGGCGCGGCCGGGGCGTCCGGCCGGTCACCCGCCGTCACACCCGCGCAGGCACGATCGCCACCGGGCACTGCGCGTGGTGCAGCAGCGCGTGGTCGGTCCGGCCGAGCTGAAGACCGAAGTACCCCACCCTGCGCCGCGCCCCGACGACCACGAGGTCGGCCGCGGCCGAGCGGTCCACCAGTACCCTGTGCGCCGGTCCCTCGACGGTCACGCCACGCACCTGGACTCCGGGGTGTTCGGGGGCCGCCTCGCGCAGCAGCTCATCCAGCAGGGCGGCGGCCCGCTCCTCGTACCCGCCGGCCGGTTCCGCCTCCGGTGCCGTGCCGCCGGGCGTCCCCTGTGCGGGGCTGCGCCAGGCCCGCACGACGTCGAGGACGCAGCCGCGTGTCTCGGCCTCGCGGAACGCGAACCGCGCCGCCTCCTCGCCGGTGCCGGGCTCACCCGCGCCGAGCAGGATCCGCCCGTGCGTGCCGGCCGGGCCGTCGTTGTCACCGCGGACCACGACCACCGGACCGTGCGCCCGGGCTGCCACGGCCAGGCTGGTCGAGCCCAGCAGCAGTCCGCTCAGTTCACCGCGCCCGCGCCGGCCGGTCACCAGGACGGAGGCGTTGTTGCCCTCCCTCAGCAGGGCCGAGACCGTGTCCTCGGGGATGATCTCGGTGGAGACCTCCACCTCCGGATTGCGCCTGCGCGCCCGCTCCGCCGCATAGCCGACGATGTGCTCGGCCGTGGTCTGCTCCGCGGGACGCTCCGCACCACCGGTGGGAACAGGACCTTCGTAGCGCTCCCACCAGGAGGCGTACACCAGCCGCAGCGGCAGACCGTGCCGGGCGGCCTCGTCCACCGCCCAGTCCACCGCCGTCAGGCTCGATTCGGATCCGTCGACGCCCACGACCAGGGGCAGTCCCATGCTTCTCACCGCCTTCCGCCTGGCTGCCACCTCGTGCGACAGGAGGTCCCACTGTCACCGTCGCACCCCTGGGCACCGACGGCACGACGTGCCGTCCCCGGTCGCCGAAGCCGGACGGCCCCGGTGGCGCGGCGGTCCGTGGGATGTGCCGCACCGGGCGTCAGTCGTGCGCGACGACCGCGACGGGGGCGGTGGCGTGGTGCAGGACGCCGTGGGTGACAGGTCCGATGCGGGTGCCGACCGCGTGGACGACCTGGTGCGCCCCGGAGCGCCCATCGACGTCTACGCGGTCGGCACCCGCGTCGGCACCTCGGCGGACGCCCCCTACCTCGACTCCGCCTACAAGCTGGTGGAGTACGACGGGCGCCCGGTCATGAAGCTGTCCTCGGCCAAGGTCACGGCTCCCGGGCGCAAGCAGGTCCACCGCCGTCCCGGCAGGCCCGACCTCGTCGCGCTGTGCGACGAGGTCGGGTCCTCCCGGGGCGGAACCGCTGCTGCGCACCGTCATGCGGGACGGCCGCCGCACCGGCCCGCCCGGCACTCTCGCCGAGGCGCACGAGCGCCTGCTGGCCGACCTGGCCGTGCTGCCCGAGGCGGCCCTCCGGGTCCGCGCCCCGGTCCCGCCCGTGCCGGACCTGTCCGCGCGCCTGGTGCGCACGACCGCGGCTCTCCGGGAGCGTCTGGCCGCACGGAACGGCGCCGCCGCTCCGATGGCCGGGGCCGACCGCTGACCCGCCACCGGCACCCTCCGGCTGGCAGGGTGCCGCCCGGCCTGGCAGCGTGGGCGCAGAGGCCGCACCCCTGCGCATCGGTCCGAGGACCGGAGGAGAGAGCCATGCACCACCGAACGGTCGAAGACCTCATGACCCACGGTGTCGTCCGGGTGCGGCAGGACACCCCGTTCAAGGACGTCGTCCGGACCCTGGCCGACCACGACGTGACAGCCGTACCCGTCGTCGACGACCTCGGCCACCCCGTCGGGGTGGTGTCGGAGGCCGACCTGCTGCGCACGGTGGCCGACCGGCCCGACCCGGCCGGACTGCTCCCCCGGCTCCCTCCGGACCGCTTGGAGGAAGCGTCCGACGGCGCCACGGCCGAGGAGCTCATGACGGCTCCGCCGGTGTGCGCCCGGCCGGGGTGGAGCATCGTCGAGGCCGCGCGCACGATGGACACCCACAAGGTCAAGCGGCTTCCCGTGGTCGACGAAGCGGGCGTCCTGACGGGGATCGTCAGCCGCAGTGACCTCTTGCGGATCTTCCTGCGCCGCGACGAGGCGATCCGCGAGGAAATCGCCGACGACGTCCTCGTCCGGACCCTGGGCCTCTCCCCGGCCGACCTCACGGTCACCGTGAGGGAGGGCCGGGTCGCCCTCAAGGGCACCGTGGAGGCCAGGAGCCTCGTCCCGGTGATCGAGCGCCTGTGCCGCGGGGTCGACGGGGTCGTCTCCGTCTCCGCGGACATCACCGGCCCCGCCGACGATCCGAGCGGCCCTTCCGGCCACCGCTGACGCCCGCCGCGGGACGGGGTTCAGGCGGCGGGAAAGCAGGCTCGACCGGCTCGGCTCCGCATGGCCGGCTCCGCATGGTCGCGCGGACGGGAGACGCGCGGACGGGAGACGCGCGGACGGGAGACGCGCGGACGGGAGACATGATGACCGGCTTGGTGATCGCAGGCGTGGACGGCTCGGCGCCGAGCCTGACCGCGGTGACGTGTGCGGCGCGGGAGGCCGAACTGCGCGATGCCGCCCTGCGCCTGGTGCACGCCTTCGCCTGGCCCGCACCGCGCACACCGATGGACGGGATGGTCTCCCGGCCCATGAGGGCCCACTTGCTGGACCTGGCCGACCGCTTGGTGGAGGAAGCGTCGGACCGGGCCCGCGCGGCGGCGCCGGGTGTGGAGGTCTCCGGCACCATCAAGCGCGGAGACCCCCTGACCGTGCTGGAGTCCGAGTCCCGGACGGCGGACCTCGTCGTCGTCGGCAGCCGGGGGCTCGGGGGCTTCGCGAAGCTGCTGGTGGGCTCCACGTCGATGGGGCTCGCCGCGCACGCGCGGTGCCCGGTCCTGGTGGTACGGGAACCCGCCGACGCGGCGGGGCCGGTCCTGCTCGGTGTCGACGGCTCCCCGGCGGGGGCCGAAGCCGTTCGCTTCGCCTTCGACGAGGCCTCACGGCGCCGTGCGCGCCTCCTGGCACTGCACGCGTGGACGACCTGGAACGCCCCGCTGCCGCCTCCCCTGAGCCCGGCGCTGCCCTACTCCAACGAGCCCGGCGCGCTCGCCGCCGCCGAGGAGCGCCTGCTCGCCGAGACCATCGCGGGCCTGTGCGAGCGGTACGCGGACGTGCGGGTCGAACGCAGAGCTGTGAACGGCCCCACCCGCGAGGCACTGATCGAGGCCAGTCGCACCGCACAGCTCACCGTCGCCGGCTCGCGCGGGCGCGGAGGCTTCACCGGGCTGCTGCTGGGATCGGTGAGCCAGGCGCTGCTGCAGCACGCGCGCGGGCCCGTGGCGGTGGTGCGCGGACGGGACCCGGGCCGGCGTGGCTGAGGGCAGGGGGTCCGGGTGTCCGTCCTCTGCCGGACAGCGGTCATTCCCGGGGAACGACCGCGACGGGGCACGGGGCGTGGTGCAGCAACGCATGGTTGATCAGGCCCAGTTGCAGGCCGGGGAGGGCCTGCCGCCTGCGGGCGCCGACGACCAGCAGGTCCGCCTCCGACGCGGCTTCCAGCAGTGCCCGCCGGGCCGGTCCGTCGATCACCCGTCGGCTCACCGGGACGTCGTGGTACCACTCCTGCGGACCGCGCAGGGCGTCGTCGAGCACCTGTGCCGGCGGGCGCCGATGGGTCTCCAGGGCGTACCACGGCGGGACCTGGGGGGTCGTGGCGGCGCCGAACTGCGGGTTCCAGGCGTGCACCGCCACCAGCCGGCAGTGCCGCACCCGGGCCTCGCGGAACGCGAACCGCACGGCCGTGTCGCTGCCCTCCCCCTCCTCGACACCGACGACGACGCTCCCGAAACGGGCGTCCCGGTGCTCTGCCGAGCCGCGCACCACGACGACCGGGCAGTCCGCCCGGGCCGCCACGGCCAGGCCGACCGAGCCCAGGAGCATCCCGGGAAGGTCCCCGAGCCCTCTGGACCCGAGGACCAGCGCGAAGGCGCCCTGGTCCTTGCCGACCAGGGCGGAGATCGCGTCCTCGTGCACGACCTCGCTCGACAGCCGCACGGTGGGAGCGCCCTTTCCGGCACGTTCCGACGCGGCGTGGATCACCTCGGACGCCTGGTGGTTCCCGGCCGCCGCGTGCAGAAGGTGGAGCGGCACGTCGTGCCGGACCGCCTCGGCGGCGGCCCAGTCCACCACCTCCAGGCTCGCCTCGGACCCGTCGACGCCGACCACCAGGGGAATCGTCACCGCGCCTGTCTCCTCTCGTGCCGGCTTCCGAGCCTCCGGCCTTCTCCGCGGGTCCGCATGCGCCGCGGAGGGGATCGGGGTACTCCTCGCATCAGGGCGCACGCGCCCGGCGTGCCGGCGACGTCCGGACCGTCCGCACCGCCGGACTCGTTCACCGTCGTCCCCAGCTTCTTACGAGACGGAGGCCGCCGCCATGCAACCAGTCGTCACCGTGGGCCTCGACGGCTCGCCCGAGAGTCTCGCCCAGGCCGTCGTACAGGCCGCCGAAGGAGCCGTGCTGCTGGCCGTCGGCCGGCGCCGGCACCGTCCTGCTCCGGCGCCCCACCTGGGTCCCGTGGCGCAGGCCGCCCTTCACCACGGGCGCTGCCCGGTCGCCGTCGTCCCCCACGGGTGAACCCGGCCCCCGGCGAAGGGCCGGGGGCCGGGTGCATGAACGAGCCGTCAGGACCCGGTGATTTCGATGTGGCGCGGCTTCGCGGCCTCCGCCTTGGGCGCCGTGACGGTCAGTACGCCGTTGTCGAGGGTCGCACTGACCTCTTCGGCCTTGACATCCGCGGGAAGGAGCGCCTGGTACTCGAAGTGCCCCGTGCGACGGGTGCTGCGGCGCAGCACGCCCTCGCGCTCCTGTTCCTTGTACTCCCCCGTGATGCGCACTTCCCGCTCGCTCATCTCGATGTGGATGTCGTCCCGCTTGACGCCGGGCAGCTCCGCCTCGATCACGTAGGCGTCGTCGGTCTCCCGTATGTCGGCCGCGGGCGACCAGGCCAGTCCGGCCGGAGCGGCGGCAGCGCTTTCCATCAGACGGTTCATGCGCTCCCACAGCTCGTCGAACTCGGCGGCCGCCGGTTCACCCCAGCCGAGGCCGGGGAGCGCCCTCCCCAACAGGCCGCCGGCCCGGTGTCGTACAGGCAGGGTCATCGCGACTCACCTCCGCGAAGAGCGGCGTTCAGGTCACTTCTCATGGTGCACGCCCTCACCCGGCCGGGCGACCCCACGCCCGGGGATCCGCCGAGTGGCCACCGTGGATCGAACGGGGGGAGTCTGGAGGGAGGCTGGAGGGAGCGGATGGGAGGAAGCCATGAAGGTCGGAGTACTGACCGGCGGCGGTGACTGTCCCGGTCTGAACGCCGTGATCCGCAGCGTCGTCCGCAAAGGCGTCCAGGAGTACGGCTTCGACTTCGTCGGGGTGCGGGACGGATGGCTCGGTCTGCTCCAGGGTGCTGTCATGCCTCTGGACGTCCCCGCCGTGCGGGGGATCCTCCCCCGTGGCGGGACCATCCTCGGCTCTTCCCGCACCAACCCGCTCAAACACGAGGACGGGCTGCAGCGTGTGCGGGACACCCTCGCCGCGCACGACGTCGACGCGCTGGTCGTGATCGGCGGTGAGGACACGCTCGGTGTGGCCACCGAGCTGAGCGGGCAGGGGGTTCCTCTGGTCGGCGTGCCGAAGACCATCGACAACGACGTCTCCGGCACCGACTACACCTTCGGCTTCAACACCGCCGTGGGCATCGCGACCGAGGCCATCGACCGCCTCCACACCACCGCCGAGTCGCACATGCGCACCCTGGTGGTGGAGGTGATGGGACGGCACTCCGGGTGGATCGCCCTGCACGCCGGCGTCGCGGGCGGCGCCAACGTGATCCTCGTCCCGGAGCGGCCGTTCGACATCGACCAGGTCTGCGAGCAGGTGAAGAGCCGGTTCAAGATCAATTACGCGCCGATCGTCGTGGCCGCCGAAGGAGCCGTCCCCCAGGAGGGACAGATGTTCCTCAAGGACCAGTCGCTGGACGAGTTCGGGCACGTGCGGCTGTCCGGCATCGGCGAGTGGCTGGCCCGGGAGATCTCGGAGCGCACGGGCAAGGACGCCCGCACCACGGTCCTGGGCCACGTCCAGCGCGGCGGCACCCCGAGTTCCTTCGACCGGTGGCTCGCCACGCGCTTCGGACTGCACGCCATCGACGCGGTCAAGGACGGTGACTTCGGCGTCATGGTCGCCCTGCAGGGGACCCGGATCGTCCGCCACCCCCTCGCCGACGCCACGGCGACGACCAAGCTGGTCGATCCGTCGCTGTACGACGAGTTCGAGGTGTTCTTCGGCTGACCGGCCCGGCGCCCGGCGGGGCCTGTGCCACGGGTGTGCGGCCGGCTGTCATCCGGCGTGCGGTACGACCGCCACCGGGCAGCGGGCGTGGTGCAGTACGGCGTGCGTGACCGGGCCCAGCCGGCCCTCGGGTGCCCGCGGGTCGGTGCGGCGTCCGACGACGAGCAGATCCGCGCCCCGGGACGCGTTCAGGAGCGCTTCCGCCGGGTGGAGCAGCATGACATCGGTGCGGACCGCCACCCCCGGGTACTTCTCGCGCCAGGGGCACAGCGCGTCCGAGAGGTGCAGAACCTCCTGGTCCTCCCACGTGGCGCGGTCCTCCTCGGTCACCACCAGCGTCCGCGGGGAGACGGCCTCGGCGGGAAGCGCCCACGCCTGGACGACCCGCAGGTCCGCTCCGCGTGCGTCGGCGGCCGAGAACGCGAAATCCGCCACCTCGCCGACCGGGCGGTGCGCGTCGAACCCCACCACGATCCGGACAGCGCCGCGTTCCGCGTGCCCCTCTTCTGCGAAGATGCCGGACCGTTCGGGAACCAGCACGACAGGGCAGGGGGCCGCTGCCGCCGTCCGCAGCGCCACCCGTCCGACCGCCAGACCGTCGAAACCGCCCGTCCCCCGGGAGCCGACGACGAGGAGCCCGGCGTCGCGGGCCGCGACGAGGAGAGCCACGGCCGGGTCGTCGTCGACCTGCTCGCCCCGCACCTCGACCTCCGGACAGCGGTCGCCGAGGTCGGCGACCACCCGCTGGAGCATCCGCTCGCCCATGTGACGCAGCCTGTCCACGACCGGGCCCGGCACGGCGGCGCCCGGAAGCGGTGGGGAAGCGTGGACCAGGCGCAGCGGAACGCCACGCGACGCGGCCTCCCGCGCCGCCCAGCCGACTGCCGCCAGACTGCGTCCGGACCCGTCGACACCCGCCAGCACAGGGTGAGTCATCGTGTCCTCCTTCGCCCGGCCGGCACCTCCGCGGACGCCGCACGCCCGCGCCCTTCCCCTCCGCCTCTCCCCCACTGTTCCACGGCGGGGGCGCCGCGGCGTCCGCAGCGGCCGCGAGGTCTGACGGGACCCCGGCGGCGCCCGGCGGACCCGCATGAGTCCGGAGGTCGTGGGAACCCGGGCCTCACCTCCGGCGTTCCGAACCACCGAAGAGGCGAGCCGATGACCGACATCCAGGGCTTGCTGGGCGACGAGGCCAAGGACCTGCTGGCCCACACCGCCCAAGGGATTCCCAGGGAGGACCTGGTGCTGCCGGGTCCCGACTTCGTCGACCGGACCGTGGCCGCGACCGACCGCACGCCCCGGGTACTGCGCAACCTGCAGTCCCTCTTCGACCACGGCCGTCTGGCCGGCACGGGATACGTGTCGATCCTGCCGGTCGACCAGGGCATCGAGCACTCCGCGGCGTCGGCGTTCGCCGCGAACCCCCGCTACCTCGATCCCAGGAACATCGTCGAACTCGCCGTCGAGGGCGGCTGCAACGCCGTTGCCAGCACGCTCGGTGTGCTCGGGGCCGTGTCGCGGCGGTACGCGCACAGGATCCCCTTCATCGTCAAGCTCAACCACAACGAGCTGCTGACCTACCCGAACCACTACGACCAGATCATGTTCGGCAGTGTCGAGCAGTGCTTCGACCTCGGCGCGGCCGGTGTCGGCGCGACGGTCTACTTCGGCTCAAAGGAGTCGGACCGCCAGTTGCGGGAGGCCGGCGAGGCCTTCGCGCGGGCTCACGAACTGGGCATGTTCACCGTGCTGTGGTGCTACCTGCGCAACTCCGCGTTCAAGAAGGACGGGGTGGACTACTCGGTGTCGGCCGACCTCACCGGGCAGGCCAATCACCTCGGCGTGACCATCGAGGCCGACATCGTCAAGCAGAAGCAGCCGGAGAACAACGGCGGCTACACCGCCCTGGACTTCGGCAGGACCGACGAGCTCCTGTACAGCAGGCTCACCACCGATCACCCGATCGACCTCACCCGCTGGCAGGTGGCCAACTGCTACATGGGCCGGGTCGGGCTCATCAACAGCGGCGGCGCTTCGGCCGGCCAGGGGGACCTCGCGCAGGCCGTACGGACAGCGGTGATCAACAAACGGGCCGGCGGCACGGGGCTCATCACCGGCCGCAAGGCCTTCCAGCGGCCCACCGACGAGGGCATCGAACTCCTGCACGCCGTCCAGGACGTCTACCTCGACGACAGCGTCACCGTGGCCTGAGCGGGCCGGGCCCCGGCCGCCCCGGGGTCTCGGTCCCGCCGCCCGGCCGCTCAGGGCCCTCGGAATCCGCGCAGCCAGTCGTCGGCCACGCCCCGCGTGGTGCCGCCGTCGAGCCGGATCCGTGAGTCGTCGAGCCGGTAGGAGAGCTTGCCGACGACGTCGACCACGCCGTCGATCTGCCGGGTCATCGACACGGCGATCTCGGTGTCGCTCCTGCGTTCCATGCGGCCTTCCAGGGTGACGACGCCCTCGGCCACCGAGACGGCGACGCTGTGGGGTGCCAGCCCCAGGGTGCGCACCAGTACCTCGCGGACGACCTCCCCGCGGATCTCCGCGTCGGGCCGCAGGAAGACCCGCAGCAGGTCGCGCCGGGTGACGATGCCGACCAGCCGGTCCTCCTCGTCGATCACCGGCAGCCGCTCCACGTGGCGCTCGGCCATGGTCCGGGCGGCCGCCACGATGGTGTCGTCGGCGTGCACGGTGACGGGCGGTTCGGTCATCAGCTGACCGGCCGTGCGCGCCTTCGTCCTCGCCGCCCGGCGCCGGGCGGTCTTCGTCAGCAGGGCACGGAGGTGACGGCCCGGCTCACGCCGGTCCGCCGCCTGTGCCTGGCGCGTGATCAGGTCCGTCTCCGAGATCACGCCGATGACGTGCTCGTCGTCGTCCACCACCGGAAGGCCGCTGATCCGGTGGTCGGCGAGCAGGCGCGCGACCTCCTTGAACGGAGTGCCGTACTCGGCCCGGACGACCTCGTCGGTCATCACCGAACCAATCTTGTCGTGTTGCATGTCCACTCCCTCCTCGGCCCGGCCGCGCAGGACAGCTCCCCGGACCGGCTTCGTACCCCGGATGATTCGAGCATCCGGCGGCGCGGGCCGGGAGCCCATGGGCTGTCCGGGGACGACTCCAGGGCCGGTCGGCCCCAAGTCCCCGGTCACAGGGGCCTGGGTGCGCGGGTGCCGGCCGGAACGTACGTTGGCGTCCTGGGGCGAAGCTCGGGCGTGGACGCCCCTCGGGCGACTGGACCGCACAGCGGAGGCGGCATGGCCGGCAAGAAGGCGGCGAGTCTGCCGCGCAAGACCTACGAGAAGGAACTGCTGCGGCTGCAGACGGAGTTGGCGAAGCTGCAGGAGTGGGTGCGGGCGACCGGTGCCCGGCTGGTGGTGGTGTTCGAGGGGCGGGACGCGGCGGGCAAGGGCGGCACGATCAAGCGGGTGACCGAGCACCTCAACCCGCGCGTCGCGCGGATCGTGGCGCTCCCCAAGCCGACCGAGCGCGAGCGCACCCAGTGGTACTTCCAGCGGTACGTCGAACAGCTGCCGGCGGCCGGGGAGATCGTGCTGTTCGACCGGTCCTGGTACAACCGGGCCGGAGTCGAGCACGTGATGGGCTTCTGCACCAAGGAGGAGCACCAGCGGTTCCTGCGCCAGTGCCCGATCTTCGAGCGGATGCTGGTGGAGGACGGGATCCTGCTGCGCAAGTACTGGTTCTCGGTGAGCGACGCCGTGCAGCAGGAGCGCTTCCGGCGCCGCCTTCAGGACCCGCTGCGACGCTGGAAACTGTCGCCGATGGACCTGGAGTCGATCACCCGCTGGGAGGCGTACTCGCGGGCCAAGGACGAGATGCTGGTGCACACCGACATCGCCGAGGCACCGTGGTACGTCGTGGAGAGCGACGACAAGCGGCGGGCCCGGCTGAACATGATCGCCCATCTGCTGGACACGGTGCCGTACCACGACATCGCTCCGCCGGTGCTGGAACTGCCCGTGCGGCCCCGGCCGGCCGGTTACGAGCGTCCGCCGCGCGATCTGCAGACCTACGTCCCCGATCACGCGTCGGACCTGTGACCCCGCACCCGCCCGCCTGATCCCGCACCCGCCCGCCGGGTTCACTGGAAGGCCGCGTGGATCTCCTGCTCCTCGGCGCTGTGGGAGACGAGCAGGAGTTCGTCGCCCGGCCGCAGCCGCATGGAGGGGCTGGGCGCGGTGGGGTTGCCGTCCCGTACGACGGTCGCCACCAGGGTGCCCTCGGGCAGCCGGATGTCGCCCAGGGGGCGGCCCGCCGCCTTGGAACGGGCGGTGATGGCGGTCTCGATGATGCCGACGCCCGCGGTGCTCAGGCGCAGCAGCGCGACCGTGTCCGCGGCTCCCGTCGCCTCCTCGATGAGGGACACCAGCGGGGTGGCCGTGGGGACGGCGATGTCCACGCCCCAGTGGTGGTCGAACAGCCAGGCGTTCTCGTCGTCGTTGACCCGCGCCACCACGCGGGGCGCGGCGAAGTGCCGCTTGGCGAGGTAGCTGATGACGAGGTTGTCCTCGTCGCGCCCCGTGGCGGCGATCACCAGGTCCGCGCGCGCCGCACCCGCCCTCGCCTGGACGGCCGCCTCGCCGGCGTCGCACTGCCCGCGCAGCGCGTCGACGCGCTCCTCGTCGACGTCGACGAGGGTGGCCTCGTTGCCCGCGGCGGTGAGCACCTGGGCGACGCGCGTGCCCAGCCTGCCCGCGCCGGCGATGAGTACGTTCACGTCCCCAGCTCCTTGTCGAGGAAGGCACGGAGCCGGTGCAGACAGTGGGCGGCCACGGCGAAGGTGACCACGTCCCCGGGCGCGGCCGTGGTGGTCTGCCGGGGCACCAGGGACCGTCCGCCGCGGGTCACCTCCACCACCCGGATCTCGCCGTCGACCTCGAACTCGGACAGCTTCCGCCCTGCCAGATAGGCGGGTACCGCCGAGCGGACGAGCAGCGTCTCGCCGTTGCCGAAGGTCACGTCGGGGGCGAGATGGCGGTGGAGCAGCATCCGGTGGATGCGGTTGACCGACCAGGTGACGTCGGAGACCGTCGGGATGCCGAGGCCCTCGTACAGTTCCGCGCGCCGCGGATCGTGCACCTGGGCGAGGACGGTGGGCACCCGGAAGGTCTCCTTGGCGATCCGGGCGACGACCAGGTTGCTGTTGTCGCCGGAGGTGACGGCCACGACGGCGTCGCTGCGGGAGGTCCCCGCCTGTTCCAGCACACGCCTGCTGAAGCCGTTGCCGTGGTGGAACTCGCCGGAAAACCCCCGCGGCAGACGGCGTCCGGCGCCTCGGTCCCGGTCGATGACGCGGATGTCGTGGCCCTCTCGGACCAGCTGGGCCGCCAGCGCGGAACCCACCCGTCCGCACCCGACGATCACCACTCTCATCGGACGTCTCCTTCCGGCCGTGCGGTGCGCCCGCGCAGCCGCAGCTTGCGCACCTCGTCGGCGGCCAGGGGCAGCACCCCGACGGCGGCCAGCAGGGCCCAGTCGCCGGCCGTGAGCGGGGCGGTGTGGAACACGCTCTGCAGCAGGGGCAGGTAGCTGATGGCCGCCATCAGCGCCAGGCCGAAGAGCCCGGCGGCGATCAGCCACGGATTGCCGAACACGCCCGCCCTGAACACGCTTTCGCGCTCGGTGCGCACGGCCAGCGCGTTGAAGAACTGGCTGACGACGATGCCCGCCTGGACCATCGTGATCGCCTCCCGGTAGACGGGGTTGCCCGCGGTGAAGTCGGCGTAGGGGATGCCCGAGGCGTGGATGTGCCAGAAGAAGACCGCGCAGACGCCCAGCGCCTGGATCCCGCCGAGGAAGGCGATGCGGCGCACGACGGTCCGGGAGAACAGGCGCTCGGTCCGCGGCCTCGGCGGCCGGTCCATCACGTCGGACTCCGGGGGCTCGGCCCCGAGGGCGAGGGCGGGCAGCACGTCGGAGCCCAGGTCGATGGCGAGGACCCGCACCGCGGTGATCGGCACGGCCAGCTGCAACGTGCCGGGATCCCGGGGGTCCTGCAGTGCGTAGGCGACGAACGTGATGGCCGAGGCCACCATCAGCACGACCGCGAACAGGTCGGTGAACTGGCCCGCCAGCTGACGCCACACCGCGGGACCCCGGGCGGGGGGCAGCTCGTTCGGTCCCCGCGCCCGGAGCCGCGTCCGTGCGGTGGCGGAGGACAGTCCGCGCGGTGAGCTGCCCAGCGTCCGGATGACGTCGGTGACGGCACAGGCGTGCACCGGCCGGCCGGAGGGTTCGAAGGACGGTGGTGGCGGGCCACCGGGTTGCGCGAGGTCCTGGGCCCGGTCGTCCTGGGGGGGAGGGACGGAGAGCCCTCATGAGTCCGCGTCGGGCTCGGGGCTGCCCGGGGCCGGCGGGAGGCGCGGGTACGCGGCCCTCGCCGGCCCGGTACGGGCGGCGGCCCGCGGCACCCGCCGGTTCGGCGGGCGGTGCGTCGCCCGCCGAACCGGCGGGCGGTCGGCCACGACGGTCGCGTACGCGCTCACGCCGGGGTCCCCTCCCGGGCCTGGGCCGCCGGGGCCGCCGGCCCGGGTTCCGCCCCGCACACGACCGTCAGGTGTGTCTCGGGGGGCCGCGCGAGCGTGTTGCTCACCGTGCAGTGGGAGACCACGGCGCGCAGGGCGGGAAGGCGGTCCTCGGGCAGGGCCGGGGCCCGGACCGTGAGGGAGAGCTCGGACACCCGGGCCGGGCGGTCGTCGGCCATGCGGAAACGTCCCTGGACACGCAGTCCCTCACGGCTGACGCCGTGCCGGTCGAGGAAGCGTCCCGCGTAGTGCGCCGCGCAGGCGGCCACCGACGACACGAACAGCTCCACGGGTGTGGGCGCGGTGTCCCTGCCTCCGTCGGAACGCGGCTGGTCGGCCGTGAGGACGTGGCCGCGGACCTGGATCTCGTAGGCGTCGCCGGCGACCGGGACCACCTCGACGTGTCCGGGCGTGCCGCTGGGCGCGGGTTCCACCGCGGCCGCCTGGAAGAGCAGCAGGGCCGCCAGGTTCCTGGCTTCCTCGGGCGTCATCGACGCCCACAGTTCGCTCTTGTCCTGGGGCGTGCAGGAGGTCTCCAGGACGACCCGTCCCATGGAGGCCGGCAGTCCCCGCGGTGCGAAGCGGGTGACGTGGATGTGACGGCCGCAACGGGTCTCGATGTTCATGTCTGCGTTCATGTCTGCTTCCTCCCGGCGTTCGTCCCGGCACGTGGCGCACTCGTCCGCGGCGGTTCCACGTCGAGGTCGGCACCGTCGTAGGCGAAGGTGAGACGAGGGCGGACCGCCACCACACCCGCCACCGAGTGGCACAGGCGCACGATGACGGGAAGGTCGGTGGCGGCGTCGATCCGGCCGGTCAGGGTGACGACCCCGTCGTCGACCCGGACCCGGACGCAGCCCGGAGCGAGACCCAGGATCCGTTCCAGGACGTCGTGACGGATCTCGTCGGCGAGGGCGGCGTCCTCGCGCAGGTGGGGACGCAGCAGGTCGTGGCCGCTGACGATGCCGACCAGCCGCCCGTCGGCCCCCACGACGGGCAGCCGCCCGACCTCCCGGCGCTCCATCGTCCGGGCCGCCTCGGCAAGACTCCACTCGGGGCGTGCGGTCACCGCGGGCGAGGTCATCAGGGCCGCGGCCGTCTCGGCACCGACCCGGGCCGGATCGCGCACCAGGAGGCCACCGCCCGCCTCGTGCCGGAGGAGGTCCGTCTCGGAGACCACGCCGACCGGCCGTCCCTCGTCGTCGACGACGGGCAGCGCCGCGATCCGGTAGCGGTCCAGGGCCCGCGCGACCTCCTTGAAGGGGCAGCCGGACCGCACGGCGACCACCTCGCGCGTCATGACCTCGCCGACAGTGGAATAGCGCATGACCGGTCCTCGATGCCTCCGGGGGGCGTGAAGGCCACCCGCTTCCTCCAGTCGACCGTCGCCGCCGCCGCGGCGTCTCGGGCCGAACAGTCCACGCCGGGCCCCGAAGGTCCCTGGATCCCCGGTGCCCGCTCGGCCGGGGGGGAAGGCCGGCCGCAGCCCGCTCGACCGGGGGGGACGGCCGGCCGCGGCCCGCTCGGCCGGGGGTCACGCTCGGCCGCTGTCCGCCCTCACCGGTCGGCCACGGTGATACGGCGTCCTGTCAGGCGGGTGGGGCGCACCCTCACCCAGAGCGTGCGCGGGCCGCCCGCCCATGGTGCGGAGTGGGCCCGCTCCTGAAGCCGGCGGACCACCTCCGGGTCGTCGACGGCCTCGGCGCGGCCGACCGCGAGCACACTCCAGCCCCGGCTCATCACCTCGTCGACGTGGTCGACCTCGAAGGCGACCTCGTTGCCGACGGCCGTGGCGGGAGCCGAGCCGGGCTCGGTGCGGAAGAAGACGGCCTCGTCCGCCACCTCGTAGTTGACCGGGAACGCGGCGGGCCCGTCCGGGGTGACCAGCGCGATGCGCCCCACTCCGTGCGTGGACAGCAGCGCCCGGCACTCGTCCTGGCTCAGGTCCGTCAACCGGGGGTGGAGCAGTGCCTGCCCCTGTCCCGGCGGCAGTTCCTGGTCGCCGCCACGCAGCGCGACGAGTGTGGTGCCGAGCGCGTCGGCCAGGCGCAGGACGGTCGCGATGCCCGGCTCCGAGGAGCGCTGTTCGAGATAGGCGAGGTACTGCGGCGACATCCGGGCCCGGCCGGCGGTCTCCTCCAGGCTCAGTCCCCGGCGTCGGCGGGCCGCCGCCAGGCGCCGTCCGAAGTCTCCCGGCCGCCCCGCCGCGGGGGCGGCGGGTCCGGCGGGGGCCTGCCCACCGGCCGGGGGCTCTTCGTGCCCCGGGTGGTGGACGTGCGCGTCCGGCCCGGGGAACACCAGCGTGACCTCACCGGTGCCCGACCAGCGCACGTCGTACGGGGGTGTGCCGTCGTCGTGGTGAAGGCCGACGATCTCGCCGTCACGCCGGGCCAGGCCGGTGACCGGGCTTTCGACGACCAGACGATCGCCTAGCTGAGCGTGCATGGCCATGCCTTCTCTCGGGGACTCCCCTCCCAGGATCGCCCCGGTCCGTCCCCCGCACCAACGGGCTCGACGTCCCGCCCCGTACCGGATACCGGGCGGAGAGGCCCCGGCCCCTCGCGGTCGGTCAGCTCCCGGACGGGCTCCGCGCGTCGCTCACCGGCACGTGCCACACCAGCGTGGTGCCCCCGCCCTCGGGAGTGGTGAGCTCCAGGTCGCCGCCCAGTTTCCGGGCCCGCTCGGCCATGTTGGCCAGGCCGCTGCGGCAGCCCTCCGGGGGTATCCCGACACCGTTGTCGGTGACGGCAAGGCCACCGGGTGCAGCCGCGGACGCGGCGGCTCCATGCACCTGTTCGATGTGAGCCGCCGCTTCTACGGCGGCAACGCGATCGTCGGCGGGGGCATCCCGCTCGCCGCCGGGCTCGCCCTGGCCGAGAGGATGCGCGGGGCCCCGGCGTCGTCTGCTGCTTCTTCGGGGACGGCGCCTTCGCCGAGGGCGAGTTCCACGAGACCGCGAACCTCGCCGCCCTGTGGGGGCTGCCTCTGCTGCTCGCGTGCGAGAACAACCTGTACGCGATGGGGACGCCGCTGCACGTCGAGCACGGGCAGACGGACCTGGCCATGCGCGCCGCGTCCTACGGGATGCCGGCCTGGGCCGTCGACGGCATGGACGTCCTCGCGGTGGAGGACGCCGCGCACCGCGCGGTGGAGGGCGTACGCGCCGGGCACGGCCCGTACTTCCTGGAACTGCGCACCTACCGCTTCCGCGCGCACTCCACGTACGACCCCGACCGCTACCGCGACAAGGCGGAGATCGAACACTGGCGCACCCGTGACCCGGTGGTGCTGCTGGAGCGGCGGATGAGGTCGGCGGGCGAGCTGGACGACGCGTCGTACGCCGAGCTGGACCTGCGCTGCACGGACGAGGTCGACCGCGCGGTGGCCGCGGCCGAGGCCGCTCCGGTGGAGCCCGTGGGCGACCTCCTGCGGTACGTCGGCACGGTCGCCGGTGATCTGCCGGAGGCGCGCTGATGAAGACGGCCGCGACGACGGACGTACCGGGAGGCGCTCCGCGAGGCCCTCCGCGAGGCGCTGTCGGCCGACGAACGGGTTTTCCTGATGGGCGAGGACGTCGGCAAGTACGGCGGTTCCTTCGGTGTCAGCCTCGGTCTGGTCGAGGAGTTCGGCCCCGAACGGGTGCGCGACACCCCTTTGTCGGAGTCGGCGTTCGTCGGGGCGGGCATCGGCGCGGCCATCGCCGGCATGCGGCCCATCGTCGAGATCATGACGGTCAACTTCAGCCTGCTGGCACTCGACCAGATCCTCAACAACGCCGCCACACTGCGGCACATGTCCGGCGGCCAGCTCTCGGTGCCGGTCGTCATCAGGATGACCACCGGAGCGGGACGGCAGCTCGCGGCCCAGCACTCGCACAGCCTGGAGGGCTGGTACGCCCACATCCCCGGCATCCGCGTCCTGGCCCCCGCGACACTGGAGGACGCGCGCGGCATGCTCGCCCCCGCACTCGCCGACCCCGACC
>NZ_POTZ01000600.1 GCF_003236365.1 Streptomyces sp. NTH33
ACCCCTCGCCGGCCTCGGCGGGCCGGCACGGCCAGGGACTGGTGCAGTTCGTCCTCGGCGCCCACGAGGGCCAGCGCAACACCCGCCTGTTCTGGGCCGCCTGCCGCGCCTACGAGAACGGCATCGGCCCCGCCCTGGCCGCCCCCTTGGTCGACGCGGCCCTGCGCACCGGCCTGACCGAACACGAGGCCCGCGCCACCATCGCCTCAGCGGCGCGCCTGACGGGCCACCGGCCGTAAGGTCCTACGCCAAGGTCCTACGGCGCACGCTCCGCAGGAAGAGCGGAACCGACAGCAGGAGCAGGGCCCCTTCGACGGCCAGGCTGACCAGCCCGAGCGGCTCCGTCCAGTTGCCGATGTCGTCGCTGTAGTCGGGCAGGCCCGGCCCCCTGGAGAGGATGTAGCCCAGCAGGGGACCGACAGCGACCCCGATCGCCAGCAGCCACCCCGCCCGGACGAGACCGGCGAGGAGCAGCACGGCGGCGACCACGGCAGCGACCTCCAGGACGTGGTAGGCCACGCCGACGTAGTAGGGGTCCCGTGTCACCGTGACGCCGCCTTGGTCCAGCACGTGGATGACGGCCACCGCGAGACACAGCAGCGCCCCCGCCCACCTGGTCGCCCAGGTGGCTCGCGGCACCGTCCCGGTGCGGTGTGCCATGTCGAGGTGCCTCGTCGTGGCTTTCATCAGCGCGCGCCCTCTGCGGCGGCGGCAGGCCGCACCTTTACCCGACCTTGGACTGCGTCTGCTCGGCGAGCTTCAGGTGGGCCTGGAGGACAGGCAGGTCCTTGCGCGCCTCGTTGATCACTTGCCGGTTGCTGCCGGTGGAGATCTGCTTCTTGGCGTCGGAGATGTCCATCTTGTGGTCGCTGATCTCCGTCTTCACGTACTGCTTGTCGAACGCGGCCCCGTGCAGGGAGGACAGCCGCGCCAGCTCGGCGCGTTCCTTGCTGTCCGGAGCGGTCGGAAGGGTGACCTTCATCTGTGCGGCGAGCTTTTTCATGCTCCCGAGCGACTTGGTGTGGTCGGCCACCAGCCGGGCGCCGAACTGCTTGACAGCAGCGCTGTGGGCATGGGTCTGGGCCATGCGCCCGCCCTGGATTTCGAACAGGTCTCCTGCGGCGGACGTCTTCATCCAGGTGATGTCCTGCGGCGAGGGGCTGGACGCCGCGAGCGCGGTGCCCGGCGACAGTACTGCCGCGGCGACGACTGACACGGTGACCGCAACTGCTTTGGGACTGGGCATGGTTTCTCCCCTGTCGAGCATCCCGAAAAGGCGGGAATGGACCCCGTCTGCACGCAGCGCGGCAAGGCGCGCTTCCGGCGTCGGCAGAGCAAGGCTGCTTGTCCGTCGTACGGCGGGTTTCCACCCGCCGTGGGTCACGAGCAACAAAAACAGCAAAAGGTGAGCAAATAACCCAAAACGCCCTTCTTGTCGGTCAGTCCGACCATTGACCGTATGACCTGGCCAGGGGCCGTTTCTGCTGCGCTCAGCGCGGAGGCGGTGGGATTTGAACCCACGGCGACATCGCCGCCACGACGGTTCTCAAGACCGCTGAGCGACTTGACTCGGCCCTTGAGACCCCGTCAACCGCCGACCATCTCAACTGCCCACTCCCTGCATCCACTCGTCGAGCGGTTGTCATCCCGCCAAGTCCGCACTAGGTTCAGTGAACATGTTCAGTGAACCTGTTCAGTCCCGTGCGGAGCGGCGTCAGCTCTCGCGGGAGAAGGTGCTCGCAGCCGCGGAGCGACTTTTCCGCGAGCAGGGCTTCGACGCGACGACCGTCCGGCAGATCGCCGCCGAGGCCGGGCTCAGCGCCGGCAGCGTGATGGCGGTGGGCGACAAGCATGGGCTGCTCGTTGAGATCTTCGACGGCTGGATCGATGCCGTGCACCGAGAACGCGACCGAGCCCGATCCGAACAGCCGTCGGCCGACACGGTCGACGACGTCATCGCGCTGATCGAACCGTTCGTCGACTACTTCGCGCTCGACCTCGGGCTGTCGCGCGAATACGCGGCGACGATCGTGCGTGGCCGACACGACTCTGCGATCTTCCAGAACCTCGGACCGACCCTGATCGGCGAGATCCAGCAGGTGCTCTCCCGAGCCGGGCACGACGAGGCCCATGCGGGCAGGGCAGCCCGATCGATCTACTTCGCCTACCTCGGCATCCTGATGACGGTGTCGAACGGGGCGCTTTCCGATGACGTCGGGCGCGAGCAGTTTCGCGACGTCGTCAGCCTCATCGTGAACCGACCGGAGAAATGATGTTCCACGTCCCGAGTCTTTGGTGGCCCACGGCACTGCTTGCCCTCGCCCTGCTTGTTGACGCATTGCTGTCGATCCGTCCACCGGCCTTCATCCAGGGCTGCCTCGACGGGGTGGGCCTGCCCCGCGAATGGTGGTGGGCACTCGTCGTGATCAAGCTGCTCGCCGCGGCAGGTCTTGTCGCTGGACTGGCGTACGACGGGATCGGGCTCGCGACGAACGTCGGGGTTGTCGCCTACTTTCTGTGTGCCGTCTACGCCCACATCCGGGCACGGTTCCTCCGGCAGGAGTTCTGGCTGAACTGCCTGGGGATGCTTTCCCTCGCGGTCGCCGTCCTGACCGTCTCGTACGTCGTGTGAGAACGATGGCGCACAGCTGCATACTCGCGCGGTCGCTGATGGTGTCCGCGTCGACGGCTCAAGCGGTTGAGCGGCCCCTGCTGTACGGCAGTGAAGTGCAGCAAGCGGGATGGCCGGAGCTGACCGCCACCAACGTCAGACACCTTGCCGGCCGGCACAGCGGACCTCAGCGACCGCCCCGCCCGTAGTTCGCATCGAGGGGTCCCCGTGCAGGGCCTCGGGCGTGCCCCACCCGTGCCCGATCGAGCGGGAAACCACGGGGAGACGCGGCGATCAGCGGGCAGCGCACAGCACAACGGCCCCTGACCACAGCACGCTGGTCCGGTCTACGCCGGATGGCGGACGTCATGGGCACAAGTCCCTGGTGAGGCAGGGTTGCTGCCGTGATCCGGTCTGCGGCCCGCCTGTCCCGGTAGGCCTGAGCCCATCGTGCCGGCGGTTCCAGGCGACCCGCTGCCGCATGGGTGAGCAGGCGTCAGAGATCACCTTGAAGGCCTAGTCGATCACCGATATGCCCGGTTCTCACAAAGGATTGACGTGTCGTCAGAAATTGGGGAGTCGGGCATGCAGGCGTCCTGAGTACCCCGTTCGGCTCCCAGGCGCCGGTCCTTCCGATACCTCCGAAATGACGGCTCTGGGGGCCGTCGGTACGTTCAATCACACGTCGGCCGTCAAGGCCGGTTTCTCGGAGAAGGAGCAAAAACGACATGATCATGTCCCGTTCTTCTGCCATTACCGCAGGCGTCGCGGCCGCCGCGGCCCTGACCGCGACCGGTATCACCTACGCCACGGCCGCCTGGGGTGAGGG
>NZ_POTZ01000601.1 GCF_003236365.1 Streptomyces sp. NTH33
GATCCTCGCCCTGTGCCTGCAGGAGCACCGCGTCGGCGAGAACCTGTGGCAGGAGTGGTGGGGCGGCCTGAACCCGTTCGGGACGGCGGCGGAACCGGTCGTACGGCATCTGGTCGAGCAGGGCTACCTGGAGCGGGACGGCGGCACGCTGTTCATCGGCCCGGAGGCCGAACGCCGCTTCGGGCAGCGGCACTTCATGAACCTCACGGCCTCGTTCACCGCGCCCCCGGAGTTCACCGTCCTCAGCGGGCGCACGGAGATCGGCCGCACGGACCCGGATCTGCTCACCGAGGAGGTGGAAGGGCCCCGCAAGCTGCTGCTGGCAGGCCGCAGTTGGCTGGTCACCTACATCGACTGGCGGCGCCGGCGCTGCTTCGTGGAGCCGGCGGACGAGGGCGGGCGTGCCAAGTGGAGCGGATTCGGGCCGGTGCGCGTCCGTTCCCGGGCCCTGACCCGGGCCGCTCGTGACGTGCTGCTCGGCAGCGACCCGCCGGTGGTCCTCACCCGGCGGGCCACGGCGCGGCTCGCCGAGGCGCGGGAGGCGCACCTGCACGTCGTCCACCCGGGCGGCACGCTCATCACCCGGGACGGGGACGGGGACGTGCGCTGGTGGACCTGGGCGGGACACCGGGCGAACGCCACCCTGGCGGCCTCCCTCTCCTCCGTCACGGTCCCGCACCGGCGGGTGGACGACCGGTTCATCGCCCTGCGCGACGACCTCACGGCGCAGGCCTGGCAGGCGGCGCTGGCCGACGCGCGCGCCGGCCTCACCCTGCCCGAGGTCGACGTCCGCGCCGTACGCGGCCTGAAGTTCGCCGAGGCCCTGCCCGGGCGGCTGGCGGAGGCCACCCTGGCGGCCCGGCTGGCGGACGAGGCGGGCGCACGGGCGGTCCTGGCGGAGACCGTGCGGTTCGTCGTCCGGCAGGAGGGCTGAGGGCGGCGCCTTCCCAGGGAACGCGGTGGCAACTGCTTTCAAGGGGCGCGGGGAACTGCGCGAGCAACCGCAGTCGAGCCGCACCCGGCATCGGAACCCCGCGGGGCAGGATCCCGAACGCCGGTGCCCGGCACCCCTGAAGGGGTGCCGGGCACCGGCGATTCGGCTCAGCTCAGCGGAGCGGCTCAGTGGGCGTGGCCGTGGCCGTGGCCCCCGGCGGCCGGCTCCTCCTCTTCCTTCTTCTCGACGACCAGGGTCTCGGTCGTGAGCAGGAGGGAGGCGATGGAGGCGGCGTTCTCCAGGGCGGAGCGGGTGACCTTCACCGGGTCGATGACGCCGGCCTTGATCAGGTCGCCGTACTCGCCGGTGGCGGCGTTGTAGCCGCTGCCCTTCTCCAGCTCCGCCACCTTGGAGACGATGACGTAGCCCTCGAGGCCGGCGTTCTCGGCGATCCAGCGCAGCGGCTCGACGGCGGCGCGGCGGACGACCGCGACACCCGTGGCCTCGTCGCCGGTCTTGCCGAGGTTGTCCTCCAGGACCTTCACGGCGTGGACGAGCGCGGAGCCACCACCGGAGACGATGCCCTCCTCGACCGCGGCGCGGGTCGCGGAGATGGCGTCCTCCAGACGGTGCTTCTTCTCCTTCAGCTCCACCTCGGTGGCGGCGCCGACCTTGATCACGCACACGCCGCCGGCCAGCTTCGCGAGGCGCTCCTGGAGCTTCTCGCGGTCCCAGTCGGAGTCGGTGTTCTCGATCTCGGCCTTGATCTGCGCGACGCGGCCCTCCACGTCCTCCTTCTTGCCGGCGCCGTCGACGATCGTGGTGTCGTCCTTGGTGACGGTGACGCGGCGGGCGGAGCCGAGGACGTCCAGACCGGCCTGGTCGAGCTTGAGGCCGACCTCCTCGGAGATGACGGTGGCGCCGGTGAGGATCGCCATGTCCTGCAGCATCGCCTTGCGGCGGTCGCCGAAGCCGGGCGCCTTGACCGCGGTGGCGTTGAACGTGCCGCGGATCTTGTTGACGACCAGGGTGGACAGGGCCTCGCCCTCGACGTCCTCGGCGATGATCAGCAGCGGCTTCGAGGCGTTCGCCTGGATGATCTTCTCGAGGAGCGGGAGCATGTCCGCGATCGCGGAGATCTTGCCCTGGTGGATCAGGATGTACGGGTCGTCGAGGACGGCCTCCATACGCTCCTGGTCCGTCACGAAGTACGGCGACAGGTAGCCCTTGTCGAAGGCCATGCCCTCGGTGAAGTCCAGCTCCAGACCGAAGGTGTTGGACTCCTCGACGGTGATGACGCCGTCCTTGCCGACCTTGTCCATCGCCTCGGCGATGAGCTCGCCGACCTGCTGGTCCTGGGCGGACAGCCCGGCCACGGCGGCGATGTCGGACTTCTCGTCGATCGGGCGCGCCGAGGCGTGCAGGTCGTCGGAGACGGCCTTGACCGCGGCGTCGATGCCCTTCTTCAGGGCGGCCGGGGAGGCGCCGGCGGCGACGTTCTTCAGGCCTTCGCGCACCAGCGCCTGGGCGAGCACGGTGGCGGTGGTGGTGCCGTCACCCGCGATGTCGTTGGTCTTGGTCGCCACCTCCTTCACCAGCTGGGCGCCGAGGTTCTCGTACGGGTCCTCGATCTCGACCTCGCGGGCGATGGTGACGCCGTCGTTGGTGATGGTGGGGGCGCCGAACTTCTTGTCGATGACGACGTTGCGGCCCTTGGGGCCGATCGTCACCTTGACCGTGTCGGCAAGCTTGTTGACGCCGCGCTCGAGGGCGCGACGGGCGTCCTCGTCGAACTTCAGGATCTTCGCCATGGCAGCGGGAGCCCTCTCGGAATCTGATGGAAAGACACTGCGCCCCGGGCGCCCGGCCTGTTATCGGTCGCGGGGGCCAGGGGCGCAGCTCACAGCAGGGGTGCTGAGGTGACTTACTTCTCGATGATCGCGAGCACGTCGCGGGCCGAGAGAACGAGGTACTCCTCGTTGTTGTACTTCACCTCGGTGCCGCCGTACTTGCTGTAGAGCACGACGTCGCCGACCTTGACGTCGAGCGGAAGACGGTTGCCCTCCTCGAAGCGGCCCGGGCCCACGGCCAGGACGACGCCCTCCTGGGGCTTCTCCTTGGCGGTGTCCGGAATGACCAGGCCAGAGGCCGTGGTCTGCTCGGCGTCCAACGGCTGGACCACGATGCGGTCCTCGAGCGGCTTGATGGCAACCTTGGAGCTGGCGGTCGTCACGATCCGACCTCCCCCTTCGGAGATCTCACGGGGTTAACTGTCTGAGGTGGCGACCAGGTCGATCCGTCGTCGCGGGTGCCGGACCTGCCCGTCGCTTTGTTGGCACTCTCCAGGGGGGAGTGCCAGACCTGAGACTATGACCGCGATTAGCACTCGGTCAAGCGGAGTGCCAATTGCCTCGTGGCGCGTCGGCCGGGGGTGCCTTGTTCTGAGCGTCTGCGCAAGGTCCCGTTTCTTGCAGTGACCGGCCCTGGGGGCTGCCGCCCCCAGAC
>NZ_POTZ01000602.1 GCF_003236365.1 Streptomyces sp. NTH33
CTTTCTGAGCCGCCACCTCCCGGGCCGTCACCTCCCGGGCCACCACCTTCCGAGCCGCCACCTCCCGGGCCGCCACCTCCCGGGCCACCACCTTCCGAGCCGCCGCCTCCCGGGCCACCGCCTCCCGGGCCGCCGCCTCCCCGTGAGTCGTCGTCCGTCCCATTGCCGTCCGCGCCGGACAGGGCCGGGGAGGCCGGCGCCACGGCGGCCGGTCCGGCGGCCCGGTCCGGCGCGGTGCGCTCGTGCGCGCCCCCGCACCGGGTCCCCGCCGTCACCAGGACGGCCGTGAGCACGGCCGTCCTGGTGAGGCGGTAGGCGCGGGTCCGGTACCAGGGCCTGCGTCGGCGCCTACGCGACACGATGGGGGCGCCGGCGGGCCAGCCGGCAGTACGCCGCCCCGCCGACCACGACCAGCCCCACGGCCGCGGCGCCGGTCAGCGGCGAGAAGGCGGCGGCCGTCGGGGCCAGGCCGCCGGCGCCCGCGTGGACGGCGCCCCTCGGGCCCCCGCCGCTGTCGTGGCCCGCGGCGGCCCCACCACGGTGGTCCCCGTCGCCGCGACCCGGGTCCTCGATCTGGTGGCCGCCCGGCCCCGGGGCTCCCTCGCGCCGGTCGTGGTCGTCACGGCAGTTGATGCGGAAGAGCTTCTCCCTGTTGGGGGTGGTGCCGACGGCCCAGATGAGCTTGTACTGCCCGTCGGTCAGCACCAGTTGTTCGGTGCGGCCGACCCCGGCGCCGAGGGCGATGGTGCCGTTGACGGTGGCGCTGGTGGGCAACGGGGGCTGCGCCTGGATGGTGTAGGCGATGGCGCCGAGGCTGTCGAAGTTGACGGCCTCGAGGTAGAACCGGCACACCACGGGGTCGTCCTTCGGGACGCCGAAGGGCACGCCCACCCGGTGGATCCTGATGTCGCCGCCTTCTCCCTGGGCCATGGCGGCGGGCGCCGCCAGCCATGTGGCACCCGCCGCGGTCAGGGCCGTCAGGACGGCGGTGGCGCCGATGCGAGAGCCGAAGGTGCGTGGGAGTGTCAGGGTGGGCATGCGCATTCCTCCGAGTCAGCCGATTTTCATACAAATCGCTTTTCCAACTGACTCTCTTTCACATCCGCCCGCCCAGGCCGTGACCCTCGCCCGACGCGCCGCCGGACATCGCCCGGCCGGCTCAACCGGACTCCTTCCCCTCCCCCACCGCCGGCGGCGCGGGTCCGGCGCGTGCTCACTCCCCGGCGGTCACCTCGACGGGGAAGCCATTGAGGACCGCGTTGCCCGAGAGGGGGTCGAGCCGGCTGCCGTCGAGGAGCTGGTTGACGTTGACGCCGGGGGTCGTGGAGGCGTGGGTCAGGAGGGTGCCGGGGCGGTCGTGGCCCCAGCCATGGGGGAGGCTGACCACGCCGGGACGTATGCCGTCGGTGACCTCGGCGGGCGCGGTCACTTCTCCGCCGTCGCCCTTGACACGGACCGGTGCGCCGTCGCGTACTCCGAGACGCGCGGCGTCCTCGGGGTGGATGTGCAGGGTGCAGCGGTTCGAACCGCCGGTGAGGGCGGGCACGTTGTGCATCCAGCTGTTGTTGGAGCGCAGATGGCGGCGGCCGACGAGGACGAGCCCGTCCGGGCGCTCGCGCAGGGCCTCACGCAGACGGGGCAGGTCGTCGGCGATCGGCCGTGGCAGCAGCTCGACCTTGCCGCTGACGGTCTTCAGCGGCTGGGGCAGCCGGGGCCGCAGCGGGCCGAGGTCGATGCCGTGCGGGTGGGCGAGGAGCTCGTCCAGGTTCAGTCCGCCGGGTCGTACGCCGAAGCCGTCGCCGTAGGGACCGAGCCGCAGCATCATGTCCAGCCGCCGCTCGGGGCCGTTCTCGCCGGTGAGGTGCGCGGCGAGTTCGCGCGGGTCGCGGCCGTGGACGGGTGAGTGCGGCTCCTCGACCGCCTTGCGGAGGGTCTGCTCGACCACCATGGCGTCGACGGCCGCCGGGTCGGTGCCGTGCCCGCCGGTGGCGGCGAGGACCAGCCGGGCGAGGATCTCGGTCTCGGCCATCCTGCCGGGCTCCAGGGGGACGGCGGGGCGGGTGTAGCGGACTTGGTTGCGCACGGCGAGGGTGTTGAAGGCGAAGTCGTGGTGCGGGCTCTGCGAGGGCGGCGGCGGAGGCAGTACGACGTGGGCGTGGCGCGAGGTCTCGTTCAGGTACGGGTCGACGCCGACCATGAAGTCGAGGGAGCCCAGCGCCTTGTCCAGCCGGTCGCCGTCGGGGGCGGACAGTACGGGGTTGGCGGCGACGACGACGAGCGCGCGGATCGGCTCGCCCTCCGCGGTGACGGTGTCGATCTCCTCGGCGAGCGCCGAGATCGGCAACTCACCCTTGGCCTCGGGGTGGTTGCTCACCCGGGAGTGCCAGCGGCCGAGCGCGAAGCCGCGGCCGGGCCCGGCGGGGCGGGGCGTCCGGTCGGTGGCGGCCTGCGGGAAGAGGGCGCCGCCGGGGCGGTCGAGGTTGCCGGTGAGGATGTTGAGGACGTCGACGAGCCAGCCGGCCAGGGTGCCGTGCGGGACGGTGCAGCTGCCGATGCGGCCGTAGACGGCGGCCGTGGGGGCGGCGGCGAGTTCGCGGGCGAGGGTGCGGACGGTCACGGCGTCGATGTCGCACGCCTCCGCTACGGCCTCGGGTGTGAAGTCCCTCATCGCGTCCCGGAGTTCGTCGACCCCCTGGACGTGCGGGGCCAGGTGGGCGAGATCGGTCAGGTCCTCCTCGAAGAGGACGTGCGCCATCGCCGCGAGCAGCAGGGCGTCGGTGCCGGGGCGGATGGCGAGGTGCCGGTCGGCGAGATCGGCGGTGCGGGTGCGGCGCGGGTCGACGACCGTGAGGGTGCCTCCGCGGGCCCTGAGCGCCTTGAGCCTGCCGGGGAAGTCGGGGGCGGTGCACAGACTGCCGTTGGACTCCAGGGGATTGGCGCCGATCAGGAGCAGGTGGGCGGTGTGGTCGAGGTCGGGGACGGGGATGGCGTTGGCGTCGCCGTAGAGCAGCCCGCTGGAAACGTGCTTGGGCATCTGGTCGAGCGTGGAGGCGGTGAAGACGCTGCGGGTACCCAAGGCGCCGAGCAGGAGGGACGGGTAGAGGGCGCCGGCCACGGTGTGCACGTTGGGATTGCCCAGGACGACACCGACGGAGTTCGGGCCGTGGCGTTCGACGACCGGCCGGATCCCGGCGGCCACCACGTCGAACGCCTCCTCCCAGGCGGCCTCGCGCAGCTCGCCGCCCTCGCGCACGAGCGGGACGCGCAGCCGGTCCGGGTCACCGTCGAGGGCTGGGAAGGAGGCGCCCTTGGGACAGATGAATCCCTTGCTGAACACATCCTCGCGGTCACCGCGGGCACCGGTGACGCGGGTGCCGTCGACGGTGAGCGTCAGCCCGCAGGTGGCCTCGCACAGGGGGCAGATGCGCAGGGC
>NZ_POTZ01000603.1 GCF_003236365.1 Streptomyces sp. NTH33
CCCTGGTGCTGCTCGTACCCGCCTGCGCCGCCGCCCTCCTCGCCCTGCTGCCCCTCGGCTACCTCGCCGTCCGCGCCCTGGAACGGGGCCCCGCCCACGCCTGGGACATCGTCTCCGACGCACGCACCCGGGACCTCCTCGCCCGCAGCCTCGGCCTGACCGCCGTGGTCGTGGCGGCCTCCCTGCTGCTGGGGGTCTCGCTGGCCTGGCTGACCGTGCGCACCGCCCTGCCCGGGGCCCGCGCCTGGGCGGTCCTGGCCACCCTGCCGCTCGCCGTGCCCAGCTACGTCACCGCGTTCGCCTGGCTGTCGGCCGCACCGGGGCTCGCCGGGTTCGGCGGGGCCGCGCTCGCGATGACGCTGGTCGGCTTCCCGTACGTCCTGCTGCCGGTCACCGCCGCGCTGCGGGGCCTCGACCCGGCCCAGGAGGAGGCCGCGCGCTCCCTGGGGCACGGGCCGCTGCGGACGTTCGTCCGCGTCACCCTGCCCCAACTGCGGCCCGCGGCCGGGGGCGGCGCCCTGCTCGTCGCGCTGTACACGCTCTCCGACTTCGGCGCGGTCTCGCTCATGCGGTACGACACGTTCACCCTGGCCATCCACACCTCCTACCGCGCCTCCTTCGACCGCACCCCGGCGGCCGCGCTCAGCGTGGTGCTGGTGGTGATGACGATCGCGCTGGTCGCCGCCGAGGCCCGTACGCGCGGCCGGACCGGGCACGCCAGGACCGGAAAGGGCACCGCCCGCCCGGCGGCCCCGCTCGCCCTCGGCCGCTGGCGGCCGCTCGCCCTGCTGTGGTGCTCGGTGGTGACGGCCGTCGCCGTGGTCTTCCCCCTGGCCGTCCTCGGGTACTGGCTGGCCGTCGGCAACTCGGCCACCTGGGACCTGGGCGGGCTCGCCGGGACGGCCTGGGCCACCCTCGGCGTCGCCGCCGCGGGCGCGGGCCTCACCACGCTCCTCGCCCTGCCGGTCGGGGTGATCGCCGCCCGGTACCGGGGACGCGGCATCCGTCTGCTGGAGCAGGCCGCGTACGCGGGGCACGCGCTGCCCGGCATCACGGTCGCCCTCGCGCTGGTCTTCTTCGCGGTCCGCTACGCCTACCCCCTCTACCAGCGACTCCCGCTGCTCATCTGCGCGTACGCCGTGCTGTTCCTGCCCGTCGCGGTGGCCGCCACCCGCGCCGCCGTCCTCCAGGCGCCGCCCGTCCTGGACGACGTGGCCCGCTCCCTCGGGCGGCGGCCGTGGCAGGTGCTGCGCGAGATCACCGTGCCGCTCGCCGCGCCCGGGGTGGCCGCCGGGGCCGCGCTCACCTTCGTGGTCTGCATGAAGGAACTCCCCGCGACCCTCCTGCTGCGCCCCACCGGCATGGACACCCTCGCCACCCGGCTGTGGACCGAGACCGGCACGGGATCCTTCGCGGCCGCCGCCCCCTACGCCGCCGCACTGATCCTGCTGGCCGCCGTCCCCTCCTACCTCCTGGGCAGGCACCGCAAGTGAACGACACGGACGACATGAGCGACATGAACGAACTGCGCGTCGAAGGGCTCACCAAGTCCTACGGGCCCGGGGAACCGGTCCTGCACGGCCTCGGCCTCACCGTCCCGGCGGGGGCACTGGCCGCCGTCCTGGGCCCCTCCGGCTGCGGCAAGACGACCCTGCTGCGGATCGTCGCCGGTTTCCTGCGCGCCGACGCCGGCACCGTCCGGCTCGGCGGCCGGCTCCTTGGCGGGCCCGGCGTCCACCTCCCGCCGGAGCGGCGCCGGATCGGCATCGTGCCGCAGGAGGGCGCCCTCTTCCCCCACCTGAGCGTGGCCCGCAACGTCGCCTTCGGACTGACCGGCGCCGACCGCGGCGAACGGCGGCGCCGCACCGGGGAACTGCTGGAACTGGTCGGCCTCGCCGGATACGGCGACCGCATGCCGCACGAGCTGTCCGGCGGCCAGCAACAGCGCGTCGCCCTGGCCCGCGCGCTCGCCCCCAGCCCCCAACTCGTGCTGCTGGACGAACCGTTCAACGCCCTGGACAGCGCACTGCGAGCAGGCGTGCGGTCGGACGTACGGGCGGCGCTGCGGGCCACGGGGGCGACGGCCCTGCTCGTCACCCACGACCAGCAGGAGGCCCTGTCCACCGCCGACCTCGTCGCCGTCGTACGCGACGGCGAGGTCGCCCAGTGCGACACCCCGCAGAACCTCTACCGGCGCCCCGCCGACCCCTGGGTCGCCCGCTTCGTCGGCGAGGCCGTCCTGCTCCCCGGCACCGTCGACGGCGACGGCACGGCCCTGACCGCGCTGGGCCCGGTCTCCCTCACCGCCCCCTCCGACGGGCTCCGGTCCGGCACGGTCCTGCTCCGTCCCGAACAACTCCGGCTGACCGCGCCGGACTCCGCCGGCGCGGTCCGGGGCACCGTCACCGACGTCCGCTACTACGGCCACGACGCCATGGTCACCGTGACCGTCGAGGGCCACGACACCCCGGTCGACATCCGCATCGCGGGCCCCGTACCGGTAAGCCCGGGGGAGGAGGCGGGCGTCCACGTCATGGGCGAGGCGGCCCTCCACCCCTGACAGGGAACGTCTCCCCGCGGTTCAGGCAGGTCGCGTAGGGGGAGGCGCGGGCGGATGTCACCCGGTGACCGGCGGTACCGCGCTGCCCCACTGGTGGCTGCGCTGCTCGTCCTCCACCGCCGCGTAGATCAGGCCCTGCAGACCCTCCGGGTCCGGAACGTGCTTCAGCGCGAGCGTCCCGTGCTCCGACCCCGACTGGATGGTCAGCGTCCCCTCGCGCAGGACGCGTTCCCACAACGTGGCGCGGAACTCCACGTCGTTGACGCGGGCCAGCGGGATGCTGTGCCCCGTCTTCGTCAGGAAGCCCTCGCGCACGGAGACCCGCTTCGTCGTGACGATGTACACGGTGCTGCGCCATATCAGCAGCGGCCGTAGCCAGAACCACACGGAGACGACCACCGCCAGGCCCAGCACCCCGTACCGGGCCACGGTGCCCCAGTCCTGGCCGGACGGAATCACCCACACCAGCGCGCCCGCCACGGCCCAGACGAGTACCAGGACGACGAACTCGCCCACCATCTGCGTCCAGTGCTGGCGGGTCGCGTGCACCAGCTCCTCGTCATCGGCCAGATGACGGTCCACGTTCACCATGGGCGGCATCCTGGCACATCGATTCCCGCAGGGGTACGGCCCTCCCGTCCGGCCGGCATCACTCCTGTCCCGAGGCCGTCGCCGGCGCATGTCACTCGATCGCCCACCGTCACCGCGCGGGCGCGTCGAACGTGACCGGCGTCTCGAAGGCGGCCCGGCGGGTGGCCGTACACGCCGGGCGGGCCCAGCGACACCAACTCGACCTCGATCGTCATCGGCGCGCTCGCCGCCGTGGGCGTCAAGCCCGAGAGCGTGGTCAAGGACGGCAGGTCGCCCTACGAC
>NZ_POTZ01000604.1 GCF_003236365.1 Streptomyces sp. NTH33
CGTTCGGCCCGCCGCCCCCGCCGTTCCCGCAGCCTGGCTTCGGCTACGGCCAGATGGGTCAGCCCTTCGGTATCGGCTGACCCCCGGCGGCGCGCGATGCGGTGTGCCCGGGAGTCCTTCCCGGGCACACCGCATCACCGTGGAAGCGCGAACCGCACGTAGTCGGATCGGGAGCACAAGTACGACGTAGGCGTGGTGAAGGTGGACGTAATGGTCAAGGAAAGGCCCGGAAACAACCGCGGGAGCGGGTCCGACGGCGCGGGTCCCGGCAGGCCGGGACCCGAGAACAAGGAAGCGGGGCCACGCGGGAAGGGCGCGCCGTCACCGATCACGGTGCAGCCGCGACGAGGGCGGTACATGGTGACACCGCTGCCCCAGCAGCAGCTCCCACCGGGAGTGCCCGGACTGAGCATGGACGCGGTGTGCGACCAACTGGACCGGATGTCCGACGTCAGGGTGATCCGCAGGCTTCAGCCGTCGGCGAAGATCGAGTCGACCGGCGTGCAGCCCGCCTGCCCGGAACTGGCGGTCGTCGAGGCGGCCGAGGCCCAGGTACCGGCGATGCGGTCGCTGCACGTGCACATCGAGCCGGACCTGCCGCTGTCCGGCGCCGGGCCCGCCCCCATGCCGGCGGCGGGGATGCTGCCGCTGCGCGATCCCGGGCTGGTCATGCCTCTGGAGGAGTCCGCGGAGATCTCGCTCCGCGTCTGCGGCCCGGACGGCGAACCGCTGGCAGGCGCGGGAGTGTTCCTGATCGGCGCGACCTGGCCGAGCCAGGGCATCACCGGGGCCGACGGTACGGTCACCGTCACGTCGGCGACGGAGTCCGCGCAGTCGATCCAGTCCCTGTACGTGCGGCCCGCGGTCGGTTACATGGACCGCTGGATTTACCGGCCCGACCTGTCGGCGACACAGGAGAACCTGATCACCCTGACCCCGCTGGCCAAGGTGTACCCGGAGCTGGAGGAGCGGCAGCGGTACGGCTGGGGCCAGCAGGCCATGCGGGTGGATCGGCTGCCTCCCACGTTCCGCGCCTTCGGCATCAGGGTCGCGGTCATCGGCTCGGGTGTCAGCGCCGAGCACCCCGATCTGAGGAGCCAGGTGCGCTCCGGGGTGGATCTCGTGCGCGGTACGGACGAGGGCTGGGCCCACGACGTGATGGGCAGCGGCACTCATGCGGCGGGCATCATCGCCGGCGGGGACACCGGCAAGGGCGTCATCGGCATCGCCGTCGACGCCGAGATCGAGGTCTGCCAGGTGATGCCCGGCGGACATTTCAGCGATCTGATCGCCGCCCTGGACCACTGCATCGAGCACGAGGTCGACATCGCGCACATCGCGGTGGCGACCCCGTACCCGTCGGCGCTGGTCTCCCGCAAACTCGTCGACGCCAACGCGGCGGGCATCGCGTGCGTCGCCCCGGCGGGCGACACCGGTGGGCCGATCGCCTTCCCCGCTTCGCTGCCCACCGTGTTCGCCGTGGGCGCGCTGGGCGCCTTCGGCTCGTATCCGCAGGACACCTCCCACGCCACCCATTCGGGACCGCAGTTGACACCCGAAGGGCTGTTCGCCGCGCCGTTCAGCTGCTATGGCCCCGGAGTCGACGCCGCCGCCCCCGGCGTGGCCGTCCTGTCGTGCGCACCGGAGGACGGATACACGGTGCTCGACGGCACCGGCGCGGCCTCGGCCCACGTCGTCGGCCTCGCCGCCCTCGTTCTCGCCCACCACGAGGACTTCCACAGCCAGTTGCTGCCCCGCGGACCAGGCCGGGTGCAGCACCTGTTCGAGATCATCGTCGCCAGCTGCCGCCAACTGGCCGCACCGGGCACGGCGGAGGCGGCCCGAGTCGGACGCGGCCTGCCCGACGCCCTCGTCGCCCTCGGCCTGGCCCCCGGAGTGCAGCTCGCTCCGGCTCTGTCCCCCTACGCCCCGTCCATGGCTGGTTAGGCCCCGTCCCCCACAAACCTACGGAGCGGCACCCGCCTCGAGGGAGCGGGCGCCGATCGGCTTGCCGAACATCCCGGGGCGCCCAGCGTGTGCGGCAGTGCCTCGCAGCCGACAGCCGTCCGCGGACACGGGCGGCACCCCGTGTCCTGCCGGCCCGCGACGGGCGTGCGCATGTCGCCGGGCGGGAGCCGTGGTCGACGGTCCCGCCCGGTGGCACCGGCTGGTCAGCGCAGTGGGTCGAACGGCGCCAGCTGCGAGGGACGTTCGCCGGTGACGATCGTTTCGGCGAGCAGTTGTCCGGTGGCCGGGCCGAGGGTGATGCCCCACATGCCGTGTCCGCCCGCGGCGAAGACCCGGGGGGAGCGCGTGGCCCCGATCAGGGGCAGTCCGTCGGTCGTGCACGGGCGGGAGCCGACCCACTCGTCCTGGCGGGCGTCCAGGTCGGCGCCGCGCAGCAGCGGGCGCGCGGCCTCGGCGATGGCGTTGATCCGGCGGGCGTCCAGGGGCGCCTCCGGGCTGCGGAACTCCATCATTCCGGCGACGCGCAGACGGTCGCCGAGAGGCGTGCAGGCGACGCGCTGAGCGGGGAAGTAGACCGGACCGGACGGCACGTGCTCCACGGGGACGCTGAAGCTGTACCCGCGGCCGGCCTGCACGAGGCGGCGCACGCCGAACCTCCTGGCGAGGCGGCCGAGCCAGGCCCCGGTGGCCAGGACCACCGCGTCGAAGCGCTCGCCCTCACCGCCGGTGCCGCCACCGGTCAGGACGGTGACACCGGCCGCCGTGTCCCGCACGTCGGTGACCTCCGTGCCCTCCCGGATCACGCCGCCCCGGGCACGGACCGCGTCGGCCAGGGCGTGCACGAAGTGTCCCGGGTCGATGTAGCGCTGGCCGTGCAGCCGGATCGCCGCGCCGACCTCGTCCGACAGGGACGGTTCGACCCCCCGGGCCTCGTCCCCGTCGAGGACGTCGAACTCCATGGTCTGGCCCGCGGCGTGGATCTGTTCGAGCTCCTCCAGCAGAACCCGGCGCTCCGCGGCCGTGCGGTAGGCCGCGAGGAAGGACTTGGCCTCGAGTGTCCGTGCCTCGACGCCGCCTTCGGCCAGCGTGTCGAAGCTCGGCAGCGCCAGGCTGTTGATGGGGACGAGCGCACGCATCGCCCGCAGCCACTTGGCCGCGGTGCTGTTGCCGGCGAAGCCTGCGAGGAACCTGAGCAGTTTCGGGTTCGCGCTCGGCGGGACGTAGACCGGGGAGGACGGGCTGAGGACCGCCCGCACCCCGTAGGTGAGGACCGCGGGCTCGGGCAGCGGCGTCGCCAGGCCGGGGGTCAGCCATCCGGCGTTGCCCCAGGACGACCCGGCGGCCACCCCCTCGCGGTCGTACACGGTGACGCTGACGCCCCGCTCCTGCAGGAACCAGGCGGTGGACAGTCCGACCATGCCCGCGCCGACGACGGCGACGCGGCTGGGGCCGGGGTGTGCGGG
>NZ_POTZ01000605.1 GCF_003236365.1 Streptomyces sp. NTH33
CGAATAGCCCTCCCCGAGCGCCCGGAACTTCCAGCCCTCCCCCCGCCGGTACAGCTCGCCGCAGATCAGCGCGGTCTCCTGACCGGTCTCCGGCTTGATGTCGAAGTACGCCAGCGGCTCCCCGTCGGCGACCGCCGCGTCATACAGCAGGATGCGCAGCGCGCGTACGCGGTCGAACGTGACGCCGTCCGCCGAGGCGACCAGCAGGATCCGGCCGACCTCCGGCTCGACGTCGGCGAGGTCGGTCTGGACACTGTCCGTCAGACCGTCGACGACCCGCTTCTTGCCGAGCCGCCACACCGTCCCGGAGGGGTGTCGGGGCTGGTTGTAGAAGACGAAGTCCTCGTCGGAGCGCACCCGGCCGTCGGGGCCGAGGAGCAGTGCCGAGGCGTCCACGTCCGGGATCCCCTGCCCGGGCGTCCAGCGCACCACGGACCGTACCGTGGTGGCGTCCAGCGGGACGTTCGACCCCTTCAGCATCGCGTGCGTCATGCGGTCATCCTGCCTTCTCCGTCCTGGTCACGACAACGCGGGGCGCGTACACGGCGGGTCACGGGGAATTCACCCCCGGGGGGAACCATGGACACGGGCTCGTACGTACTATTACCGGCCACCTATTGACAGTCTTCGCAGGCCGCCAGTGTCGCCACGGGGGGAGCTATATGCGTCATTTCGGGCATCTCGGTGCTGAGGTGCGGCAGCGCCTCTTCCACCAGGAACCGTGCGAGTTCACCGCCGACTCCCCGGCCCGGCTGCTCTCCGCTGCCCTGGGCGCCACGCTCTACAGCCCGGCGACCCGGCCGCGGCTCGCCGAGGACATCGTCAAGCAGGCCGGACGCGGTGTGGTCTCGATGGTGCTGTGCCTGGAGGACTCGATCGACGACGCGGACGTGGAGCACGGCGAGGAGAACCTGGTCCGGCAGTTCACCGAGCTGGCCGAGGACTCCGGGGCCGGGCTGCTCCTGCTGTTCGTCCGGGTCCGCTTCCCCGAGCAGATACCGGACCTCGTGCGGCGGCTCGGGCCCGCGGTGCGGCTGCTGTCCGGATTCGTGCTGCCGAAGTTCACCGGGGAGCGGGGCATGCCGTTCCTGGAGGCGCTGGAGGCCGCCGAGACGGCGAGCGGGCGGCGGCTGTTCGCCATGCCGGTCCTGGAGTCGCCCGAGCTGCTGTACCGGGAGTCGCGGGTGGAGACCCTGGAGGGGATCTTCCGCGCGGTCGACAAGTACCGGGACCGGGTGCTCGCGCTGCGCCTCGGCGTGACGGACTTCTGCTCCTCCTACGGGCTGCGCAGGGCCCCCGACATGACGGCCTATGACGTCCAGGTCGTCGCCTCCGTGATCGCCGACGTGGTGAACATGCTGGGGCGGGCCGACGGCACCGGGTTCACCGTGACCGGGCCGGTGTGGGAGTACTTCCGGACGCAGGAGCGCATGTTCAAGCCGCAGCTGCGGCAGAGCCCCTTCCTGGAGGTGCAGGCGGTCGAGCTGCGCGAGAGGCTGATCGCGCACGCGATGGACGGGCTGCTGCGGGAGATCTCCCTGGACCACGCCAACGGGCTGCTCGGCAAGACCTGCATCCACCCCTCCCACGTCCTGCCCGTGCACGCGCTGTCGGTGGTCAGCCACGAGGAGTTCAGCGACGCGGCGGACATCCTGCGGCCGGAGCGCTGCGGCGGGGGTGTGCTGAGGTCGGCGTACACGAACAAGATGAACGAGGTGAAGCCGCACCGCGCGTGGGCCGAGCGGACCCTGCTGCGCGCCGAGGTCTTCGGCGTCGCCCGGGAGGACGTCGGCTTCGTGGAGCTGCTCGCCGCCGCCATTCCCGACTGACCGCACCGCTCATCACGAGAGCTCGTAGCAAGGAACGCATGAACAAGGCAGTGAACGACGGGGTCTGGTCCGGCACCTGGGTCGCCGAGCGGCTCGGGGTCGAACTCGTGGGCGACGACGAGCTGACGGGCCTGCTGGGGCTCGCGCTGCGCCGCAACCCCAAGCGGGCGCATCTGCTGGTGTCCAACGTGCTGGGCAAGCACGTGCCGCAGTCGCCGTCGGTGGTGTACGGCCACGGGTTCGCCCTGGGCCGCCGCGTACGGGACCTGCTGGGCGAGGAGGAGGCCCGCCGGGCGGTCGTCCTCGGCTACGCGGAGACCGCGACCGGTCTCGGCCACTCGGTCGCCGACGGCCTGGGCGCCGCGCCGTACCTCCACTCCACGCGCCGCCCCGTCCCCGGCGTCGCCCCGGCGGGCGGCTTCGAGGAGTCCCACTCGCACGCCACCTCCCACCTCCTGCTGCCCGAGGACCCGGCCCTGCTGGCCTGCGACGGCCCGCTGGTCCTGGTGGACGACGAGTTCTCCACCGGCAACACGGTCCTGAACACCATCCGCGCCCTGCACGCCCGCTACCCGCGCGAGCGGTACGTCGTCGTGGCCCTGGTCGACATGCGCGCCCCCGCCGACGTCGCCCGCCTGACCGCCTTCGCCCACGGGATCGGAGCCCGCGTCGACCTGCTCGCCACGGCCTCGGGCGCGGTCCGCCTCCCGGCGGACGTCCTGGAGAAGGGCCGGGAACTGGTCGCCCGCCACGAGGCCGGGCCGGCCGAGGCCGGCCCGGCGGCGGTACCGGCGCAGGCGGAGCCGCCGGGGGACGCGCCGGGCCGGGTGGAGTCGGCCGGGGCTCCGGCCGGGGCGGCACGGTGCGAGGCCGCACCGGAGGCCGGGTCGGCCCGGACGGGGCCGGGGGTGCCCGGGCCCGGGGACAGGGCGCCGGAGGCGGTCGCGTCCGCGCGGTCGGAGGTGCCGGCGGATGTACCGGCGGACGCGCCGGGCCGGGTGGAGCCGGCCGTTCCGGGGCAGCGCGTCCGCGGCCGGGTCGCGCGGGTCGACCTGCGCTGGCCGCGGGGCGTGCCCGACGGGGGGCGGCACGGTTTCACCCCCGGTCACCGGGACCGGCTGGAGCGGGCGCTGCCCGGCATGGCCGCCCGGGTGGCCGAGGCGCTGCCCGAAGGGGCGCGGCGGGTGCTCGTGCTCGGGTTCGAGGAGCTGATGTACGCGCCGCTCAGGCTGGCCCGGGAGGTCGAGCGGCTCGTGGCGGCCGAGGTGCGGTACTCCACCACCACCCGCTCGCCCGTGCTGGCCGTGGACGACCCGGGTTACGCGATCCGCACCCGGCTGGTCTTCGACGCGCACGACGACCCGGCCGACGGCCCCGGCGAGCGCTACGCCTACAACGTGGCCGGCGGCGGCTTCGACGCCGTGGTCGCCGTCGTCGACTCCGTGGCCGACACTCCCGAACTGCACGCGCCCACCGGCCTGCTGGTTCGGCTCGCCGCACACGCCCCGCACGTCCTGCTCGCGGTCGTGCCCTCGTACGTCCCCGAAAGGCCCCCGATGCTGCCCGAGCCCCTCCGCGGCCCCGCCTTCTCCTCCTAC
>NZ_POTZ01000606.1 GCF_003236365.1 Streptomyces sp. NTH33
GTATCTCCCTGGGCGCCGGGCTGCTGCAGTACGCGGCCCAGGACCTGCGGTGGCTGTCGCTGCTGCCCGGAGCGGCGGGGGCCGCGCTGCTGGTGCCGGCCGTGCTGGGGCTGCTGCCGCGCGGCACGTACCGGGCGGCGCGCGGGCTGCCGTCCGTGGTGCTGCTGCGCGGGGTCGCGGCGGGCTCCTTCATCGCCGCCGAGTCCTTCGTACCGCTGATGCTCGTCACCCAGCGGGGGCTGTCCCCGACGCTGGCCGGGTTCTCCCTCGCGGCGGGCGGGGTCACCTGGGCGCTGGGCTCGTGGGTGCAGTCGCGGCCTCGGATGGCGCCGCACCGGGAGCGGCTGATGACCCTCGGGATGCTGCTGGTGGCCGCGTCCATCGCCGCCACGCCCAGCGTGCTGATCGACGCCGTGCCCGTCTGGACGGTCGCCGTCGCCTGGGCCTTCGGCTGCTTCGGCATGGGCCTGGTCATCGCCTCCACCAGCGTGCTGTTGCTGCGCCTGTCCGCCCCCGAGGAGGCCGGCGCCAACTCCGCGGCCCTGCAGATCTCCGACGCCCTGTCCAACGTCGTCCTGCTCGCCGCGGGCGGCGCCGCCTTCGCCGCCCTGGGCGGCGGCACGGTCGCCCACACGACGGCGACGGCCGCCGGCTCCGCCTCCCACCCGGCGGCGTTCGCGGCGGTGTTCCTGCCGATGGCGGGGGTGGCGCTGGCGGGGGTCTGGGTGACGAGGCGGTTGCGTAGCGTATAGATTAGTACCGTAATGACCCCAAGAATGGTACCGTTCTGGTATGGCTATGAATCTTCGTCTCCGTGACGACCAGCAGGAAGCTCTCAAGCAGCGGGCGGAGGAGGAGGGGCGCAGTATGCACGCAATAGTGCTTCAGGCCATCGACCGGTATCTGGAGCAGGAAGCGGACCGAGCCACGGTTCGCCGCCTGGGGGCCAAATACGCGGCGCAACATGCCGACCTTCTGAGGCGGCTGGGGGAGTAGATGAAGTACCTGACGGTCCAGGAGGCCCTGGACCTGGCCGAGCTGGCGTGCGGGGAGCAGGAGGTCGAGGTCCGTGACCTGGGCCTGCTCAGCTCGGCCCTTCATCGGCCGCGGTCGCAGATGTTCGGCGTCGAGGCCTACACGGACCTGTTCGAGAAAGCGGCGGCGCTGTTGCAGTCGCTCGCCGTGAACCATCCCTTGATCGACGGCAACAAGCGCACCGCGTGGATGTGCACCGTGGTCTTCCTCGACTTCAACGGGGCCGAAATGGTCGACGTCGATCAGGACGAGGCGTACAAGTTGGTCGTCGAGGTGGCGGCCGGGAGTCTGGAAGATGTGGGCCTGATCGCCCGGCGTCTGAGGGCACTGCACGAGTCGATGTGACCTCAGTCCCATCCCCGGGTGACGCCGTGCCGTTGCCGCGTTGGCACCACCGGGCCCCCGGTAGGGTGGCCCGGTTGTCATACGTAGCCGAGTACCCGAGCACAGCGAACCGGAGACCGTGACCATCACCGCCGCCGCCTCCTCTTCCCACCACCTCTCGCCCGCCTTCCCGGGGCGCGCCCCCTGGGGCACCGCCAGCAAGCTGCGTGCCTGGCAGCAGGCCGCGATGGACAAGTACGTCCAGGAGCAGCCACGCGACTTCCTCGCGGTGGCCACCCCCGGCGCCGGAAAGACGACCTTCGCGCTGACGCTCGCCTCCTGGCTGCTGCACCACCACGTCGTCCAGCAGGTCACCGTGGTCGCGCCGACCGAGCACCTGAAGAAGCAGTGGGCGGAGGCGGCCGCGCGGATCGGGATCAGGCTGGACCCGGAGTACAGTGCGGGCCCGCTCGGCAAGGAGTACCACGGGGTCGCCGTGACGTACGCGGGCGTCGGCGTCCGCCCCATGCTGCACCGCAACCGCGTCGAGCAGCGCAAGACCCTCGTCATCCTCGACGAGATCCACCACGCCGGCGACAGCAAGTCCTGGGGCGAGGCGTGCCTGGAGGCGTTCGAGCCGGCCACCCGGCGGCTCGCGCTCACCGGTACGCCGTTCCGGTCCGACACCAACCCCATTCCGTTCGTGACGTACGAGGAGGACGCGGCCGGCATCCGGCGTTCGGCCGCCGACTACACCTACGGCTACGGCTCCGCCCTCGCCGACAACGTCGTCCGCCCCGTCATCTTCCTCTCCTACAGCGGCAACATGCGCTGGCGCACCAAGGCCGGTGACGAGGTCGCGGCCAGGCTGGGCGAGCCGATGACCAAGGACGCGATCAGCCAGGCCTGGCGCACCGCGCTCGACCCGCGCGGCGAGTGGATGCCGGCCGTGCTGCGCGCCGCGGACCAGCGGCTGACCGAGGTCCGCAAGGCCATCCCGGACGCCGGCGCCCTGGTCATCGCCTCCGACCAGGACTCCGCCCGCGCCTACGCCAAGCTGATCCGCGAGATCACCGGCGACAGCGCGACGCTCGTCCTCTCCGACGACACCGGCGCCTCGAAGCGGATCGACGAGTTCAGCAACAACGAGGACCGCTGGATGGTGGCCGTCCGCATGGTGTCCGAGGGCGTCGACGTGCCCCGCCTCGCGGTCGGGGTGTACGCCACCACCATCTCCACGCCGCTGTTCTTCGCCCAGGCCGTCGGCCGTTTCGTACGGTCCCGGCGGCGCGGCGAGACCGCTTCCGTCTTCCTGCCGACCATTCCGGACCTGCTCACCTTCGCCAACGAGATGGAGGTCGAGCGCGACCACGCCCTCGACAGGCCGAAGAAGGACGGCGAGGAGGACCCGTACGCCGAGTCCGAGAAGGAGATGGAGGAGGCGAACCGGGAGCAGGACGAGGACACCGGCGAGCAGGACATGCTGCCCTTCGAGGCGCTGGAGTCCGACGCCGTCTTCGACCGGGTCCTCTACGACGGCGCCGAGTTCGGCATGCAGGCCCACCCGGGCAGCGAGGAGGAGCAGGACTACCTCGGTATTCCGGGGCTGCTGGAGCCCGAGCAGGTGCAGTTGCTGCTGCAGAAGCGGCAGGCCCGGCAGATCGCGCACAGCCGCAGGAGGCCGGCCGAGGAGGCCGACCTGCTCGAACTGCCCGCCGACCGGCGACCGGTGGTCACGCACAAGGAGCTGATGGAGCTGCGCCGGCAGCTCAACACGATGGTCGGCGCGTACGTCCACCAGAGCGGCAAGCCGCACGGGGTGATCCACAACGAACTGCGCCGTGTGTGCGGTGGCCCGCCCAGCGCGGAGGCGACGGCGGGGCAGTTGCGGCAGCGGATCGCCAAGGTGCAGGAGTGGGCGACGCGAATGAGGTGACGCTCCGCTGGGGGCGGGGGTTTTCCCACTCGCCCGCCCGTCTCGGTGGGTCGAGGGGTGACCGTCCCCGGGGCTGACTCTTATACACATCTGACGCTGCCGACGAATAGCCTTGTGTATATTTCGGTG
>NZ_POTZ01000607.1 GCF_003236365.1 Streptomyces sp. NTH33
CTCCGGGCGCGCCCGGAGGGTCTGGCTTGCGGCGCGGACGGGGCACCGTGCGCGGCATGCGCGGGTGTGCGCCGGTTACACGGCCATGCCGTACACGATGGTGAAGAGCGTGCCGAGCGAGCCGATGATGAACACCCCTGTCAGACCGGCGATGATCAGCCCCTTGCCTTGTTCGGCGCTGAACGTGTCGCGCAGGGCCGTGGCACCGATGCGCTGCTTGGCGGCGCCCCAGATGGCGATGCCGAGGCAGAGCAGGATGGCGACGGCCATCACCACCTCGATCATCACCTTGGCCTCGTTGCCCAGGCTGCCGAAGGGGCCCCAGTTCGGAGCGATCCCGCCGATGATGGTGTTGATGTCTCCCTTGTCGGCCGCAAAGAGCATGTAAGTCACCGCCCCTGTTGGGTAGTTCCATGTCCCCTGTCCTCGTGCAGAGGTCAGGGTCATTGTCACCGACAATCACGCCGGCGAAGTCGACTTGACGCTATTGCCTTATGGGTTTGGCATGTATCGTCACTCTGTGTATCACGGCAGGTCACGCCGGGCAATGAAGTCCGAGCGGAACCTGTCGTGTGGTCCCGTCGTTGACGTTCTTCGCTGTTCCTCATGGCTTTTGACGGCCAGTCGGGTGTGGGGCCGTTCCGATGGTCTCACGTCGGCGGGCCGCGGTCCCGCTGTCCGTTCGGTGCGGGCGGGCGCGGGGCGGTGTCGGCCAGTACGGTGGGCTTGGTGAAGCACACCTTGTTCGCCGCCCTGGCGCTGCTGGCCGTCACCTCGGTCTCCGCCGCGGCCGCCGCCGACGGGCCCGGCGCGCTCGGGGTGACCGCCGTCACCCCGAAGTCCCCGCAGGGTGCCCGGGTCGGGGTGCTGGCCGGTGCGGACAAGGCCGGCGGCCTGACGGGCAACCACTTCTGCACGGCCTCCGTGGTGCACAGCCCGAACCGCAACCTGGTCCTGACCGCCGCCCACTGTCTGAGCGGCGGCGGCGACCTGGTGTTCGTGCCGGGCTACCGGGACGGGCGGGCGCCGTACGGGGTGTGGACGGTCAAGAGGCGTTTCCTGCCCGACGGCTGGTCCAAGGGCCAGGACGAGGACAGCGACATGGCCTTCGCCGTGCTCGCCCCGCGGGGCGGCAAGGAGATCGAGGACGTCGTCGGCGCCAACCGCTTCGTCACGGGGACGGCGACCGGGGCGACCGCGGTCACCGTCACCGGCTATCCGGACGCGCGCGAGGTGCCCATCAGCTGCACCAACAGGCCGCACGCCCACAGCGGCGGCCAGCAGCGCATCGACTGCCCGGAGTTCACCGGCGGCACCAGCGGCAGCCCGTGGGTCAACGGCGACCGGCAGGTCGTCGGGGTGCTGGGCGGGCACGAGCAGGGCGGTTCGACGGCGAACAGGTCGTACAGCGTGGTCTTCGGGGCCGCGGCGGCGAGGCTGTACAAGGACGCGGCCGCCGATCCCTGATCCGCACCCGGCCCGGGGCGGGGTCGCACGGCGGGCGGCCGCCGTGCTGCCCTGCGCCCTGTGTGTGATCACTCCAAAAGCACGGAGGGCGCCTCTAGACTGTCGGCGGTGGACTCCCGGGCGGCGAGGGGCGGTTGACGGTGCGTAAGGCATGGATCGTTGCGATCACCGCCGTCGGCACCGCGTTCGGCTTCGTCGTGCTGCTCGTCGTCGGCGTGTACGTCGTCGCCGGGAGCCCCGCGGGCGGGGCGGGCGGCGGAGCCGTGGGACTCGCCAGGGGCGCGGTGCCGGCCGCGTACCACTCCCTCGTGCAGAAGTGGGGCACTCTCTGCTCCGCCATCAACCCCGCGCTGCTGGCCGCGCAGCTGTACCAGGAGAGCGGGTTCAACCCGAACGCCCGGAGTCCCGCCGCGGCGCAGGGGATAGCGCAGTTCATCCCGGGCACCTGGGCCACGCACGGCATCGACGGCAACGGCGACGGCAAGCGCGACGTCTGGGACCCGGACGACGCGATTCCGTCGGCCGCGTCCTACGACTGCGAGCTCGCCCGGTACGTCAAGGACGTGCCCGGGAACCCGACGCACAACATGCTCGCGGCCTACAACGCGGGCGCGTACGCCGTCATCAAGTACCGGGGTGTGCCGCCGTACGCGGAGACCAGGAACTACGTGAAGACCATCACGACCCTGGAGAAGAGCTTCGCCGCGCCCGTCAGGCGCGTCGATCCCTCCAAGCAGGCCGCCGCGGCCATCTCCTACGCGCAGGGCAAGCTCGGCACGCCCTATCTGTGGGGCGGGAACGGCACCGCCGACCAGGGCGGGCGGTTCGACTGCTCGGGGCTGACCAAGGCGGCGTACGAGAGTGTGGGGATCACCCTGCCGCGGGTCGCCAACGACCAGTACAACGCCGGTCCGCACCCCAAGCGGGACGAGCTGCTGCCGGGCGACCTGGTGTTCTTCTCCGACGACCCGGCCAATTCGCGGGCCATCCGGCACGTGGGTATCTACGTCGGCGGCGGGTACATGATCGACGCGCCGAGGCCGGGTGCGGTGATCCGGTTCGACCCCATCGACACGCCGGACTACTTCGGGGCCACCAGGGTCACCGAAGACGGCGCGAAAGCGCTCCCCACCTCCGTGTGAACGGCCTGCGGACCTACCTCCTGAGCTGCTGTGACGAGTCTCTCTTCGATAACGTCTGCGTGATCGTTCGGTGGAGGACGGAACGGATCGGCCGGGGTCGTGCGTTGCTGTTGGCGTAGCTGATCTACAACCACGGGGGTGGGCAGGAGCGGCGTACACAGGGTGCGCCCGGAACGACACGACGAAGGGGCCGCAGCGCCATGGCTGGACTCGCCGAATCCGGGTCGAACCCTGACGTCGACCTGCTCTACGACATCAACGGGCTGGCCAAGGACGCGCCGCGCTGGTTCGACCGGGTCATGGAGTACGTCGGCGAGTACGGGCTGCTGCTCGCCATGGTGCTGCTCGTGGTGTGGTGCTGGTGGTCGGTGCGGCGCCGGGGCGGTGCGGAGGCGGCGTCGTCCGTGGCCGCGCTGGTGTGGGTGCCGCTCGCGGCGGGCCTCGCGGTGCTGGTGAACGTGCCGATACGGGGGTTCGTGAAGCGGCCCCGGCCGTTCCTGGACCATCAGGGGCTGGAGGTCCTGGTGTCCGGGAAGACCGACTACTCGTTCGTGAGCGACCACGCGGCGATCACCATGGCGATGGGGGTCGCGCTGTTCGTCGCCAACCGGCGGTTCGGTCTGGTGGGCATAGGGCTGGCGCTGCTCGAGGGGTTCTGCCGGGTGTACATGGGCGTGCACTATCCGACGGACGTCGTGGGCGGGTTCGCGCTGGGCACGGCTGTCGCGCTGCTGCTGTCTCCCTTGGCCATGGCACTGCTCACGCCGCTGCTGAGGGCGGTCGAGGGGTCGGCGTGGGG
>NZ_POTZ01000608.1 GCF_003236365.1 Streptomyces sp. NTH33
GCACCGACGCCATCACGCACCTCCAGCACGCCACCACCACGGACGCACCGGACCTACCTCACCCACCCCGGCACCATGCCTGACCAGCACGAACCCAGCCCCCACACTCGGTTTCGAGAAGCCCTCTCAGAGATGACTGGCCGGGGCAGGCCAGACGGCCCGGGCTCGACCGCGGCGGCAGCCGGAATGGACGCGGATGCGTGCCTGCGTGACCGGCTGGCCGAGGCGATCGCCTCCCTTCGCTCGCAGACAGCAGTGATGCTGTCGCACGCCCCCGGCCGTGTCGGTGATGCCGATGCCACCGGGCCAGAGGGCGAGTCATCACCTGGCCCGCAGCCCTGATCAGAACCCGGGCAAGCCCGGGTGGGCAGCCAGGGCGTGTTGCTGGCCGAAAATGCCGCCACCCGACGGCGGCCGGGCGGTGCGGGCCTGGGCAGCTTCGGCGACGCGGCGACAGCGGCCGGGAGCCAGCGAGCAGGGCGCTCTACAAGGTGCCTCACAGGGCGTCTCTCAGGGTGCTCTACGAGGCGCTTGCCGGGGTGCCTCACAAGGCGCCTCAGCCGCGCGCGGAAATGAGGAAGAGTCGCAGGTCAGCGCGCTGGTCAAGGGGGCCGGGCGCGCCGACTACTTCCCTCGGAGACCCCTTCGGCCAGCACCGGCCCGGTTCCGCCGGGTCCCGGCGCCCTGCTCCGGGCCGGGCAGCGCCGCCGCCCAGACCACCGCCGGGTGCTCACCGAAGTTCACCGCCTCGCACGCACCCGACACGCGCGCGCCTCGGGGCCCGCCGCCGCCCACGGTGATACCGGTGAGGAAGAACAACGCGCGCCGGGCGAGAATCCGGCATGACCGACCGCCGTCCGCTGGGCACCGGACCGACCCGCACCGCCACCGAAGCGGAGCTGCCGCCCGCGCCACGCGCCCAGCTCGCCGCCGAACGCCTGCCCGCCGCTCCGGCCGCCGGCGACCCGATGCCCGCGCGCCCGGTCACCGGTCGCCGCGCCCTGGACGCCGGCCCCGGCGGTGATCCGCAACCACCCACAGCCGAATACGCAGCTGCGCAGCCTCCCACGGTCTGATGGCGCAGCCCGGCTCTACAGGTCGAACTCCAGGTGCTCCACGTCGGTGAACTCCACCTCCAGGCTGGCTTCGTTCACGACCCGTGAAAAAAGCCAGCTTGGGCACCGCGTTCGCTAACCTGCCCGTGCAGGCCGTGATCGCCTGTGTCCTCGCCATGCTGATCCCGTCCGTACTCGAGTACGCCGCCCACCGTTACGAGACGCGTCGCCGGTTCGACTTCGCCAACGCGCTGCTGGACTCCAGGGGCGCGTTGCCCGAGCCCGACCGCGTCGCTCTCAGCTGCCACCTCGCCCAAGCCCTCTTCCACGGCACTGCCCCGCCATCGCCTAGGGCGTGTATCGAAAGTGCATGCGGCGGCCGGTGTGGCGTAGTACTCCTGGAGAGCCTCAACGCCGGTCTGTTGTCACCTTGGAGTTGCCGATGGCCGTTCGCCGTGTCGTACCCAATGTCCAGTCGGAGGCTGCGCAGGAAAGCCGGGAGTTCTACGACCTGCTCGGATTCGAGGAGGTCATGAACCACGGCTGGATCATGACGCTCGCGTCCCCGTCCAGTCCGACGGCGCAGATCAGCTTCATGGCCAGTGACAAGACCGCGCCAGTTAATCCCGATATGAGCGTCGAAGTAGATGACGTGGACGCGGCCTACGCGGCCATGCGGGAGAGCGGCGCGGAGATCGTTCACCCCCTGCAGGACGAGGAGTGGGGGGTGCGCCGGTTCTTTGTCCGTGACCCCAACGGCCGGGTGGTCAACGTGCTGGGCCACCGCTGACGGTCTCCCGGCTACAGGGGAATGCGAGTCACAGCCATTCGTTGATGGCTGCGACGAGCACGGTCGCCTCGTAGCGGACGGCGAGTTTCTCGTAACGGGTGGCCACCGCCCGGTGCCTCTTGAGCCGGTTGATGCCGCACTCGAGCAGCAAGCCACACTGCACACGTAGGTGTGTCTGCCCCGGGGAATGTCCCGGTCGTAGGGGTTGAGGGCCTGCTCGCGGCGGCCGCTGCTGTTCAGCGGTTGCGTGAGCGGTCGACTGGTGCGGAGGAGGGTGGTGAGTCGCAGTGGACGAGTGTGTCGTCGCTGAGCTCCCCAGATCCCGCGGTGGGGAGCCGTTCCGGAACTGAACCGGCAGCTGGTGGTGCGGCTGCTGGGGGTGCTGGCCGCGCGGATGGTGATCGCCACGGACCCGGAGCGAGGGGACGGAGGTGAGCGCGGTGAGCATGACGGTTGCCGCTCCGTGGGCAGGGGTTGAGGGCAAGGTCCGGCCCTGGCATCGCGACCGCCTCGCGGTGATCTATGTCCGCCAGTCGACGCCGCAGCAGGTTCTCGATCACGCCGAGTCCACCCGGCTGCAGTACGGGCTCACGCAGCGGGCCGTCGATCTGGGCTGGTCCCCGTCCCGGGTGCTGGTGATCGCCGAGGACCTGGGGCATTCCGCGTCCGGTCTCCAGGACCGTCCCGGCTTCCAGCGGCTGGTCACCGAGATCGGACTGGACCACGTCGGCCTCGTTCTGGGCAGCGAGATGTCCCGCCTGGCTCGCTCGGGCAGGGACTGGTATCAGCTCGTCGAGCTGTGCGCCCTCTCCGGTGCGGTGTTGGCGGACCTCGACGGGGTGTACGACCCGGCCGAGTACAACGACCGCATGCTGCTCGGGCTGAAGGGAACGATCAGCGAGGCCGAACTGCACCTGATCAAGCAGCGGATGTGGAACGGGCGGATCGGCAAGGCCCGCCGCGGCGAGCTGGCCATGCCGCTGCCGGTGGGCTACCTGCGGCTCCCGGACGGCGAGGTCGTCTTCGACCCGGACGAGCAGGTGCAGGCCGTGGTCCGTCTGGTCTTCGACCTGTTCGACGAACTGGCCACGGTCAACGCGGTGTTGCGGTTCCTGGTCGACCACGGCATCCAGATGGGCATCCGGGTGCGCGCAGGGCCCGAGCGCGGGAGGCTGGTCTGGCGCCGTCCCAGTCGGATCGTCATCCAGAACATGCTGCGCCACCCGGCCTATGCCGGGGTCTATGTCTACGGCCGCAGCCGCACCGATCCCCGCCGGCGCCGACCGGGACGCCCGTTCACCGGCCGGGTCCGCACCCCGCGCGAGGACTGGCTGGTCTACCTGCCCGGCGTCCTGCCCGCCTATATCAGCACCGAGCGGCACGAACGCAACCTGGCCCGGATCGAGGCGAACCGGGCCCGCTCCCAGAGCATGGGCGCCCTGCGCGACGGGCCGGCGCTGCTGGCCGGGCTGGTCTTCTGCGGCCGCTGCGGGACGCGCATGGTCGTGCGCTATCAGCGCGGTGAGGGCAAAGGGC
>NZ_POTZ01000609.1 GCF_003236365.1 Streptomyces sp. NTH33
ATCCTCACCGAACCCGAACCCGGCCTGTTCGCTCAGCCCCGCGCCTGACCACCACCAAGCGGCGACGACCAGCAGCCCTCACCCAACCTCAACCACGAAACGGACAAGAACTCACGTACCGCACTCTGAGAGACAGCGAAGAGACAGGAAGGGGCCCGGCCGACCGGCCGGGCCCCTTTCACGTGTGCGTCGCCCCGCTCGTCAGAACGTGCCCAGCTTCACGATCGACAGCAGGGCGATCAGCTGGATCGCCGAGGCGCCCAGGGCCTTCGGCCAGGGCAGGTCGTGGGAGCGGCTGACCATGAGGGTCAGCAGGGCGCCGCCCGCGATCCAGGTGGCCCAGCCGAGCAGTTGGACGAAGCCCGCGTCGCCGCTGAAGAACATGGCAACGAGCAGACGCGGTGCGTCCGTGATGGACATGATCAGCATGGACAGGCCGACCGTGGGCTGCCAGGCCCCGTCGCCGCCGAGCTGGCGGGCCAGGGTGTGGGTGACCGCGCCCAGGACGAAGGAGCTGATCACCATGGCCACCGCGGTGATCAGGACGATCGGGATCGCGTTGGACAGCGTGGCGTTGATGGCGTCCTCGCGGGCGCCGTCGAAGCCGAAGACCGCGAGCAGGCCGTAGAGGAACGTCACGACGAGGGCGGGGCCCCACATCGTGTAGTCGCGCATCTGGAGGAAGGTCTGGTTGGGGGAGACGACGGTGCCCCGCAGCAGGTCCTTCCAGTGCAGCCGGGGGCCTATCGGGCCGGCCGGGGCCGAGCCCGCGTGGTAGGTCCCGCCCTGGTTGTACGGGTCCTCGCCGACCGCGAACGCCTGGGTGTGGCCCGGATTGTCGGCCGCGTACGGGTCGTGACCGCCCTGTGGGTGACCGCCGTCGCCGAAATACTCCGGCTCGCCCTGGCCGCCGCCGTAGCCACCGCCGCTGGCCTGCGGCCACTGGACGCCGCCGGCTCCGTACGGTGGCCGCTGCCGCGGGTACGGCTGCGGCGTCGGCGGATAGCCGTACGACGGCGCCTGGGGGGGCTGCTGTCCGTACGGAAGTTGTCGGGGTCGCGCGTGCGGCGCGCGGTCGTCCCGGCCGCCGCGCCCGCTCCTGAATCCAGCCACGTCATCGAACGTACCCGGTCCCGGCAAGTCCCGGGCCGGGCCGGGTGTATGGACGAGGCTTTGCGGCCGAGCTGTGACATCCCCTAGGGGAACCGTGGGACGGCTGTCCTACCTGAGTACGGGGCCGCGGCCGGCCGGCTCCGTCCGAGACCGGAGGACCAGCGGCCCCGCTGCGGGCGCGCCCGGTCGGTTCCGTCAGCCGCCCGTGTCGCCGTTCTCTCCGCGGGCACCGGCGATCAGCTCCGCGCGGCGGTCGCCGGTGACGTCGGGGAGGAAGACCGCGTCACCGAAGAAGTCCCTCGACTCGGCGGTGCCCGGGACGCCGGAGGTGTTCTGCGAGAAGGACTTGGCGCCGGTGCCGGTCAGGCCGCGGGCCGAGCCGCGCAGGACGACGACCGCGCCGGCGTCCTGCTTGGCGCCCAGGGACTCCTCCGGCACGCCGACCGCGATGTCCCGGTAGCCGTCGCCGTCGAAGTCGCCGGACAGCCCGGAGGGCGCGGCGGAGGCCGTGGTGGCGGGCAGGGCGGTGACCATGCCGGTGGTCAAGGCCGCGGCGAGGGTGGAGGCGGCCAACAGGAGCGTGCGCTTGCGCATGCCGAGTCCGTTCCGGGAGAGGCGGTCGGTGATCCGAGGGCCGGGAGCCGGGGAGCCGGGAGGAGCCGGTATGCGATGTTCGGCATTCGGAACTGAGCAGCCGGGAGCCCGGGAAGCCCGGGGACGGGGCGTCAGTCGACGAAGCCGCCGCCGAATTCCGGCAGTTCACGTGCGGGGCTCGGCGCGAGCCCGCTGCTCGTCCCGCGCAGCAGCAGGGCCTTGTCGCTCATGCCGACGGTCAGGTCGGCCTTGCCGTCGCGGTCGAGGTCGCGCAGACGGACGGCGTAGCCGAAACCGGCGTCGGCGACGGCAGGACCGGCGACGGTCTGCGGGATCCAGGAGGACCGGGTGCCGGTGAGGCCGCCGGAGCCGCCGCGGAAGAGGTGGACGCCGCCCTGGTCCCGCCTGCCGCTGACGTCCTCGTGGGGCACGCCGACGGCGAGGTCGGCGTAGCCGTCGCCGTTGGTGTCGGCGGCCGAGACGGCGTAGCCGAAGTTGTCGCCGGCCTCGGGGGTGCCCGAGACGCCCGCTGTGGCCTGGGTGAACGTCTTCGAGCCGCTCGGGCCGGAGGACGTGCCGCGCCAGATGGTCACCGCGCCCTTGCCGCGGTCCCTGTCGGGCTGCCCGATGGCGATGTCGCCGTAGCCGTCCTTGTCGAAGTCGCCGATGACGGCGTTCGGGCCGAGGCCGCCGCGCCAGCGGTCGGCGAGGGTCTTGGAGGCGCCGGAGGCCAGACCGGAGGAAGAGCCCTTGAGGAACCAGGCGCGCATCCGCACCTCGCTGCCGTAGGACTGTTCGCCGAGGATCACCAGGTCGGTCTTTCCGTCGCGGTTGACCTTGCCGGCCGCGAGGCGGTGGGAGTACCAGCCCGCGCCCTCCTTGTCGATCTTGCTGACGGTGCCGGTGCGCCCGGACTTGGTGAACGGGCCGCGGTACAGCCAGGCCTCGGAACCGCCGACGACCGCGAGGTCGGGCGAACCGTCCCCGGTGAAGTCGCCGGTGGCGAGGTCCGCCCCGAAGTGCGCCTGCGAGCCGCCCGCACCGCTCTTCGGGGCGAGGGTGGTGCCGCCGGACAGGCCGGAGCGGGAGCCCCAGACGATGGTGACCTTGCCGCGGTACTTCGCGCTGCCCACGTGCTCGGTCTGGTTGCCCACGACGAGGTCGGCGTACCCGTCCTTGTTGAGGTCGGCGCTCGCGAGCGAGTCGCCGAACATGTCGTCGTCCTCCCCCGCGCCGGGCACTCCGGGGCTGTCCTGGTGGACCACCTGGGTGCGGGAGGTGTCCAGGCCGCGGGCGGTGCCGTAGACGACGGTCACGGCGCCGCCCCTCCAGCCGCCCGGGCCGGAGATGCCCGTGTAGGCGTTGCTGTACGCGAGGTCGCGGTAACCGTCGCCGTTGAAGTCGTCGTACTGCTTGGCGACCGCGGCCGACGCCGGGCCGCTCAGCATCAGAGGCGTCAGGCCGGCGGCGAGGACGGTGGCGGCCAGAGCCACGGAGGTGTGTCGGCGCATGGGGCTCCTCGGGAAGCCGCCGGGCGACGGCCCGGCGGAATTCGACGGCGATCAGGAGACCCGCGGCGGTGGGTAAGGGTTGTACGTGTGTTCGGTGAATATGTGGGCCCGCTGTGACCTGTGGGGTGGGGCCGGGGAGCGGGCACGCT
>NZ_POTZ01000060.1 GCF_003236365.1 Streptomyces sp. NTH33
CGAGATCAGCACGGTGTTCCAGAACGCCTGCGTCATGCCCGCGTTCTTCAGCAGCGCCGAGTAGTTGTCGAACGAGAGCTGCGCCGGGTTGGCGAACGCCGTCCACCAGCCGCCCTTCGCGGTGTCCGGGCCCACGCCCAGCATCAGGACGTCGAACGTCGGGACCGCGCCGTGGTTCTCGGGACCGGCCGCGCGGGCCAGCTCCTCGGCGTAGGCCTCCGCCGCCGCCTCCACGTCCGCGCCGTAAGGACCGTCCGACGCGGGCATGGCGTGCACGCGCTTGGGGTCCAGGGGTACGGAGTCCAGCAGGGCCTCGCGGGCCTGGGTGACATTGCGCTCCGGGTCGCCCTCCGGCAGGAACCGCTCGTCGCCCCACCACAGGTCCAGGCGGCCCCAGTCGATCGCGTCCCGGGCGGGCGCGGCCGCCAGGGCGGCCAGTACGCCGTTGCCGTTGCGGCCGCCGGTGAGGACCACGGACGCCGAGCCCGTGGACGCCTGCGCGTCCACGATCCGGGTGATCAGGCGGGCCGCGGCGGCCTGCGCCATCAGCTCCTTGTCCCGGTGGACGACCAGTTGCGGAGTGCTCACTTCGCCGCCTCCTCCTTCGCCACGGGCACCGCGACCGGTTCCTCCGCGGGAGCCGGGGGAGCCGCGGGAGCCGGGGGAGCGTTCAGCCTCTCCACGCCGAACTTCAGCGCCGAGGCGTACGTGTCGTCCGGGTCCAGCCGGCGCAGCTCCTCCGCGATCAGCTCGGCCGTGTCGCGCCGCTTCAGCGCCACCGCGCGCTCCGGCTGTCCGTGGACGGACAGGGTCGCCAGACGGCCGTCGGCCCGGTCCAGCGCGATCGGGCCGCAGCTGGTGTCCATGCGGACCGCGGTCAGCCCCGGCCCGGTGGACGGGGAGCGCTTCACCGGCACGTCCAGCCGGTCCGCGAGCCACATCGCCAGCAGCTCGCAGCTCGGGTTGAACTCCTCGCCCTCCACCTCCACGGCCCTGACCTCGCAGGTGACCTGGTCGAGGGCGGCGGCCAGCATCGAGCGCCAGGGCGTGATCCGGGTCCACGACAGGTCCGTGTCGCCCGGCGTGTACGCCTGGGCGCGCGCCGAGAGCTCCCGCACCGGCTGCTCGGAGGCGTAGGTGTCGGTGACCCGGCGCTGCGCCAGAGCGCCCAGCGGGTCCTTGGCCGGATCCAGCGGGGCGTTCACCGGCCACCACACGACGACCGGCGCGTCGGGCAGCAGCAGCGGCAGCACCACCGACTGGGCGTGGTCGGCGACCTCGCCGTACAGCCGCAGCACCACCGTCTCGCCGGTGCCCGCGTCCGCGCCCACCCGCACCTCGGCGTCCAGCCGCGAGGCGGTACGGTCGCGGAGCGTGCGCGAGACCCGCCTGATGACCACCAGCAGACGCGAGGGGTGCTCGCGCGAGGCGTCGCCGGCGGCCTTCAGCGCGTCGTAGGCGTTCTCCTCGTCGGTGACGATGACGAGGGTGAGCACCATGCCGACGGCCGGGGTGCCGATCGCCCGGCGACCCCGCACCAACGCCTTGTTGATCTTGCTGGACGTGGTGTCGGTCAGATCTATCTTCATGGCCGGCGCCAGCTCCGTCCGTCTCGTGCGAGCATCTCGTCCGCCTCGGCGGGCCCCCACGTCCCCGACGGGTACTGCGCGGGCCTGCCGTGCTTGTCCCAGTACTCCTCGATCGGGTCGAGGATCTTCCAGGACAGCTCGACCTCCTCGGTGCGCGGGAAGAGGTTGGAGTCGCCGAGCAGCACGTCCAGGATGAGGCGCTCGTACGCCTCCGGGCTGGACTCCGTGAAGGACTCGCCGTAGGCGAAGTCCATCGACACGTCCCGGATCTCCATCGACGTGCCCGGCACCTTGGAGCCGAACCGGACGGTGACGCCCTCGTCCGGCTGGACGCGGATGACGATGGCGTTCTGCCCGAGTTCCTCGGTGGCCGAGGTGTCGAAGGGGGAGTGCGGCGCCCGCTGGAAGACGACCGCGATCTCGGTGACCCGGCGGCCCAGCCGCTTGCCGGTGCGCAGGTAGAAGGGGACACCCGCCCAGCGGCGGTTGTCGATCCCCAGCTTGACGGCCGCGTAGGTGTCGGTCTTCGACTGCTTGTCTATGCCCTCTTCCTCGAGGTAGCCGATCACCTTCTCGCCGCCCTGCCAGCCGGCCGCGTACTGCCCGCGCACCGTGGACCTGCCCAGGTCCTTGGGCAGCTTCACCGCGCCGAGCACCTTGGTCTTCTCCGCGGCCAGCGCGTCCGCGTCGAAGGAGGCGGGCTCCTCCATCGCGGTCAGCGCGAGCAGCTGCAGCAGGTGGTTCTGGATGACGTCCCGGGCGGCGCCGATCCCGTCGTAGTACCCGGCCCGGCCGCCGATGCCGATGTCCTCGGCCATGGTGATCTGCACATGGTCCACGAAGGACCGGTTCCACACCGGCTCGTACATCGTGTTGGCGAAGCGCAGCGCCAGGATGTTCTGGACGGTCTCCTTGCCCAGGTAGTGGTCGATGCGGAAGACCTGCTCCGGGGCGAACACCTCGTGCACGACCTTGTTGAGCTGCTCGGCCGACTTCAGGTCGTGGCCGAACGGCTTCTCGATGACCGCGCGCCGCCAGGAGCCGGACGTCTGGTCGGCCAGGCCGTGCTTCTTCAGTTGCTGGATGACGACGGGGAAGGACCTCGGAGGCACCGACAGGTAGAAGGCGAAGTTGCCGCCCGTGCCCTGCGCCTTGTCCAGCTCCTCGATCGTCCCGCGCAGCCGCTCGAACGCCTCGTCGTCGTCGAAGGTGCCCTGCACGAAGCGCATCCCCTGCAGGAGCTGCTGCCAGACCTCCTCGCGGAACGGCGTGCGCGCGTGCTCCTTGACGGCGTCGTGCACCACCTGGGCGAAGTCCTCGTGCTCCCAGTCGCGGCGGGCGAAGCCGACCAGCGAGAAGCCCGGCGGCAGCAGACCCCGGTTCGCGAGGTCGTACACGGCCGGCATCAGCTTCTTGCGCGACAGGTCGCCCGTGACGCCGAAGATGACCAGGCCCGACGGCCCCGCGATACGCGGGAGCCGTCGGTCGGCGGGGTCACGGAGCGGGTTCGCTCCGGTGACGGGAAGGGGCGCCAAGGTCCTCAGTCCTCCGCGGGGGCGAGGCGCTCCAGCTCCGCCTCGGTCGACTTCAACAAGTCGTTCCAGGACGCCTCGAACTTCTCGACGCCCTCGTCCTCCAGGACCTGGACCACGTCGGCGTAGGAGATTCCGAGCTTCTCCAGCGCGTCCAGGTCGGCGCGGGCCTGCTCGTAGGTGCCCCTGACGGCGTCGCCGCGGATCTCGCCGTGCTCCTCGGTGGCCTCCAGGGTGGCCTGGGGCATGGTGTTCACCGTGTTCGGCGCCACCAGCTCCTCGACGTACATGGTGTCCTTGTACGCCTTGTCCTTCACCCCGGTCGACGCCCACAGCGGGCGCTGCCTGTTCGCGCCCTCCCGCTCCAGCGCGCTCCACCGGTCGGAGCCGAAGACCTCCTCGTACGCCTGGTAGGCCAAGCGCGCGTTGGCCACGCCCGCCTTGCCGCGCAGCGCCTTGGCCTCGTCGGTGCCGAGCTCGTCGATGCGCCGGTCGATCTCGGTGTCCACGCGGGAGACGAAGAACGACGCCACCGAGTGGATCCCGGAGAGGTCCAGGCCCTTCTCGCGCGCCTTCTCCAGGCCGCTGAGGTAGGCGTCCATGACCGCGCGGTAGCGCTCGAGGGAGAAGATCAGCGTGACGTTGACGCTGATGCCGTTGGCGATGGTCTCGGTGATCGCCGGCAGACCCGCCTGGGTGGCCGGGATCTTGATGAGGGTGTTGGGGCGGTCGACCAGCCAGGCCAGCTGGCGGGCCTCGGCGACCGTCGCCTTGGCGTCGTGCGCCAGGCGCGGGTCGACCTCGATGGAGACCCGGCCGTCCCGGCCGTCGGTGGCGTCGAAGACGGGGTGCAGGATGTCGGCGGCGTCCCGGACGTCCGCCGTGGTGATCATGCGGATGGCCTCTTCGACGGTGACCCGGCGGGCGGCCAGGTCGGAGAGCTGCTGGTCGTAGCCGTCGCCCTCCGAGATCGCCTTCTGGAAGATCGTCGGGTTGGTGGTGACGCCCACGACGTGCTGCTGGTCCATCAGCTCGGCGAGGTTGCCGGACGTGATCCGCTTGCGCGACAGGTCGTCCAGCCAGATCGCGACGCCTTCATCGGAGAGGCGCTTGAGTGCGTCTGTCATGGAAAATGCATCTCCTACGTGTCGTATGTGAGCGTCAGCGCTGGGCGGCGGCGAGGGATTCCCGGGCCTTCGCGATCGATTCCTTCGCCTTGGCGGCGACGTTCTCGGCGGTGAAGCCGTACTCGCGGAAGAGCGTCTTGGCGTCGGCCGAAGCACCGAAGTGCTCCAGGGAGACGATCCGGCCGGCGTCCCCCACGTACTTGTGCCAGGTGAGCCCGACACCCGCCTCGACCGCGACACGCGCCCGGACGGCCGGCGGCAGCACGCTGTCCCGGTACCCCTGGTCCTGCTCCTCGAACCACTCCACGGACGGCATGGACACAACCCGCGTGGGAACGCCCTCGGCCTGCAGCCGCTCGCGCGCCTCGACCGCCACGTGCACCTCGGAGCCGGTGGCGATCAGGATGACCTGCGCCTCGGTGTTCTGCCCGTCGGGCCCTTCGGCTTCGAACATCACGTAACCGCCGCGCGCGGCGTCGTCGTTCGGCTCGTAGGTCGGCACGCCCTGGCGGGTGAGCGCCAGGCCGTGCGGGGCGCCCTTGCCGAACTCCTTGGTCCAGCGGCGCAGGATCTCGCGCCAGGCGATCGCGGTCTCGTTGGCGTCGGCCGGGCGGACGATGTTCAGACCCGGGATGGCGCGCAGCGAGGCCAGGTGCTCGACCGGCTGGTGGGTGGGGCCGTCCTCGCCCAGGCCGACGGAGTCGTGCGTCCACACGTACGTCACCGGGAGGTGCATCAGCGCGGACAGGCGCACCGCGTTGCGCATGTAGTCGGAGAACACCAGGAAGGTGCCGCCGTAGACGCGGGTGTTGCCGTGCAGCGTGATGCCGTTCATCGTCGCGGCCATCGCGTGCTCACGGATGCCGAAGTGGATCGTGCGCCCGTACGGGTCCGCCTCCGGCAGCGGGTTGCCCTCGGGCAGGAACGACGACGTCTTGTCGATCGTCGTGTTGTTCGAGCCGGCCAGGTCGGCCGAGCCGCCCCACAGCTCCGGGATCACCTCGCCCAGGGACTGGAGCACCTTGCCGGACGCCGCGCGCGTGGCCACGCCCTTGCCCGTCTCGAACACCGGGATCTTCTCGTCCCAGCCGGTGGGCAGCTCCGCCTTGGCGACGCGGTCGTACTCGGCGGCCCGCTCGGCGTTGGCCTCGCGCCAGGACTGGAAGGACTTCTCCCACTCCGTCCGGGCCCGCCGGCCGCGCTCCACGGCCTGCCGGGTGTGGCCGAGCACCTCGTCGGAGACCTCGAAGTGCTGCTCGGGGTCGAAGCCGAGGAGCCGCTTGGTGGCCGCGATCTCGTCCTCGCCCAGCGCCGAGCCGTGTGCGGCCTCGGTGTTCTGCGCGTTCGGGGCCGGCCAGGCGATGATCGAGCGCATGGCGATGAAGGACGGCCGGTCGGTGACGGCCCTGGCCTCCTCGATCGCCGCGAAGATCGCCTGCGGGTCGAGGTCGCCGTTCTCCTTCGGCTCCACGCGCTGCACGTGCCAGCCGTAGGCCTCGTACCGCAGCGCCGTGTCCTCCGAGACCGCGGTCTCGGTGTCGCCCTCGATCGAGATGTGGTTGTCGTCCCACAGCAGGATCAGGTTGCCGAGCTTCTGGTGACCGGCCAGCGAGGACGCCTCCGCGGAGATGCCCTCCTGCAGGCAGCCGTCACCGGCGATGCAGTAGACGAAGTGGTCGAACGGGGACTCGCCGGCCGGGGCCTGGGGGTCGAACAGGCCGCGCTCGTAGCGGGCGGCCATCGCCATGCCCACCGCGTTGGCGACACCCTGGCCGAGCGGACCGGTCGTGGTCTCCACGCCCGGCGTGTGCCCGTACTCCGGGTGGCCCGGCGTCCGGGAGCCCCAGGTGCGGAAGGACTTCAGGTCGTCCAGCTCCAGACCGAAGCCGGCCAGGTACAGCTGGGTGTAGAGGGTCAGGGAGGAGTGGCCGGCGGACAGCACGAAGCGGTCGCGCCCCACCCACTGAGGATCGGACGGGTCGTGCCGCATCACCTTCTGGAAGAGGGTGTAGGCGGCGGGAGCCAGGCTCATCGCCGTGCCGGGATGGCCGTTGCCGACCTTCTGTACGGCATCGGCGGCCAGGAGGCGCGCGGTGTCCACCGCACGCTGGTCCAACTCGGTCCACTCGAAGTCTGTGGTGGTCGGCTTGGTACTCACCCTGGGTCAGGGCTCCTCTCCACAAGTCGGATGCAGATGCGTCACGCGCACCGGCTGCCGGCGTTATCGGCGTCGGCGGGCCTTTGTCGAGCCTACCCCCGTGAGGACGTGCGTTTTTTCGAGTCGATCCAGACCGCCGGGACTGTTCACTATCCGCCTCCCGACCGGCCAGAACGGTGTTCGGCAACTCAATACGCAACCGTTCACCCGATCGCTCAATCGAGCTCGCCAGGAGCCCGTGCCAACACGACCCCACCCCCGCGAATGTCCGGATCTGGGCAACGTCTACAGTGGCGTGGTACGCGCGAGCCTTCACCGTGCACTCACACGGCCCGGGCTCGCTGGGATGTCTCTGTCAGGGGTGTGCGTGACGGCCGTCGAATCCCGTCCAGCGGGGGTGGTGCTCGATGCGAGCCAGAAGCCGAGCCGCCGGCCGTTCGGGGCCCGTGTCAAGGCGTTCGTGGCGCTGACCAAGCCGCGGATCATCGAGCTGCTGCTGATCACCACCGTTCCGGTGATGTTCCTGGCGCAGCAGGGTGTGCCCGACCTGACGCTGGTGCTGCTCACCTGCGTCGGCGGCTACCTGTCCGCGGGCGGCGCCAACGCGCTGAACATGTACATCGACCGCGACATCGACGCGCTCATGGACCGCACCTCGCAGCGGCCGCTGGTGACCGGCATGGTCAGCCCGCGCGAGTGCCTCGTCTTCGGCATCACGCTGGCGGTCGTCTCCACGCTGCTGTTCGGCCTCGCCGTCAACTGGCTGTCGGCGTGGCTGTCGCTCGGAGCGCTCCTCTTCTACGTCGTCGTCTACACGATGATCCTCAAGCGGCGCACGGCGCAGAACATCGTGTGGGGCGGCATCGCCGGCTGCATGCCGGTGCTGATCGGCTGGTCCGCGGTCACCGACTCGCTGTCCTGGGCGCCGGTCGTCCTCTTCCTCGTCATCTTCTTCTGGACGCCGCCGCACTACTGGCCGCTGTCGATGAAGGTCCGCGAGGACTACGCGCGCGTGGGCGTGCCGATGCTGCCGGTCATCGCCTCCAACAAGGTGGTCGCCCGGCAGATCGTGATCTACAGCTGGGTGATGGTGGCGGTCTCGCTGCTGCTGACCCCGCTCGGCTACACCGGCTGGTTCTACACGACGGTGGCGCTGGCGGCGGGCGGCTGGTGGCTGTGGGAGGCGCACGCCCTGCAGAACCGGGCCAAGGCCGAGGTGGCGGGCGCGAAGCTGAAGGAGATGCGGCTGTTCCACTGGTCCATCACCTACGTCTCGCTGCTGTTCGTGGCGGTGGCGGTGGACCCGTTCCTGCGCTGACGTCCCGCACGGTCTCGCGGTTTCCGGGCGGGGCAGGTGGTCAAGGCCACCCGCCCCGCCCGTCGCCGTTTGATCTACCCGCCGGTAGCATCCTGGCCATGGCAGACACGCAGCAGGTTGACCCCAAGGCCGAGCGCAAGGCGACCCGCCTCGCCCAGCGGATCGGCTCCTTCTCCAAGGCCCACGGCGGCGCCGAGGGCCAGGTCGCGTACCTCGGACAGCGCGGCGCCCGCATCGTCCTCGTCGGTGAGGACGGCACCTGGGGCGACCTGGTGGCCCCCACGTACGCCATCGCGAAGACGGCGGTGGAGAAGTCCGGGATCACCGTCCACGAGACGTTCGACGGCGAGTTCGCGGCCAAGGTGAGGACCGGCCCGTACGAGTGGAGCCGCATGGCGGGCATCCAGGTGGGCGGCTCGAGGAACGGCTGAACCAACGGCGTGGCCCGGGGCCGCGGGAGTCGTCCCGCGGCCCCGGGCCACATCCGTCACATCCAGAAGGCCGAGCGGCGGCCTCAGGCCTTCGTCAGGGCGGGCTCGGCCGCCGGGCCCGGCAGGTCGGTCACCACCTCGGGGCGCTCGCGCAGCGACAGCAGCACCCGCAGGACCCAGATCCACATCACGCACGAGCCCAGCATGTGCAGGCCCACCAGGACCTCGGGCAGGTGCAGGAAGGTCTGGGTGTAACCCAGGGTGCCCTGGGCGAGCAGGACCAGGAACAGTTCGCGGGTCCGCGCCGACGGCGCCTTCGGCGCGTCGACGGCCTTGAGGATGAACCACAGGGCGAACGTCAGCGTGACCACGATCCACGCCAGCACGGCGTGCAGCTTGGCGACCGTCTGCCAGTCGATCGGGATACGGGCGACCTCCTGGGAGTCGCCCGCGTGCGGCCCGGCACCCGTCACCACCGTGCCGACCAGGATCAGCAGCACGCTCGCGAGGACGAGGAACCCCACCAGCTGCTGGATCGGCCTGCCGACCAGCGGGCGCGGCGCCGCGTCGCCCTCACGGGTGCGCTGCCACATCACCGTGGCGACCGCGATCAGCGCCGAGGAGAGCAGGAAGTGCGCGGCGACGGTGTACGGGTTCAGGCCGACGAGGACGACGACGCCGCCGAGCACCGCGTTGCCCATGACCACCCAGAACTGCGCCCAGCCCAGCCGGGTGAGGCTGCGCCGCCACGGCTTCTGGGAGCGCGCGGCGACGATCGCCCAGCCGACGGCGGCGCACAGCACGTACGTCAGCATCCGGTTGCCGAACTCGATCACGCCGTGCAGGCCCATCTCGCTGGTGGTGGTCAGCGAGTCCTCGGTGCACTTGGGCCAGGTCGGGCAGCCGAGGCCCGAGCCGGTCAGGCGGACGGCGCCGCCGGTGACGACGATGACGACCGCCATGACGAGCGCGGCGAGGGCCGCCCGCTGGACGGTCCTCGGGTGCGGGGTCCAGCGTGCGGCGATGAAGGCGAGCGGATTGCGCACGGCGGCTGAGGCGTCGGCGCGGGTCAGGTTCGGCACGCGTTCCATCGTAGGCCGCTGCTTGTGCACACTTTCACGAGGGTCCATGGCGCCCTACTCCCAGCGGAAGAACTTTCCGGCGGCGGCGAGACCCGCCACCGCCCAGACGGCGAGGATCCCCAGGTCGCCCCAGGGCATTCCGGCGCCGTGCTGGAGCACGTCCCGCAGTCCGCCGGACAGCGCCGAGATGGGCAGCAGGCCCAGCACGTCCTGCGCGCCGGCCGGGAACTTCTCCAGCGGTACGACCACGCCGCCGCCGACCAGCAGCAGCAGGAAGACCAGGTTGGCGGCGGCCAGGGTGGCCTCGGCCTTGAGCGTGCCCGCCATCAGCAGGCCCAGCCCGGAGAAGGCGGCGGTGCCGAGGACCAGCAGCAGGAGCACGGCGAACGGGTTGCCGTGCGGCGACCAGCCCAGCGCGAAGGCGATCACGGTCAGCAGCGCGATCTGCAGGACCTCGGTGACCAGCACGGACACCGTCTTGGCGGTCATCAGGCCCCAGCGCGGCAGCGGCGAGGCGGCCAGCCGCTTCAGCACGCCGTAGCGCCGCTCGAAGCCGGTCGCGATGGCCTGCCCGGTGAACGCCGTCGACATCACGGCGAGGGCGAGGATCCCGGGGGTGAGGAAGTCCACGGCCCTGCCCGCGCCGGTGTCCACGATGTCCACGGAGCTGAACAGCACCAGCAGCAGGGTGGGGATGACGACGGTCAGCAGCAGCTGCTCGCCGTTGCGCAGCAGCATCTTCGTCTCCAGCGCCGCCTGCGCCGCGATCATGCGGGGCAGCGGGGCCGCGCCGGGTTTCGGGGTGTACGTACCCGTACCGGTGGCGAGGGTCATGAGCGCAGCTCCTTGCCGGTCAGCTCCAGGAAGACGTCCTCCAGCGTGTGCCGCTCGACCGAGATCCGGTCCGGCATCACCCCGTTCTGCGCGCACCAGGACGTCACGGTCGCGAGCAGCTGCGGGTCGACCTTGCCGACGACCCGGTAGGCGCCCGGGGTCAGCTCGGCGGCGGTGCAGTCGGCGGGCAGCGCCTTGAGCAGGGAGCCCACGTCGAGCCCGGGACGGCCGGTGAAGCGCAGGGTGTTCTCGGCGCCGCCGCGGCACAGCTCCTCCGGGGAGCCCTGGGCGATGACCCGGCCCGCGTCGATGATGGCGACGTCGTCGGCGAGCTGCTCGGCCTCCTCCATGTAATGGGTGGTGAGGATCACGGACACGCCGTCGGCGCGCAGATCGCGTACGAGGTCCCAGGTGGCCCGGCGGGCCTGCGGGTCGAGCCCGGCGGTCGGCTCGTCGAGGAAGACCAGCTCGGGCCGGCCGACGACGGCCATGGCGAGCGCGAGCCGCTGCTGCTGTCCGCCGGACAGCCGGCGGTAGGAGGTCCGCCCGCAGCTGCCGAGCCCGAGCCGTTCGACGAGGGCGTCCACGTCCAGCGGATGGGCGTGCAGTCTGGCGACGTGCCGCAGCATCTCCTCCGCCCGCGCTCCCGAGTACACCCCCCCGGACTGCAGCATCACGCCGATCCGGGGCCGCAGCTCGGCCGACTGGCGGACGGGGTCGAGGCCCAGGACGCGCACGGTGCCGGAGTCCGGCCGCCGGTACCCCTCGCAGGTCTCGACCGTCGTCGTCTTGCCCGCGCCGTTGGGACCGAGCACGGCGGTCACACCCGCCTGGGCCACCAGGTCGAGGCCGTCCACCGCGGTCTTCGCGCCGTACCGCTTCACCAGAGCCTGAACCTGCACCACGGGCTCACTTCGCATGAACCCAGAGTCTAGGGACGCGTCCGGGCGCCCGGACGCGCGGGTGCGGACTCCCGGACCGTCCGGAGATCGTCCCCGCAGGTTGCGTTAGGTAACCCTAAGTGACGCAGTGCACGCCCGTCTGGATCAACGCCGCTTGTCAGTCTCCGAGGAATTACGCAACAATGGCGTTGTGAAAAACGTTGGCGAGGCTCGGGAAACCCCCGCGGGGACCCGGCAGGAGGAGTTCGCAACCGGGGAGCGCTCCACGCGCAACCGGGTCGCGCGGTCCATCCTGGACCACGGCCCGTCGACCGTCGCCGAGCTGGCCGGCCGACTGGGGCTCACCCAGGCCGCCGTGCGGCGCCACCTGGACGCCCTGGTCACCGACGACGTGGTGGAAGCGCGGGAGCAGCGGGTGTACGGGGCGCGGACGCGCGGCCGGCCCGCCAAGGTCTTCGCGCTCACCGACTGCGGCCGGGACGCCTTCGACCAGTCGTACGACAAGCTCGCCGTGGACGCGCTCCGCTGGATCGCCGAGCGGGAGGGCGGGCCGGAGGCGGTCGCCGCCTTCGCCCGGGCCCGCGTCGCCGCGCAGGCGAGCGCGTACCGCAAGGCGATCGAGGCGGTCGGCCCCGACCAGCGGACGGAAGCGCTGGCGAAGGCCCTCAGCATGGACGGGTACGCTGCTACGGCGCGCAGCGCGCCCCTCCCGCACAAGGGTGAGCAGCTCTGCCAGCACCACTGCCCGGTGGCCCACGTCGCGGAGCGGTTCCCGCAGCTGTGCGAGGCGGAGACGGAGATCTTCGCCGAGCTGCTGGGGACCCACGTCCAGCGGCTGGCGACCATCGCGCACGGCGACGGCGTCTGCACGACGTACATCCCCCAGACATCCCAGACATCCCAGAACGACCACTCAAGCAACAACGCATCCGCAAGCACGGCCGGGAGGAACCCCGCATGACTCTCCCCACGGAGACTGCCCACCCCGAACTCGAGGGCCTGGGCAACTACGAATACGGCTGGGCCGACTCCGACGCGGCCGGCGCCTCTGCCCGGCGCGGTCTGAACGAGGACGTCGTCCGTGACATCTCGGCGAAGAAGTCCGAGCCGGAGTGGATGACCAAGCTGCGTCTCAAGGGCCTGAGGCTCTTCGAGAAGAAGCCCATGCCGAACTGGGGCTCGGACCTGTCGGGGATCGACTTCGACAACATCAAGTACTTCGTGCGCTCCACGGAGAAGCAGGCGGAGTCCTGGGAGGACCTGCCCGAGGACATCAGGAACACGTACGACCGGCTCGGCATCCCCGAGGCGGAGAAGCAGCGCCTGGTCGCCGGTGTCGCCGCGCAGTACGAGTCGGAGGTCGTCTACCACCAGATCCGCGAGGACCTGGAGGAGCAGGGCGTCATCTTCCTCGACACCGACACCGCCCTGAAGGAGCACCCCGAGCTCTTCAAGGAGTACTTCGGCACGGTCATCCCGGCCGGTGACAACAAGTTCGCCTCGCTGAACACCGCCGTGTGGTCCGGCGGCTCCTTCATCTACGTCCCGCCGGGCGTCCACGTGGAGATCCCGCTCCAGGCCTACTTCCGCATCAACACGGAGAACATGGGCCAGTTCGAGCGGACCCTGATCATCGTCGACGAGGGCGCCTACGTGCACTACGTCGAGGGCTGCACCGCGCCGATCTACAAGAGCGACTCGCTGCACAGCGCCGTCGTCGAGATCATCGTCAAGAAGAACGCCCGCTGCCGCTACACGACCATCCAGAACTGGTCGAACAACGTCTACAACCTGGTCACCAAGCGCGCCGTGGCCTACGAGGGCGCGACCATGGAGTGGATCGACGGCAACATCGGCTCCAAGGTGACGATGAAGTACCCGGCCGTCTACCTGATGGGCGAGCACGCCAAGGGTGAAACCCTCTCCATCGCCTTCGCGGGCGAGGGGCAGCACCAGGACGCCGGGTCCAAGATGGTCCACATGGCGCCGAACACGTCCTCCAACATCGTCTCCAAGTCCGTGGCGCGCGGCGGCGGCCGTACGTCGTACCGCGGTCTGGTCGAGATCGGCGAGGGCGCGGCCGGGTCGAAGTCGAACGTGCTGTGCGACGCGCTGCTGGTCGACACCATCTCCCGGTCGGACACGTACCCGTACGTCGACGTCCGCGAGGACGACGTGTCCATGGGCCACGAGGCCACCGTCTCCAAGGTCTCCGAGGACCAGCTCTTCTACCTGATGAGCCGCGGCCTCTCCGAGTTCGAGGCGATGGCGATGATCGTGCGCGGCTTCGTCGAGCCGATCGCCAAGGAGCTGCCCATGGAGTACGCGCTGGAGCTCAACCGGCTGATCGAGCTGCAGATGGAGGGTGCGGTCGGCTGACCGCCCACCGCAGCCCCCGTCAAGCCCATACGCAAGAAAGCGAGCATTACGACAGCCATGGCTGAGGCCCAGAACATCCCGGTGGGTTCCGCGACCGCCGGTCAGATCGCGGTCGCCGCCGAGTCGACCGTCGCCACGCGCATGAGTGCGCCGCCCTCCTTCGACGTGGCGGACTTCCCGGTCCCGCACGGCCGCGAGGAGGAGTGGCGGTTCACTCCGCTGGAGCGGCTGCGCGGCCTGCACGACGGCACCGCGACCGCCACCGGCGAGGGCGTGAAGGTGGACGTCCAGGTCCCCGAGGGGGTCACCGTCGAGACCGTCGGCCGCGACGACGCGCGGCTCGGCAAGGCGGGCACCCCGGTGGACCGCGTCGCCGCCCAGGCCTACTCCGCCTTCGAGAAGGCCTCGGTCGTGACCGTCCCCGAGGAGGCCGTCCTGACCGAGCCGATCCGCATCGCAGTGCACGGCCAGGGCGGGGTCGCCTACGCCCACCAGGTCATCGAGCTCGGGGCCTTCGCCGAGGCCGTCGTCGTCATCGACCACACCGGTGACGCGGTCCTCGCCGCCAACGTCGACTACCTGCTCGGCGACGGCGCCAAGCTGACCGTCGTCTCCGTCCAGGACTGGGACGAGAAGGCCGTCCATGTCGGCCAGCACAACGCGCTGATCGGCCGGGACGCCACCTTCAAGTCCTTCGTGGTCACCTTCGGCGGCGACGTCGTACGCCTGCACCCGCGTGTCACCTACGCCGGCACCGGCGGTGAGGCCGAGCTCTTCGGCCTGTACTTCACCGACGCGGGCCAGCACCAGGAACACCGCCTCTTCGTCGACCACAACACCCCGCACTGCAAGTCGAACGTCGCCTACAAGGGCGCGCTCCAGGGCGACGACGCGCACGCCGTGTGGATCGGTGACGTGCTGATCGAGGCCAAGGCCGAGGGCACCGACACCTACGAGATGAACCGCAACCTGGTGCTGACCGACGGCGCCCGGGTCGACTCCGTGCCGAACCTGGAGATCGAGACCGGCGAGATCGTCGGCGCCGGCCACGCCTCCGCCACCGGCCGCTTCGAAGACGAGCAGCTCTTCTACCTGATGGCCCGTGGCATCCCGGAGCAGGAGGCCCGCCGCCTGGTGGTCCGCGGCTTCTTCGCCGAGCTGGTCCAGCAGATCGGCGTCGCCGACCTCCAGGAGCGCCTGATCGCCAAGATCGACGAGGAGCTGGAGGCAGCGGTCGCATGAGCCCCGCCTTTGTACGCGTCTGCGGACTGGACGAGCTGGAGGAGGACACCCCGAAGCGGGTGGAACTCGACGGCACGCCCATCTCCGTCGTGCGCACCGACGGCGAGGTGTTCGCGATCTACGACATCTGCTCGCACGCGAACGTCTCGCTCGCCGAGGGCGAGGTCGACGACTGCCACATCGAGTGCTGGCTGCACGGCTCGCGCTTCGACCTCCGCTCCGGCAAGCCCGACGCGCTCCCCGCGACGCGCCCCGTCCCCGTATACCCCGTAAAGATCGAAGGGGACGACGTGCTCGTCTCCCTCACCCAGGAGTCCTGAGGCACCCATGGCAACGCTTGAAATCCGAGACCTGCACGTCACCGTCGAGGCCGACAACGCCACGAAGGAGATCCTCAAGGGCGTCGACCTCACCGTGAAGCAGGGCGAGACGCACGCCATCATGGGCCCCAACGGCTCGGGCAAGTCGACCCTCGCCTACGCCCTCGCCGGCCACCCCAAGTACACCGTCTCGGGCGGCACGGTCACCCTGGACGGCGAGGACGTCCTGGAGATGTCCGTCGACGAGCGCGCCCGCGCGGGCCTGTTCCTGGCCATGCAGTACCCGGTCGAGGTCCCCGGCGTCTCGGTCTCCAACTTCCTGCGCACCTCCGCGACCGCGATCCGCGGCGAGGCCCCCAAGCTGCGTCACTGGGTGAAGGAGGTCAAGGAGGCCATGGCGCGCCTCAACATGGACCCCGCCTTCGCCGAGCGCAACGTCAACGAGGGCTTCTCCGGTGGTGAGAAGAAGCGGCACGAGATCCTCCAGCTGGAGCTGCTCAAGCCGAAGATCGCGGTGCTCGACGAGACCGACTCCGGCCTGGACGTCGACGCCCTGCGCGTCGTGTCCGAGGGCGTGAACCGGGTCCGTGACAACGGCCAGGTCGGCACCCTGCTGATCACCCACTACACGCGCATCCTGCGCTACATCAAGCCCGACCAGGTCCACGTCTTCGCCGACGGCCGCATCGTCGAGTCCGGCGGCCCGGAGCTCGCGGACAAGCTGGAGAACGAGGGCTACGAGGCATACGTGAAGGGTGGCGCATCCGCGTGACACAGCTGCCGGGCCTCCTCGACACCGAGGCGCTCCGCAAGGACTTCCCCGCCCTGGACCGGCTGGTCCACGACGGCAGGAAGCTCGTGTACCTGGACAACGCGGCGACCTCGCAGAAGCCGCGCCAGGTGCTGGACGCCCTGAGCGAGTACTACGAGCGCTACAACGCCAACGTCCACCGCGGTGTGCATGTGCTCGCCGAGGAGGCCACGGCGCTGTACGAGGGCGCGCGCGACAAGGTCGCGTCGTTCATCAACGCGCCCAGCCGCGACGAGGTGATCTTCACCAAGAACGCCTCCGAGTCGCTCAACCTCGTGGCGAACATGCTCGGCTGGGCCGACGAGCCCTACCGCGTGGACCACGAGACCGAGATCGTCATCACGGAGATGGAGCACCACTCCAACATCGTTCCCTGGCAGCTGCTCGCGCAGCGCACGGGCGCGAAGCTGAAGTGGTTCGGCCTGACCGACGACGGCCGCCTGGACCTGTCGAACATCGACGAGGTCATCACGGAGAAGACGAAGATCGTCTCCTTCGTGCTGGTGTCCAACATCCTCGGCACCCTCAACCCCGTCGAGGCGATAGTGCGCCGGGCGCAGGAGGTCGGCGCCCTGGTCTGCGTCGACGCCTCCCAGGCCGCCCCGCACATGCCGCTGGACGTGCAGGCCCTGCAGGCCGACTTCGTGGCCTTCACCGGCCACAAGATGTGCGGCCCGACCGGCATCGGCGTGCTCTGGGGCCGCCAGGAGCTCCTGGAGGACCTGCCCCCGTTCCTCGGCGGCGGCGAGATGATCGAGACGGTGTCGATGCACTCGTCGACGTACGCCCCCGCCCCGCACAAGTTCGAGGCGGGCACCCCGCCGATCGCGCAGGCGGTCGGACTGGGCGCGGCGATCGACTACCTGAGCGCGATCGGGATGGACAGGATCCTCGCCCATGAGCACGCGCTCACCGAGTACGCGGTGAAGCGGCTGGCGGAGGTCCCCGACCTCAGGATCATCGGCCCGACCACGGCCGAGGACCGCGGGGCCGCCATCTCCTTCACGCTCGGCGACATCCACCCGCACGACGTGGGTCAGGTCCTCGACGAGCAGGGCATCGCGGTGCGCGTGGGCCACCACTGCGCGCGGCCCGTCTGCCTGCGGTACGGAATTCCCGCGACCACGCGAGCGTCGTTCTATCTGTACTCCACGCCGGCCGAGATCGACGCACTGGTCGACGGCCTGGAGCACGTAAGGAACTTCTTCGGATGAGGGGCTGACGCGTGAAGCTGGACTCGATGTACCAGGAAGTCATCCTGGACCACTACAAGCACCCGCACGGGCGGGGCTTGCGGGATGGCGACGCCGAGGTGCACCACGTGAACCCGACGTGCGGCGACGAGATCACCCTTCGCGTGAAGTACGACGGCACCACGATCAAAGACGTCTCGTACGAGGGCCAGGGCTGCTCCATCAGCCAGGCCTCGGCCTCCGTACTGAACGAACTCCTCGTCGGCAAGGAGCTGGCCGAGGCGCAGAGGATCCAGGAGACCTTCCTGGAGCTGATGCAGTCCAAGGGCAGGATCGAGCCCGACGACGCGATGGAGGACATCCTGGAGGACGCGGTGGCGTTCGCCGGGGTGTCCAAGTACCCGGCCCGGGTCAAGTGCGCCCTGCTGAGCTGGATGGCCTGGAAGGACGCGACGGCCCAGGCGCTGGACGGCGCCGACGCCGAAAGGAAGACGGCATGAGCGAGACCGTGGAGATGAAGCCGGCCTCTCAGGAGGAGGTCCGGGAAGCCCTGATGGACGTCGTCGACCCCGAGCTGGGCATCGACGTCGTCAACCTGGGCCTGATCTACGGCATCCACGTCGACGAGTCGAACATCGCGACCGTCGACATGACCCTGACGTCGGCGGCCTGCCCGCTGACGGATGTCATCGAGGACCAGGCCAAGTCCGCCACGGACGGCATCGTCAACGAGCTGCGCATCAACTGGGTCTGGATGCCCCCGTGGGGCCCGGACAAGATCACGGACGACGGCCGCGAGCAGCTGCGGGCTCTGGGCTTCAACGTCTGAGATCCCCGAGCTCCACGAGCGAACGAGCACACGGAAAACGGCGAGGTCCGCGGGGACCTCGCCGTTTCCCATGCCCTGTGGGTGCCCAGGCCAGGCCGCCCGCCAGGCGGAGCCCAGGGGGGACGCAGCCGGGATGTGGGGGCGGTGGTTGAACCCCGGAACACCAGTGGGCCAAGCGGCCTGGGCGGGGCCGTTTCCGGCGAGCGATGTCCCTGAGTTCTCAAGATCCCCCGGCATACCGTCCGTTGCGCCGTTTCACCCACCGTGCACGGCCGTGCACCGCGCTCTCTACGCTCCCCGTATGGGATACCTGTTGCTCGCCGCCGCCATCGCCGCGGAAGTCGTCGCCACGACCGCCATGAAGTACAGCGAGGGCTTCAGCAGACTCGGGCCCTCACTGGTGACGCTCGTCGGCTACGTCGTCTCCTTCCTGCTGCTGGCCCAGACCCTCAAGACCCTGTCCATCGGCACGGCCTACGCGATCTGGTCCGGCGTCGGCACCGCGGCCGTGGCCGCGATCGGGCTGGTGCTCTTCAGCGAGGCGCTGACCCTGACCAAGGTCGCCGGGATCGTGCTGATCGTCGGCGGGGTGGTGGTGCTGAACCTGGGCGGGGCCCACTGATCCGGGGCGGGAGCCCGGCCGCGCCGACCGGCACACGAGACGGTGACGGCACCGGTTCGCCGGTGCGCGCGGGGGCGGGTTAGGTTTCCTTCCATGACCGACACGACTGCTCCCCGCACCACCGGCGCCGTGGCCGCCGGACTCGCCACGATCGCCTCCGACGGCACCGTTCTCGACACCTGGTTCCCCGCGCCCGAACTGACGGCCGAGCCCGGCCCGGCCGGTACCGAGCGGCTGTCCGCCGAGCGGGCCGCGGAGCTGCTCGGCGGCGGCGCGGCCGCGGCGATCGGACCGGACGCCCGCCGGGGCGTCGAGGTGGTCGCGGTCCGCACGGTCATCGCCTCGCTCGACGAGAAGCCGGTCGACGCGCACGACGCCTACCTGCGCCTGCACCTGCTCTCCCACCGGCTGGTCAAGCCGCACGGACTGAGCCTGGACGGCATCTTCGGCTTCCTCGCCAACGTCGCCTGGACCTCGCTCGGCCCGGTCGCCGTCGACGACGTCGAGAAGGTGCGCCTGAACGCCCGCGCCGAGGGCCTGCACCTGCAGGTGACCTCCGTCGACAAGTTCCCGCGCATGACGGACTACGTCATCCCCAAGGGCGTCCGCATCGCCGACGCCGACCGCGTCCGCCTCGGCGCGCACCTCGCCGAGGGCACCACCGTGATGCACGAGGGCTTCGTCAACTTCAACGCCGGCACCCTCGGCACCTCCATGGTCGAGGGCCGCATCTCCGCCGGCGTCGTGATCGGTGACGGCTCGGACATCGGCGGCGGCGCCTCCACCATGGGCACGCTCTCCGGCGGCGGCAACGTGATCATCTCCGTCGGCGAGCGCTGCCTGATCGGCGCCGAGGCGGGCGTGGGCATCGCGCTCGGCGACGAGTGCGTGGTCGAGGCCGGCCTCTACGTCACCGCGGGCACCCGTGTGACCATGCCCGACGGCGAGGTCGTCAAGGCCCGCGAGCTCTCCGGCGCCTCCCACATCCTCTTCCGCCGCAACTCGGTCACCGGCGCGGTCGAGGCCCGCCCCAACAACGCGGTCTGGGGCGGCCTGAACGAGGTCCTGCACAGCCACAACTGACCACCGGCGGCCGTGACGTGCGGCCGCCTCATCGATCAGCGCCCTGACCTGCTGCCGAGCTGTCGGTAGCGGTCGGCGTTGGTCACCGTTGAGCGCCTTTCCGCGGCCCGAGGACGGCCCGGGAGGGCGCTCACATGCCGGTCCACTGATCAGCCCGCCGGCCGACCGGCGAGGCAGAAGAAGCCCACAGCTCCGACCAGCTCGAATGCCGTGGGCTTCTGCCGTTTTCGGTCGGCGCCGGGCGACCTCGCACGGCCCAGGGGCGGCCCGGCACTGGTCCTGATCGAAACCAGCGGACCGTGGGCTGCCCTCTTGGCCGCGGCAAGCCGTCAGTGATCGTGAAGCGGAGTGTTTGCGCCGGAGCGGGGAAGGGGTCAGAGCGGGAGGGAGGACAGGAGGCAACCGTGACCGTCCTCGCGATCTTTCTCCTCATCATCGGGACGCTCTTGGTCCTGATCGGGGCGCTTCTGATCCTGATCGGTACGTTTCTGATCGCCATCGGGGTGGCCTTGATCTTCATGGGGGCGGCCCTGGTCGCCATGGGCACGCTCTTGCTCATCCGGAGACTTCTCGGCCGCGGTCGAACACGATCTCACTCCTGGTGAACCCGAGGGTGGCCCTTCAGCACAGCCACAACTGATGATCCGGCACCGGCGGGAGGCTCAGAAGGGCAGCTCCGCCACCAGCCGCTCGTACGCCGCCCGCAGCCCGTCGACCGTCTCCCGGCCGGCGGGCCGCAGCGGCGCCCGGACGGGACCCGCGGGCAGGCCCAGACCGTTCAGCAGGCCCTTCGCGGTGACCGTGCCGGGCAGGCCGGCGGCCATCGTCAACTCGATCAGCTCGGTGGCCCGTTGCTGCAGACGGGCCGCCCGTGCCGTGTCGCCGGCCTCGAACGCGTCCAGCACGGAGCGGAGTTGGCGCGGGACGAGGTTCGCGACCGTGCTGACGTACCCCGCGCCGCCCACCGCGTACAGGGCGAGGATGTGCTCCTCGCAGCCCGCGTAGTACGCCAACTCGGTGCGGGCCAGCACCTTCTGGGTGCCGAGGAAGTCGTAGGAGCAGTCCTTGACCGCCACGATCCGGGGATGGCCGGCCAGCCGCAGCATCGTCTCCGGCTCGATGCGGGTGCCGGTGCGGCCGGGGATGTCGTACAGCATCACCGGCAGCCCGCAGGCGTCCGCGACCGTGCGGAAGTGCTCCTCCACGGCGTCCTGTGGCGGCCTGCTGTAGTACGGCGTCACCACCAGCACCCCGTCGGCGCCCGCCTTCTCCGCCTCCAGCGCCAGCTCGACCGTGTGCCGGGTGTCGGCGGTGCCCACGCCCGCGACGATCGAGGCGCGGTCCCCGACCGCCTCGCGCACGGCCCGCACCAGCGCCGACTTCTCGGCGTCCGTCGTGGTCGGCGACTCGCCCGTCGTGCCGTTGAGCACGAGCCCGTCGCAGCCCTCGGCCACCAGCCGCCCGGCGAGTCGCCGGGCGCCGTCCAGGTCGAGTGCGCCCGAGGCGGTGAAGGGCGTGACCATGGCGCACAGGGCGCGGCCGAAGGGAGGGGCGGAGGCGGTCGCTGCGGTTGTCATGGTTGTCATGGGAGCAGTCTCGGCAGCCCGCACCGTAAAGATCCACTTAATTCTCCTACCGGATATCGGTAAGTGTTTCTTCCTTGGGGGCGAGTGGCCGTACCGCGCCCTATGTCCAAACTCGTCCGTCATGGGTCACCATGGGCATGAAGTCACCAATGGGTAGCTCATGGGAGGCGTCATGAAGCTCGGCAAGGCACTGGCTACCGGAGTCGCGCAGGAGCAGCCGCCGGTCTTCGAGGAGGAAGCCCCCGAAGTCCCCGAAGCCTCCGAAGTCCCCGAAGTCCCCGAGGAGACCCAGGAGACCCAGGAGCCGCAGGCCGAAGCGCCCGAAGAGGTGCCGGCCGCCCGATGAGGCTGCGGCTGCCCGCGGAGCGCCCGACGGAGCCGCCGACCGGATACAAGATCGCCCACCCGGTGCTGTCCCAGGGCGGCGCCCGGGCCGGCTTCACCGGTGTCTCGCTCGGCGGCGCGCTGCCGTACGGCGTCCTCGCGGACGCGTCCTGCGTCTACGGCCGCCGGCACCGGCCACCCGCCCGCCTGTGCGACTGCGGCTTCCACTGCGTGCACGCACGCGCCGACGCCGAGGCCCTGCTGTGCACGGCCGAGCACCGCACGGCCGTCCTGCTGGAGGTCTCGGTCCTCGGCGCCTACATCCGCTTCGAGCGCGGCTTCCGCTACGCCCGCCAGCGGGTGCGCACCGCGACGGTCGGACCGTGCGCGTGCGGCGCGCCCGCCTCCGCGCTGGCCGACGCGGGCTGGGGCAGGCCCGGCTGGCGGGCCCTGGCCGCCGCCTGCCCGGGGTGCGTGCGCGGCCGTACGGCCGTGACGCTCACCGGCTTCGCCCGGCTGGCCGGGGAGGGGCTGCGGACCGTGGCGGGCGGCGGCCTGCCGCAGCCGGGAGCCGCCCCGCCCGGCGGACCGGACGTGCCCGCCGGGCTCGGTGTGCCCGAACTCGCCGCGGAGGCCGCCCTGCTGCAGGCGAGGCTCGACTGGTTCCAGACCCAGCTGGCCCGCCTCGGCGAGCGCGGGCCCGGCGGCGCGGGCAGGGGGTAGCCGATCCGTCACGGGGTACCCGGATGTTCCGGTACCGAGAGGAGGCGGGACACCGTGACCGGGACGATCGATGCGAGGCCTGAGAGTGAGCAGCACCGCGCGGTGCGCGGCCACCCGGCGGGCGAGCGTCCGGTGGGCGAACTCGTCCACCAGGCAACCGAACAGCTTTCCCAGCTCATCCGGCAGGAAATGACCCTCGCCAGGATGGAGCTGGCCCAGAAGGGGCGCCGTATGGGGCGCGGCGGCGGACTGCTGGGCGCGGCGGGCGCCATCGGCTACGTCGGGCTGATCGCGCTCGCCGGCACGGGCGTCGCCGCCCTCTCCCTGGCGCTGCCCGTGTGGGCCGCGGCGCTCATCGTGACGGGCGTACTGTTCGTGATCGCGGGCGTGCTGGCCCTGACCGGCCGCGCCCAGCTGCGCCACGCCGCACCGCCCAAGCCGGAGGTGACGCTCGGCAGCGTCAAGGCGGATGTCGAGGAGATCAAGGAAAGGGCGCACCACCGATGACGGACAGGACGCAGGGGGCGGACGGCGGATCGGCACCGGTCGCCGGCGCGAAAGGCCCCGACGAACTGCGGCAGCAGATAAAGGAGACCAGGAGCCGGCTCGGCGACACCGTCGAGGAGCTGGCCGCGAAGGCCGATGTGAAGGGCCGTGCCAAGGCCCGCGCGGCCGACCTGAGGGACAAGGCCGGTGCGATGACGGTCCAGCTGCGCAGCACCGCCGCGCAGGCCGGACACCGGGTCCAGGAGAAGGTGAGCCACGCCGGCCACCGGATGCAGGACACGGCGTCGCGGGCCGGGCACACGGTTCAGGACACGGCGTCGCGGGCCGGGCACACGGTCCAGGACACGGCGTCGCGGGCCGGGCACACGGTCCAGGACACCGCGTCCCGGACCGGGCACACGGTCCAGGACACGGCGAGCCGGGCCGGGCACAGCGCCCCGATGGCCGGCGTGAGCAACGCCGTCCAGGCGTGCCGCCGCAATCCGCGGCCGCTGATGGTCGCGCTCGTGGTGGGCGCGGCGCTGGTGACGGCCGGACTGCTGATCCGGCGCAGCCGCGACTGCTGAGGCCGCGCACTCACCGGCTTCCGCCGAAGGCCGCCCCCACCCCAGAGGTGCCCGAGAGGTGGGGGCGGCGATCACCACCGGCACCGGCGGCCGGCTGTGGCCGGTGGACCCGTCCGAGCCCCGGGTGGGCGGCGCCGGAGCCTTCGGCTCCACGGTCACCGCCTGGGACCCGCCGCACCGCTACACCCACCGCAGCGAGAACACCGGCAGGCCGGCCCAGCCGCTCAACCAGCTCGACCACACCGTCGAACCGCGCGACGGCGGCCGCCGCGCCCGGGTGCGCTATGTGCACAGCGGGATCTTCACCGACGACTGGGACAACCAGTACGACGGCGCGAACAAGCACACCGGCTTCTACCTGCACACCCTGCGCGAGTACCTGACGCACTCCGCGCCCCGCCCGGTGGCCTTCACGTGTTACGGGCGGAACCGCAGCACCTGCGGGTCGTGGTCGCTGATCTGGTCGTGGAACTCCGAGTTGATGTGCACGCTGTCGCACTCGAAGCCGCCGCCACGCCGGATCGACGGGCTGATCAGGATCTGGTCCAGGACCTGCTGGTTGCCCTGGTAGCCGTAGGTATAACGCTCGCTTGAGCGTGTTCTGGTGTGTGTGAGTGAGCGTCGCGGTGGCGGTGCGCGGCGTGGGACAGCAGCAGGCAGCAGGGCGACGGTCGTTCTGGTTTCGAATGCGTGACCTTTGACCGGGACGCTCGTTGGATGCGGTGAGCACTTCTTCGGGTGTCGGGTGGGGGTGAGGGCATGGG
>NZ_POTZ01000610.1 GCF_003236365.1 Streptomyces sp. NTH33
GTGAAGGGCAGCGGCAAGGCCCTGGAGTCGACGGCCTGGCAACGCTTCCTCGCGGCCGCCGGCGGCGAGGGCAACGTCGCCGCCTACTGCGCCGAACAACTGGGCCGGCCCCGGGCCGGCGACCCGGGCAGGGCGGAGGGCGGGAGCCAGGGCAACACCACCCGGCCCACCGCCGAGCAGGCCCGCCCGTCCCAGGCCGCCGAGAAGGGCAAGGAGCCCCCGGCACAGCAGGGGTGACCCGGAGAGCCGGGCAGGCCGACCGTGCCTGAGGCAACCGGAGGGCCGACTGCTACCGTCTACCAATCTGTAGACGTTCACCCCTCGGACAGCCCGGCTTCACCGAGGATTCCGCTTCTGTGCCCCGGAGATCCACCAGATGACGACTCTCTCCTCGCCCGCCCAGGGGCTCGACGGTGCGGCCATATCCGGCGGCCTCTACACCGACGTCACCGAGTTCGCCCGGCACACCCCCTGGCTGAACGGGCCCGCGGAGGCGTACTCCTCCCTCGGCATGGGGGTGTTCGTGGTCTTCGGCCTGATGGTCTGGTGGCGCGCCCGGCACCAGGGGAACGCGGTCATGGCCGCCGTACTGGCCACGCCGTTCGCCGTCGTCATCGCGTACGTCGCCAACAGCGGGATCAAGAACGTGTTCCAGGAGCCGCGCCCCTGCCGGGCCCTGCCCAAGGACTTCCTCATCGAGGCGTGTCCCCCCGTGGACGACTACGCCTTCCCCAGCAACCACACCACGGTCGCCTTCGCCTTCGCGGTGGCGCTGCTGGTCGTCAGCCGGTGGATCGGGTCCATCGCCCTGCTCGCGGCGGCGGTGATGGGCGCCTCACGGGTGTACGTCGGCGCCCACTACCCCCACGACGTCGCCGTCGGCGCCCTGGTGGGCACCGTCGTCGCCCTGCTCGTCCTCCTCGCGGCGCGCCTGCTCGCCGTGTCCTTCGTACGGCGGTTGCGCACCGGTGCGCTGGCCCCGCTGCTCACCGCCCCGGGCGCGGTGACGGGCCGGCCGGCGCGAGCGCGCTGACGTCGCCCTCTCCCCTGTTGTCCGTCCGCCCCCGGACACCGGTCGCTCGGCCGGTGTCCGGGGCGGCGTCGTTCAGTCGTCCTCAGTCGTCCCCAGTTGTCCTCAGGCGTCCTCAGGCGTCCTCGGGCGGCCACGGGCCGCGGTAGGCGTGGGCCCGGCGGCGGTCGCGGCGGACCAGCACGGCCGTGCGGGCCGCCACGATCAGCGTCGCGGTGGTGGCGGCCACGGGCCGCGGTAGGCGTGGGCCCGGCGGCGGTCGCGGCGGACCAGCACGGCCGTGCGGGCCGCCACGATCAGCGTCGCGGTGGTGAGCGGGACCAGGAAGGGCGTCATCCCTGTCATCGCGGCCGTGAGCGTCGTCATGGTCGTCACTGCTCCTCCCTGTGGTCCCTGTAGTCCCTGTAGTCCCTGTGGTCCTTGTGATCCCTGTGGTCCTTGTGATCCCTGTGGTTCCTGTGGTCCTTGCGGTCGGCCGCGTGCCGGGCCCGGGAGGTGGTGGATCCGGTGAGGGCCGCCTCGATGGCACCCATCCGGTCGGCCAGCAGGGCGAGGGCGGCCGTCGCCCGGGTGAGGGGGTCGTCGGTGGGGCCGCCGAGGGCCTGGGCGCGGGCGTGGGCGGACTTCAGCCCGGCCCAGCGGTCGGCCTGTCCGGGGGTCAGGGTGCCGCGCAGTTCGGCCAGTTTCAGCAGGTTGGCCTCGGCTCCTGTGGTGAGGGTCTGGGCCTCCGCGGTGAAGTGGTCGTCCAGGACGGCGGAGAGTTCGGCGCTGTTCATGACGGGCCGCAGCCGCTGGGCGATCTTGTTCATGGTGCGGTAGGAGCCCTGCAGCCGGAACGACGGCTCGGTGCGCGTCGTCTCGGACTGGGCGGCGGAGGCGATGTAGGCGGCGTTGACCGCGAGGACCGTCTCGCGGGCGGTGAGCAGGTGCCGCAGTACGGCGACGATCTGCTCCACCTCGGCGGGCGCGTAGGGGTGGACGAGCCGGTCGGCGCGGGCCGCGGGGTCGCCGGCGGCGAGCCGGAGCAGCAGGTCCAGGTCGCGGCGGTCGCGGCCGGCCAGCGGGGCGAGCACCGGGTTCGCGGTGAGCGCGTTCTCCAGGAAGCTGAGCGCGAAGACGTCCTCCTTGCCGGTCAGTACGTCACCGAGGTTCCAGACGTCGGCGCGGTTGGCGAGCATGTCCGGGACGCGGAAGCGGTCGCCGGACTCGGTGTAGGGGTTGCCGGTCATGCAGACGGCGAAGCGCTTGCCGCGCAGGTCGTAGGTGCGCGCCTCGCCGTTCCACACACCGTCGACGCGGCGGGTGGCGTCGCACAGCGGGATGAACTTCTGCAGCAGCTCCGGCGAGGTGTGCTGGATGTCGTCCAGGAGCAGCAGGGTGTTGTTGCCCGCCGCCAGCGCGAAGTTGATCTTCTCGATCTCCTGGCGGGCGGTGGCGTTGGGGGCCTCGGCCGGGTCCAGCGAGGTGACGGCGTGGCCGAGGGCCGGGCCGCTGACCTTGACCAGCATCAGGCCGAGGCGGTCGGCGACGTACTCCATGAGCGTGGTCTTGCCGTAGCCGGGCGGTGAGACGAGCAGCAGCAGGCCGCCGGTGTCGGTGCGCTTGGTCTCGCCCGCGGTGCCGAGCTGGCGGGCGAGGCTGTCGCCGATGAGGGGCAGGTAGACCTCGTCGATGAGCCGGTTGCGCACGAACGCCGCCATGGAGCGCGGACGGTGGTCGTCCAGGCGCAGCCGGGCGCGCTCGGCGTCCACCAGGGCGGTGCGGCGGCGCTGGTAGGCGCGGAAGGCGGGCACCTCCCGCTCCTGGAAGCGGCTCGTGCGGGCCAGGAACTCGTCGATCCGCAGGGTGAGCGCGCGGCCCGTGATGCGCGGGTGGGTGCCGAGCAGGCCCTCGGCCGTGGTCACCGGGGACGCCTCGGACTCGTAGCGGGGCAGGTCGGGGCAGAGTTCGGCGGCCACCGCCTCGGCCAGGTCCCCGGCGGAGATCCCGGTGCCGGTGGAGGTGACGTACGCCGACAGCCACGCCCCGGCCAGCTGGTGGCGCGCGGCGAGGTCGTCGAGCGCGGCCAGGTCCTCGTCGTAGGCGGAACTGCCCACCGTGCGGCGGAACTTGTCGAGCAGCGTGCGGGTGGCGGCGCTGACGACGAAGCCGTCGGGGCCACTCGTCAGCTCCTCGAAGAGGTAGGCGGCCGCGGCGCGGGCGAGGGTGCCGTCGCCCGCGCTCTCCCCGGCGGCGGCCGGCCGGGCCGCGATCGCCTCCGCCAGTTCCGTCTCCAGTTCGGCGATCGCCGGGGGCGGGCCGAAGATGTCGCGGGCGCGGGCCAGGGA
>NZ_POTZ01000611.1 GCF_003236365.1 Streptomyces sp. NTH33
ACCCCGCGAACTGGACCTGCCCCGCCCCCCTGCGCGACCAGCCCGTCGTGGTGATGGGCCACGGCGGAGGCGGCGCCCTGTCCGCCGAACTGATCCAGGACGTCTTCGCCCCGGCCTACGGCAACCCCGTCCTCGCCGCCATGGGCGACTCCGCCGTCCTCCACCTCGGCGGCGCCCGGCTGGCGTTCTCCACCGACTCCTACGTCGTCAGGCCGCTGTTCTTCCCGGGCGGCAGCCTGGGCGACCTGGCGGTCAACGGCACCGTCAACGACCTGGCGATGAGCGGCGCCCGGCCCGCCTACCTCTCCGCGGCCTTCGTCCTGGAGGAGGGCGTGGAGCTGGCCGTGGTCGACCGGGTCGCACGGGCCATGGGCGCGGCGGCCGAGGCCGCCGGCGTCACCGTGGCCACCGGCGACACCAAGGTCGTGGAGGCCGGACACGGCGACGGCGTGTACGTCACCACCGCCGGCGTCGGCCTCGTCCCCGAGGGCGTGGACATCCGTCCGCAGCGGGCCCGGCCGGGCGACGCCGTCATCGTCAGCGGCCCGATCGGCCTGCACGGCGTGGCCATCATGAGCGTGCGGGAGGGCCTGGAGTTCGGCGTCGAGGTCGCCAGCGACACCGCGCCGCTGGCCGACCTGGTGGCGGCCATGCTGGCCGTCACCCCGGACATCCACGTGCTGCGCGACCCCACCCGGGGCGGGCTCGCCGCCTCCCTCAACGAGATCGCCCGCGCCTCCGGCACCGGCGTCCGGCTGCACGAGCGGGCCATCCCCGTCCCGGAGGCGGTCGCGGGCGCCTGCGGTTTCCTGGGCCTGGACCCGCTGTACGTCGCCAACGAGGGCCGCCTCGTCGCCTTCGTACCCCCCGCGGAGGCCGAGGCCGTCCTGGCGGCGATGCGCGCCCACCCGCAGGGCGGCGGTGCCACGCTGATCGGCGAGTGCGTCGCCGACCACCCCGGCATGGTCGTGGTCGCCACCGGACTCGGCGGCACCCGCGTCGTCGACCTGCCGCTCGGCGAGCAACTGCCGCGCATCTGCTGACCGTCCGCACGACGGCCCCGCCGGTGCTCCGGGCACCGGCGGGGCCGTACGCGTCCGGGCGGCCGGTCAGGCCGGAACCGGCCCGGGTTCGATCCCGGTGATCTCCAACTCCCGCCCGCTGCGCAGGTCCTGCGAGGGCCGGTCGCAGTGCGGGCACCAGAAGAACGGGGGCATGCCCACCGGGAACTCCTGGTCGCACGGCACGCAGTACGCGTGCGCGGTCACCTGCTCGACCACGAGCCGGGCCCCGGCCAGCGCGGTGCCCTCCCGGGCCATCTCGAAGGCGAAGCTCAGGGCGTCGGGTACGACACCGGCCAGCTCGCCCACCCGCACCGTCACCGCCGAGACGCTGTCCGTCCCCTCGGCACGGGCGAGCTCCTCGGTCCGCTCCACGATCGCGGTCGCGATCGACAACTCGTGCACGGCCGCCCCACCTCCGTTCAACTCCGTTCGGTGAGCTCCGCGAAGAACTCCTGGACGGCGGGCCACACCCGGCCCCCACCGGACAGGCCCCGCCACTCGCGACGGACCGTCGCGACCATCCGGAAGCAGTCGTCGATGGGCACGATCCAGTGGTGGTCGAACTCCTGGACGGTGTTGATCAGCAGCGCCTCCACCTCCGGCCACACCACGGGCCCCCCGGCGGAGAAGGCGTACGCGGTCGACCCGGTGGGGGTGGCGCACACGATGCCGTCGCAGCCGAACCCCGTCACCGGCCGTCCGTCGATCTCGAGCACGACCTCCAGCATCCGCTCGGCGGACACCTTCTGCACGGCGGCCTCGTTCAGCGCCCAGTCGGTGTGCACGATGTCGCCGTTGCGGTGCACGACCACGTCGACGGTCATGCGCTCCTCGACCTCGTACGCCTTGCTGACCACCCGGTCGACGACCTTGTCCAGGTCGTCCCGCTCGGCCTCGGCGAGGAACCCGACCCGCCCGAGGTTCACCCCGAGCATCGGCACCCCGGAGGCCCGGCCGAACTCCGCGCCGCGCAGCAGCGTGCCGTCGCCGCCGAGCACGATGAGCAGTTCGCACCCGTCCAGGGACTGCGGGGTGGCCTCCTTGACCAGGTCGACCTCGTCCGGCAGCGGCAGGTCGCGCGCCTCGGCCTCCAGGGCGCGTACGCCGATCCCGGAGCGCAGCAGCCCCTTGACCACGAGCTCGGCGCTGCGGATGGCGGCCGGCCGGCCGGTGTGGGCCAGCAGGAAAACGGTTCGTGCTCGGGTCTGTGTCAACGCGGCCCCTCCGCCACTGCACGGTCAACGTCGGCCGGGTCCAGGGCGGGCGCCCCGGCACGCAGCCACAGAAAGTACTCGACGTTCCCGGACGGCCCGGGCAGCGGACTCGCGGTGACACCCCGCACTCCGAGTCCCAGTTCCCACGCCTTCCCGGCCACGCCCCGCACGGCTTCCGCCCGCAGCTGCGGACTCCGTACGACACCCCCGCTGCCCAGCCGTTCCTTCCCCACCTCGAACTGCGGCTTGACCATCATCACCAGGTCGGCGTCCGGTTTCGCGCACCGCACCAGGGCGGGCAGCACCAGGCCGAGCGGGATGAAGGACAGATCCCCGACGACAAGATCCACAGGCTCCCCATCGATCGCTTCGAGCGTCAACTCGCGTACGTTCGTACGGTCCTTGACGGTGACGCGTTCATCCTGCTGGAGAGTCCAGGCGAGTTGTCCGTATCCGACGTCGACGGCGACGACGTGGGCGGCGCCCGCGCGCAGCAGGACGTCGGTGAAGCCTCCGGTGGAGGCTCCGGCGTCCAGGGCCCGCCGCCCCTCGACGACGAGCCCGAGCGGCAGGAAGGCCTCGAGCGCGCCGGCGAGCTTGTGGCCGCCCCGGGAGACGTAGTCGGGATCGCTGTCGTCGGCGGCGACGACGATGGCGGCGGCGGTCTCCACCTGCGTGGCGGGCTTGGTCGCGACGGTCTTGCCGACGGTGACCCGCCCGGCGGCGATCAGCTGGCCGGCGTGCTCGCGCGAGCGTGCGAGCTTGCGGCGGACCAGCTCCGCGTCCAGACGGCGGCGTGCGACTCCTGCCACGTTCGGTTCAGCTCCTGTGTTGGTACGGCGGTTGGTGCGACGGTTGGTACGGCGACTGCTACGACGGCTTGTACGGCGGTCGGGGCGCGAGCGGTCCCGGACGGGTGTCGAGCGCGGTGAGCGCGTCGCGCAGTTCCCGGTGTACATCCTCGTACACCTGAAGGTGTCCGTCCGTGGTGAGGCGGTCGGCGTCGCCGAGCCGCTCCAGGGCCGCGTCGACCCCGGCGTCGCCGGTGGGAGTGCGGGGGACCTCCAAAGGGG
>NZ_POTZ01000612.1 GCF_003236365.1 Streptomyces sp. NTH33
GGGCGCCGGGGCCTCGATCATCAACACCACGTCCGTGCAGGCGTACAAACCGAGTCCGCACCTGCTGGACTACGCCATGACCAAGGGCGGGATCGTCACGTTCACCCAGGGGCTGGCGCAGATGGTGACGCCGATGAACCGCGGAGCGGCCGCGCCGGGGGCGGGGGCAGGTTCGAAAGTTTCGAAGTCATCCCGGTTCTGTGACGCCACAAGCTAGGAAGGCGGGGCCCTCTGGTCAAGGTCTGTCGCCGATCTGTCCACAAACAGTTCCTCCCCTTCGGGCATGACAAGCTGTCGCGCCGACCGGAAATCCCCCGCAAGTTGGCGATAGGGCTCGCCAATCCAGGGATCCGCCCGGCTCGATCCCGGGGTTCGAAAGTTTCGGACGAAGAGCAGAAACTTTTCCCGCCGCGAGGGTTGACGAGTCACCGTCAATCCCTCAATCATCCTGTCTGGTAAACCGATCGTAGGTCGAGATTTCGAACCACATTGTCCCGGGCGGACTGTGCCGCCCGGCAGAGCCGCGCACAGCTGCACGACAGATCCGCGCACCAAAACACCTGTGCCACCCCGTTCTTCGTTCCGGTGAGGCTCGCACCGACGCATCCTGACGCTTCGTGCGGTCGGAGAGGTATGCGACGCCGCGTGACGCCCCCCGGCTGAGCCGCGATGGAGTACCCCCGTGCCTGTGTCGAGAGACCGCTGCCGCCCGGCGTACGTCACTCGGCGGCCGACCGGGCGCCGTCCGCGCCGGTTGAGACCCTCCCGGGTCCCATGACCGCGGTGTCCGGTGAATCCGTTATTCCTACCTTGGAGGCACAGCCATGGGCTCTTACGCCCTTTCCAGACCCGTTGTCCGACGGAAGGTCCGCGTTCTGCTGTTGGCGCTGGTCGCCGGCGTCCTCGGTGTGGTCGCCGCACTGGTCTCCCCGCCGACCGCACACGCCGCCGAGAGCACGCTCGGCGCCGCGGCGGCGCAGAGCGGCCGCTACTTCGGCACCGCCATCGCCTCGGGCAAGCTGGGCGACTCGACGTACACGACGATCGCGGGCCGTGAGTTCAACTCGGTGACGGCCGAGAACGAGATGAAGATCGACGCCACCGAACCGCAGCGGGGCCAGTTCAACTTCACCGCCGCCGACCGCGTCTACAACTGGGCGGTGCAGAACGGCAAGCAGGTGCGCGGTCACACCCTGGCCTGGCACTCCCAGCAGCCCGGCTGGATGCAGAGCCTCAGCGGCAGCGCACTGCGCCAGGCGATGATCGACCACATCAACGGCGTGATGGGCCACTACAAGGGCAAGATCGCACAGTGGGACGTCGTGAACGAGGCCTTCGCCGACGGCAGTTCGGGAGCCCGGCGCGACTCCAACCTGCAACGCACCGGCAATGACTGGATCGAGGTCGCCTTCCGCACCGCGCGCGCCGCCGACCCGTCCGCCAAGCTCTGCTACAACGACTACAACGTCGAGAACTGGACCTGGGCCAAGACCCAGGCCATGTACGCCATGGTGCGGGACTTCAAGCAGCGCGGCGTGCCGATCGACTGCGTCGGCTTCCAGTCGCACTTCAACAGCGGCAGCCCCTACAACAGCAACTTCCGCACCACCCTGCAGAACTTCGCCGCCCTCGGCGTCGACGTGGCCATCACCGAACTCGACATCCAGGGCGCCTCGGCCACGACCTACGCCAACGTGGTCAACGACTGCCTGGCCGTCCCGCGCTGCCTCGGCATCACCGTCTGGGGTGTGCGCGACAGCGACTCCTGGCGATCGGAGCAGACGCCGCTGCTGTTCAACAACGACGGCAGCAAGAAGCCTGCCTACACCGCCGTCCTCAACGCACTCAACGGCGGCTCCACCACACCTCCCGCGGACGGCGGAACGATCAAGGGCGTCGGTTCGGGCCGCTGCCTGGACGTGCCCAGCAGCAGCACCACCGACGGCACCCAGGTCCAGCTGTGGGACTGCCACAGCGGCACCAACCAGCAGTGGACGTACACCGGCGCCGGCGAGCTCAGGGTCTACGGCAACAAGTGCCTGGACGCCGCCGGCACCGGCAACGGCGCCAAGGTCCAGATCTACAGCTGCTGGGGCGGCGACAACCAGAAGTGGCGCCTCAACTCCGACGGATCCATCGTCGGCGTCCAGTCCGGCCTCTGCCTCGACGCCGTCGGGGGCGGCACCGCCAACGGCACCCTGATCCAGCTCTACTCCTGCTCGAACGGCAACAACCAACGCTGGAGCCGCGCCTGACAAGGCCTGCACCAAGACATCCCTGATGATCGCGAGGGTCGTCGCCGTGGTGACGGCGACCCTCGCGATCGGCATGGCCTGATGGGCGGCGACACAACCGTCCGGTCCCCGCGGAAGTGCAGACAGGTGGCCTTCTCCTCAATCCGAAGCCATGGTCCACCCCGCGGTGATCGACGCCATGGGCCGCCGTCCCGCCCACGGAACCACCCCGAACCGGCGCGGCACCCGGACCGCAGACCAGACGGACAACCGAGAACCGAACGCTCGCCTGGACTCGCTGCACGGCGCCCGGCGGCTCGAAGGGAAGACGTTTCCGTGCATATGTACGACAACCCTGTGATCAGCGGGTTCCACCCCGATCCGAGCGTGTGCCGGGTCGGTGACGACTACTACCTGGTGTGCTCCAGCTTCGAGTACTTCCCCGGGCTGCCGCTCTTCCACAGCAAGGACCTCGTGCACTGGGAGCACATCGGCAACGTGCTCGACCGGCCCGGGCAACTGCCGCTGCCCCTCCCCGGCGCCAAGGCGTCCGGAGGTCTCTACGCCCCCACGATCCGCCACCACGACGGCCGCTACTGGGTCATCAACACCAATGTCGACGGTGGCGGCAACTTCGTCGTCTCGGCCGAGCGGCCCGAGGGGCCGTGGAGCGACCCGGTGTGGATCGACCTGTCCGGGATCGACCCCGACCTGGCGTGGGAGGAGGACGGCACCTGCTGGTGCGCCTTCTCCGGCCCCGAAGGGGGCATCAACATGGCCAGGATCGACCCGGTCAAGGGCGAGGTGCTGGAGGGGTCTTTCGGCACGTGGTCGGGCAGCGGCCTCAAGTACCCCGAGGCGCCGCACCTCTACCGCATCGGCGACTGGTGGTACCTGCTGATCGCGGAAGGCGGCACGGAACGCGGCCACAGCGTGTCCATAGCCCGCAGCCGCTCGCCGCGCGGCCCCTGGGAGGGCGCACCCGCCAACCCCCTGCTGTCCCACAGCGGTACCGCCCGCTCCATCCAGAACACCGGCCACGCCGACCTGGTGGAGGCTCCCGACGGCAGCTGGTGGATGGTGCTGCTC
>NZ_POTZ01000613.1 GCF_003236365.1 Streptomyces sp. NTH33
CCGCCTCCCCCGCGCCTCCCGCGCACGCGTCGAGGAAGCGCTCCCGGGGCCCGCTCGCCCTGCTGGCGGCGGTGGCGATCGCCTCCGCGGCCGTGGGCGGCGGCACCGCCTTCGCCTTCCAGGAGCTGACCGGCCAGAGGACGGTCGCCGTCGGCAGCACCAGCACCAATGTGGTGCCCGCCGGCCAGCGGGGCAGCATCGCCGCCATCGCCAGGACCGCCGGCCCCAGCGTCGTCGAGATCACCGCGACCCTGGCCGACGGCACGTCCACCGGTTCCGGCGTGATCCTCACCAGCGGCGGCGAGGTCGTCACCAACAACCACGTCATAGCGGGCGCCTCGTCGATCAAGGTGCGGGCCGGCGACGGCACCTCGTACACCGCGCGGGTCGTCGGCACCGACAGTTCCAAGGACCTCGCCCTGATCGAGCTCCACGGCGCCTCCGGTCTCAAGGCGGCCGCCCTCGGCGACTCCGACGGCGTGGCGGTCGGCGACCAGGTGGTCGCGATCGGCTCCCCCGAGGGGCTGACCGGCACCGTCACCAGCGGCATCGTCTCCGCCCTCGACCGGGCCGTGACCGTGTCGACCGACGAGAACCAAGGGCAGGGACGGGGCGACGGAGGCTGGCCGTTCGAGTTCGGCGGCCGGCAGTTCAACGGCGACACCGGCTCCTCCACCACCACCTACAAGGCGATCCAGACCGACGCGTCCCTCAACCCGGGCAACTCCGGCGGCGCGCTGATCGACGCGGGCGGCAACGTCATCGGCATCAACTCGGCGATGTACTCGGCCGCCTCCGGCTCGGACTCGTCCAGTGCCGGCAGCGTCGGCCTCGGCTTCGCCATCCCGATCAACACCGTCAAGTCCGACCTGGCCACGTTGCGCTCCGGCTCGCAGAGCTGAGCGGCGGCAGGAACCACGGCAAGGAGTACGACATGATCCAGCAGGTTGTGCACGAGACCACGGACACCATCGACGCGACCGCCCCCGGCGGCCTCTCCCAGGCCCTGACCGTCGCGAAGGAACTCCACAGCCCGGCGGCGCACCGCGCCCCCGAGGTCGTCGCGGTCCCCGAGCTGATGGGCCTGCGCACCTCCGCCGAGCGCCCGCACCGGCACAAGGTGCCGCTGAGGAAGCTCACCGCAATGGCGGCATGAGACACGGCACGCGCATGTTTCCGGGCCGCACGCCGCGGCCCGGAAACATGCGACGCTGAGAACGTCCCGCCCTCCGGCCGGCCGGGCTCGTGGCCTGGCCGGCCCGGCCACGAGCCCGAGTCACCCGAGGAACAACGACCGATGAGCCCCGCCGATGGCGACCGTGACCCCCAGCGCATCCTGATCGTCGACGACGAGCCGGCGGTACGCGAGGCGCTCCAGCGCAGCCTCGCCTTCGAGGGGTACGACACCGAGGTCGCCGTCGACGGCGCGGACGCGCTGGACAGGGCGAGCACGTACAAGCCCGACCTGGTGGTCCTCGACATCCAGATGCCCCGGATGGACGGCCTGACGGCGGCCCGCCGCATCCGCGGCACCGGCGACACCACCCCCATCCTGATGCTGACCGCCCGCGACACCGTCGGCGACCGGGTCACCGGCCTGGACGCCGGCGCGGACGACTACCTGGTCAAGCCGTTCGAGCTGGACGAGCTGTTCGCCCGTATCCGGGCGCTGCTGCGCCGCAGCTCGTACGCGGCGGCCGTGACGGGGGCGGCCGACGGGGGCGACGTCCTCGCCTTCGCCGACCTGCGCATGGACCTCGCCACCCGCGAGGTCACGCGCGGCGGCCGGCGGGTGGAGCTGACCCGCACGGAGTTCACCCTGCTGGAGATGTTCCTGGCCCATCCGCGCCAGGTGCTCACCCGTGAGCAGATCCTGAAGGCGGTGTGGGGCTTCGACTTCGAGCCCTCGTCGAACTCCCTCGACGTCTACGTCATGTACCTGCGCCGCAAGACCGAGGCCGACGGCGAGCCGCGTCTGGTGCACACCGTCCGCGGGGTCGGGTACGTGCTGCGACAGGGCGGCGCCGAGTGAGGAGGGCCGTCCGCCGGTTCCGTTCGCTGCCGATCCGTTCCCGCCTGGCGCTGCTGGTGGCGGCGGCGGTGGCGTTCGCGGTGGCGGCGGTCTCGGTCACCTGCTGGTTCATCGTGCAGGGCAAGCTGTACGACGAGGTCGACAGCCGGCTGGCGAGCTACGGCAGGGTGACGGCCGCCACGGCGTCGGCGATGGCCGCCGACTGCGCGCAGACGACGGACCACTCGCCGGGCGACATGCAGCGCTCGTTCCTCTACGTGCAGCTGGTGACGGCGCAGGGCAAGTTCTGCGTGGACGGCCGGTCCCCGGATGTGGTCAAGGTCACGGGCCTGGACCGGAAGGTGGCGGCCGACCCGGACGTGCACAAGCGCACCTTCCACACCACCACCGACGCACGGGGCAACAGGGTCCGCGTGCTGACCGTCGCCGTCCCGACGGGCCCCGGCCCCGACCCCGCCGCCTACCCGGGCATCGCCTTCATGCTCGGCCTCTCCCTCGAGGACACCGAGGCCACCCTCGACGACCTGGCCCTGCTGCTCCTGCTCGTCTCCGGCATAGGGGTCTTCGGCGCGGGCGCCGCGGGCCTCGCGGTCGCCCGCGCCGGTCTGCGCCCGGTGGACCGGCTCACCGAGGCGGTGGAACACGTGGCCCGCACCGAGGACCTGACGATCCGCATCCCCGTGGAGGACGACAGCGAGGACGAGATCGCCCGCCTGTCCCGCTCGTTCAACTCCATGACCTCGGCCCTCGCCAGCTCCCGCGACCTGCAGCAGCAGCTCATCGCGGACGCCGGCCACGAACTGCGCACCCCGCTGACCTCGCTCCGTACGAACATCGAGCTCCTCACCCGCAGCGAGGAGACCGGCCGCCCGCTCCCCGAGGCCGACCGCAAGGCGCTGCTCGCCTCGGTCAAGGCCCAGATGACCGAGCTGGCCTCCCTGATCGGCGACCTGCAGGAGCTGTCCCGCTCGGAGGGGCAGCGGGGCGAACGGGTCCAGGTCGTCGCCTTCCACGACACCGCGGAGGCGGCGCTGCGCCGGGCCCGGCTGCGCGGCCCGGAGCTGACCATCACGGCGGACCTGGACCCCTGGTACGTACGGGCGGAGCCGTCCGCGCTGGAGCGGGCGATCGTCAACATCCTCGACAACGCGGTGAAGTTCAGTCCCGAGGGCGGCACGATCGAGGTCGTCCTCGAACGGGGCGCCCTCACCGTCCGCGACCACGGCCCCGGCATCCCCGCCGACGACCTCCCCTACGTCTTCGACCGCTTCTGGCG
>NZ_POTZ01000614.1 GCF_003236365.1 Streptomyces sp. NTH33
GTCCCAGCCCCAGGGGCTCCGCCCCTTCGGCCCCGCCAGGGGGCTCCGCCTCCTGGACCCTCGTCGACCTGGACCGACCTGAACGGCCTCGTCCTCACATGCCGGACGGGCCGGGTGTCGCCAGCCCCGTCACAAGAACCCGGACAAAGCTCCGTACCCACTCCTCGTCCGCCGGTTCCGCGCTGACCAGGGTGCGGTGGACCACCGCGCCCGCGACCATGTCGAAGATCAGGTCGGCTGTGCGGTCGGCTTCTTCCGGGGCCGGTTCCGGGGGGAGTTCGCCGCGGGACTGGGCGCGGGCGCGACCTTCCAGGACCAGGCGTTTCTGGCGGTCGACGATGGAGGTGCGGATGCGTTCCCGCAGGGCCTCGTCGCGGGTGGACTCGGCGACCACCGCCATCAGGCCGCTCCTGGCCTCCGGGCGGGCCAGGATCGCCGCGAACTGCAGGACCACGCCCTCGATGTCGGCGGCGAGACTGCCGCGGTCGGGGAGGCGGAGTTCGTCGAAGAGCTCGGCGACGGCGTCGACGACGAGTTCGTTCTTGCCCGCCCAGCGGCGGTACAGCGTCGTCTTGGCGACCCCTGCCCGGGCGGCCACGTCCCCCAGGGTGAGCCTGGACCAGCCCAGCTCGACCAGGGCCGTCCGGGTGGCGGCCAGGATCGCCGCGTCCGCGGCGGCGCTGCGCGGGCGGCCGGCACGGGTGGGCCGGGTGCGGCTCTGCATGGCATGACCATAACCGGCCGATTCAGTGCGCTCGTGAGGGAGATCACCGGGGTGGGGTTCCGCGGAGACGCCCGGCGCCATTACGCTACGGGTCGTATCGAAAGTGTGGACGGAGGTCCACGTTCGAGCGATGACCACAGCGATGACCACAGGGCGCCCGGTGGGGACCGGGCGCCCGGCACGGTCCGGCTTTCACGGCCGTTTTCACTCAAGGGCGGGGAACGGGGGAGGATAGACGCATGCAGCCACGGAACATGTCCATGAGCGGAGTCGTCGACCTCGCCGCGGTGAAGGCGGCCCAGGAGGCCAAGGCGAAGGCGGAGCAGGCACGCGCGCAAGCGGCCAGGGAGGGCGGCGCGGGGGCGGTCTCCCCGGCCGATCTCGTCATCGACGTCAGTGAGGCCACGTTCGAGCGCGACGTCCTGCAGCGCTCGGCCGAGGTGCCCGTCGTCATCGACTTCTGGGCCGAGTGGTGCCAGCCCTGCAAGCAGCTGGGCCCGGTCCTGGAGCGGTTGGCCGTCGAGTACGACGGACGCTTCCTCCTCGCCAAGGTCGACGTCGACGCCAACCAGCTGCTGATGCAGCAGTTCGGGATCCAGGGGATCCCCGCGGTCTTCGCGGTGGTCGCGGGTCAGGCCCTGCCCCTGTTCCAGGGGGCCGCGGGCGAGGAGCAGATCCGGCAGACGCTGGACCAGCTGGTGCAGGTTGCCGAGCAGCGCTTCGGCCTGACCGGTCTGACCGTCGACCCGGACGCCGAGCCGGGCGGCCGGGCGGCCTCGCAGACCCCGCAGGTCCCGGCCGGTCCGTACGACGCGCTGCTGAACGCGGCCGCGCAGGCCCTGGACGCCGGCGACCTGGGCGGCGCCGTCCAGGCGTACAAGAACGTACTGGCCGACGACCCGGCCCACCCGGAGGCCAAACTGGGCCTAGCCCAGGCCGAGTTGCTTCAGCGGGTGCAGGGTGCGGACCCGCAGCGGGTGCGCAAGGAGGCGGCCGAGAAGCCGGCCGACGTGCAGGCTCAGATCGTCGCCGCCGACCTGGACCTGGTGGGCGGGCACGTCGAGGACGCGTTCGGCCGGCTCGTCGAGGCCGTGCGGCGCACCGCCGGTGAGGACCGGGACGCGGCGCGGCTGAGGCTGTTGGAGCTCTTCGAGGTCGTCGGGGCCGAGGATCCGCGGGTGACGGCGGCGCGCCGGGCGTTGGCGCGGGCGCTGTTCTGAGCCCCGGCCGGGCTCCGGCCCGAGGGCCGGTCCGGACCAAGGCCCTTGCAGTGACCAGTCGTTAAACGCCAGGGCGTGTGATGCCCGCGTGAAAGATTGGCCGACGAGCTCCCAGTGCGGCCGCGCTTTACCAAAACTTGGTAATCGCGGCCGCTGTTACTGGGAGTAAGTCGAAGACATGCTTCCGCCTGGCTCTGTCCAGGGATCAACCGTTTTGTTCTGCCCCGAGTTGCCACCGAGTGTCGCCATCCGGAGCCGGTGAGTCGTGTCCCGGCTACCCGGCCGTTACTAGCGAGTAACGAACCCCCTTGTGCGGGCGGCGAGAATGCACCACGATCGGCGACGCTCGGTCCGTTCCCGTAAGCCCGGCAGCCGGTCGGGACGCGGGATGCCCGGGGTCCCCACCGAGCAGGGACGGCGGCAGTAGCGCCGTCCCTTGGACAGGGGGGTCTTCGCTGTACGGCGAAGCCTGTCCAGCAGGGTTGTGCGTGATGCGTGTCAGGCGCGACCAGTGGTTGTCGCTCGGGGGTGATCGCCGGTGATTCGGGCGCGGTTCGCGCCACCGAGCGCGGGCGCTCTCCTTCCCGAGGGCGTAGCACTTCTCCCATCCCTGCCCGGCCGAGCCGCCGACCGGCGGTGAGCCGAAGACAGGAGATGTACGTCCGAGAAGGAGGAAACATGGAGTCCCAAGTGCGTGGCGGGACCAGATGGAAGCGGTTCGCTGTGGTCATGGTGCCCAGCGTGGCCGCCACTGCGGCGATAGGCGTGGCCCTGGCGCAGGGTGCCCTCGCCGCGTCGTTCAGCGTGTCGGGCCAGTCGTTCAAGGTGACGGCCGACAGGCTGGAAGGCAAGGGGTTCGCCCAGTACGGCGCGGTCGACTCGGGGAAGAGCCTCGACGGCACCAAGGACGAGCATCACCCGGTCGCCGTCTCGGCGTTCAAGACGGCCACGATCAACAACATGTGCCAGTCGGTTGTCACCCCTACCCTCTTCGGCAACGTGAGCCTGATTCTGAAGGCGGGCGGTGGCAAGACGCCGGTTACGGCTGACAACCTCTACATCGACGTCGCCGACCTGCAGGCCAACGCCACATTCAACAACATCGACATCGGTGTTGCGGCCAAGGACGCCGGCAAGGGGCCGGGCATGAAGGGCGGCAATGAGCAGGCCAGCCCCTTCGGGTTCGCCCAGCAGGCCGACACGGCCATCCTGACCGACGTGAAGCAGACGGCATGGGCGACCACTGCCGGAACCTTCAGGCTCAGCGGCCTGAAGATGTCGCTGGTGACGGGTAAGCAGGAGTGCTACTAGGCACCCGGTGACGGGCGGGGGAGCCGACGGCACCGGGTGCCTAGTAG
>NZ_POTZ01000615.1 GCF_003236365.1 Streptomyces sp. NTH33
GTCCGGGGCCGCGCCGCCCGTGCCGCCGCTCCGCCCGTCCGAGGGAGCGTCCGGCTGCGAGGAGGGGCGCTCCCTCAGCAGCACGGCACCGCGCCGCCCTCCCTGCGCCGACTGCGGAGGGAGCGTGAGGAGTCGCAGGCTGCGGTCCGGCATCAAGTGAGCGTCTTCCCCTTGGTGAGTCACGACTGATCTGGCACGTCCGGTACATCGTCCGGTACACCCCGGAGGGCACCGCACGCCCCGGGACGGGGGTCCGTCATTCCGTGAACGCACGGTGCGGGCGGTGCGTTCCCGTACCAGCTCCCCCCTGACGCTACCTTCCGGCCACGCCCCCGTCCCATGGGGGCCGGTCGGCTGTGCCGGTATCGTTGCTGACGGTCGGCCGCTTCGTAGGCTTCCCCGTATCCGGGGGCGCGAAGCATTCGTACGACCATACAAAACAGCTTCCCCGAGAAAGGGCCCCACCGTGGCCGCCAAGCCCGTGGCCAAGCGCCTCGTCGTGCTGGTCTCCGGATCCGGCACCAATCTGCAGGCGCTCCTCGACGCGATCGCCGAGACCGGCGCCGAGGCGTACGGCGCCCGGATCGTCGCCGTGGGCGCCGACCGCGACGGCATCGAGGGGCTGGCGCGCGCCGAGCGCGCCGGGCTGCCGACCTTCGTGCGGAAGGTCAAGGACTACGGCACGCGCGAGGAGTGGGACGCGGCGCTGGCGGAGACCGTCGCCGCCCACGAGCCCGACCTGGTGGTGTCCGCCGGGTTCATGAGGATCGTGGGGAAGGAGTTCCTCGCGCGCTTCGGCGGGCGGTTCGTCAACACGCACCCCGCCCTGCTGCCCAGCTTTCCCGGGGCCCACGGCGTGCGGGACGCGCTCGCGTACGGCGCCAGGGTCACCGGCTGCACCGTCCACTTCGTCGACGACGGCGTCGACACCGGCCCGATCATCGCCCAGGGCGTGGTCGAGGTCCGGGACGAGGACGACGAGAGCGCGCTGCACGAGCGCATCAAGGAAGTCGAGCGAAGGCTGCTCGTCGAGGTCGTGGGGCGGCTCGCCCGCAACGGCTATCGCATCGAGGGACGAAAGGTAGTTATCCAGTGACCGCCGAGAGCAACAAGCGGCCCATCCGGCGCGCGCTCGTCAGCGTCTACGACAAGACCGGCCTGGAGGAGCTCGCGCGCGGGCTGCACGAGGCCGGCGTCGAACTCGTCTCCACCGGCTCCACCGCCGGGCGGATCGCCGCGGCCGGCGTGCCCGTCACCAAGGTCGAGGACCTCACCGGCTTCCCCGAGTGCCTGGACGGCCGGGTCAAGACCCTGCACCCCAGGGTGCACGCCGGCATCCTCGCCGACCTGCGTCTGGAGGACCACCAGCGGCAGCTGCGGGAGCTGGGCGTCGAGCCGTTCGACCTGGTCGTGGTCAACCTCTACCCGTTCCGCGAGACCGTCGCCTCCGGCGCCTCGCCCGACGAGTGCGTCGAGCAGATCGACATCGGCGGCCCCTCCATGGTCCGCGCCGCCGCCAAGAACCACCCGTCGGTCGCGGTCGTCACCAGCCCGGAGCGGTACGCCGACGTCCTCGCCGCGGTCGCCTCCGGCGGCTTCGACCTCGCCGCCCGCAAGCGCCTGGCCGCCGAGGCCTTCCAGCACACGGCCGCCTACGACGTCGCGGTCGCCTCCTGGTTCGCGTCCGAGTACGCCCCCGTCGACGCCGCATCCGACAGCGGCTCCGCCGCGGGGGAATTCCCCGACTTCCTCGGCGCCACCTGGGAGCGCGCGCACACCCTGCGCTACGGCGAGAACCCGCACCAGCCGGCCGCGCTCTACCTCGACGCCGGCGGCGCCGGTCTCGCGCAGGCCGAGCAGCTGCACGGCAAGGAGATGTCGTACAACAACTACACGGACACGGACGCCGCCCGCCGTGCCGCGTACGACCACGACGAGCCGTGCGTGGCGATCATCAAGCACGCCAACCCGTGCGGCATCGCGATCGGCGCGGACGTCGCCGAGGCGCACCGCAAGGCGCACGCCTGCGACCCGCTGTCCGCCTTCGGCGGCGTGATCGCCGTGAACCGGCCGGTCAGCAAGGAGATGGCCGAGCAGGTCGCCGAGATCTTCACCGAGGTCATCGTCGCGCCCGACTATGAGGAGGGGGCCCTAAAGACCCTCACCCGGAAGAAGAACATCCGCGTCCTCAAGGCCCCGAACGGCCCGGCGAACCCCGTCGAGGTCAAGGCCGTCGACGGCGGTGTGCTGCTCCAGGTCACCGACCGGCTCCAGGCCGACGGCGACGACCCGGCCAACTGGACCCTCGCCAGCGGCGAGGCGCTCGACGCCGACGGGCTCGCGCAGCTCGCCTTCGCCTGGAGGGCCTGCCGCGCGGTGAAGTCCAACGCGATCCTGCTCGCCAAGGACGGCGCCTCGGTCGGCGTCGGCATGGGCCAGGTCAACCGCGTCGACTCCTGCAAACTGGCGGTCGAGCGGGCCGGCGAGGAGCGGGCCCGCGGCTCCTACGCGGCCTCCGACGCGTTCTTTCCCTTCCCCGACGGCCCCGAGATCCTGATCGCGGCGGGTGTGAAGGCGATCGTCCAGCCGGGTGGCTCGATCCGTGACGAGCAGGTCGTCGAGGCCGCGCGGAAGGCGGGCGTCACCATGTACTTCACCGGGACCCGGCACTTCTTCCACTGACCGGCTCGCGCGCCACCGGGGGTGTGGCCTCCGGCTCTCTGCGCAGAGAGCCGGAGGCCACATTCTTCGCGCGGCGTTCGTCAGTTCTGGACGACCATCGTGCCGGCGGCCTTGTCGTGCCAACCCTGCTGACGGCCGGACTTGTCCCAGAACGGGGACAGGTAGACCAGGAGCTGGCCGATACCGCAGACGAACCCGCCCACGAGCGGGATGATCCAGCGGATGAACGACTTGCCCAGCCCCGGCTTGCCGCCCGTCTCGGCGTTCACCACATGCAGGCCGACGGCCATCTTGCCCAGGGTGCGGCCCACCAGGCCGACCATCAGCCACTCGTAGAGCAGGCCGATGAGCACGAGAAAGCCGATCATCGCGCCGAACTTGGCCACGAAGTCGGAGCCGGCGTTGTTCATGCAGGTGTCGTAGTCGGCGGCGTTCGGGTCGCAGTCCTGGAACGCACTGACAGAGCCGGCGGCGCCTGCGAAGGCGATGATGATGTACACGAAGAAGTAGATGCAGCCGTCGATCAGACGGGCACCCAGGCGGCGGCCCATGGACGCGAGGCGGGGACCGGGGGCGCCCGGGTAGCCCGGCTGCTGGGGGTAGCCGTAGCC
>NZ_POTZ01000616.1 GCF_003236365.1 Streptomyces sp. NTH33
TCGGTGCCGGGAGCCAGCTCGCGCATCGGCGTCCAGGGGCCGGGACGGCCCGCCGGATCGCGCAGGACCACGTTCGCGGCCACCGCGTCGTGGCCCTCGCGGAAGACGGTGGCCGAGATCTGGAACGACTCCCCGGTCACCGCCTTGGCGGGCCTGCGGCCCCGCTGGACGACCGGACGGACGTCGAGGACGGGGATCCGGCCCACGGCGGTGGTTCCGCTCGAGGAGGACCGTTCCGATGGCGGTGCGCTCCGCCGGCCGGGGTCGTGGGGCCGGTGCCCGGGTGGCGCGTCGGCGCCGGGCCTGCCGGGGGCCCCGCCTGCGCTGCCTGTGCGGCTTGCGCCGCTCGTGCTGGTTGTCGTTGGTGCTGCCGAGTGGTGCTTGGCGGGCATGACCGCTCCTGTCCGCGTCAACGAGGGTGTGGGCGGATGTCTGTGGGGAGGTGGGTCCTGCGTGTTCTACCTGTCGGGTGTACCGGAGGAGCCTTCCCACCCTATTCGGGTGAGCAATCCGGCACTTTGTTAACTACTCGCGCGTATGCCGACGCACAAGACCGGCCCGGTCCGGACACGGAAGGGACCGGCCCCGACCCGGTCTCTTCCGGGCACCGACCCGGTCCCTTCCGGGCACGGCGGCGCCCGGCGGTGTCCACACCCAGCGGCGGCCGCTCCCGGACCGGTACGGTTTTCAGTGACGGGGCGCACAGCGCAGTGCGTCCATCCAGCGAACGCGCCGAGGTGGCAAGTGAAGGCGATCCGTCGGTTCACCGTCCGTCCCGTTCTCCCCGAGCCCCTGCGCCCGCTCCATGAGCTGGCCCGCAACCTGCGCTGGTCCTGGCACGCCGAGACCCGTGACCTCTTCCAGTCCGTCGACCCCGAACGCTGGGCCTCCTCGGGCGGCGACCCCGTACGCCTGCTCGGCAGCGTGTCTCCGGCACGGCTGGCCGAGCTGGCCGGGGACCGCCGCTTCCTGCGCCGGCTGACCGCCGTCGCCGACGACCTGCACGACTACGTGACCGGCGACCGCTGGTACCAGGGCCGGCCGGCGGGCCTGCCCGCCGCCGTCGCGTACTTCTCGCCCGAGTTCGGCATCACGGCCGCGCTGCCGCAGTACTCCGGCGGCCTCGGCATCCTCGCCGGCGACCATCTGAAGGCGGCCAGCGACCTCGGCGTACCGCTGATCGGGGTCGGGCTGCTGTACCGGCACGGCTACTTCCGGCAGACCCTGTCCCGGGACGGCTGGCAGCAGGAGCACTACCCGGTCCTCGACCCCAACGAGCTGCCCGTCACCCTGCTGAAGAAGGCCGACGGCACCCCGGCACGGGTCTCGCTGGCGCTGCCCGGCGGCAAGGCCCTGCACGCCCGGATCTGGGTGGCCCAGGTCGGCCGGATTCCGCTGCTGATGCTGGACTCCGACGTCGAGGAGAACGACCTCGGCGAGCGCGGGGTGACCGACCGGCTCTACGGCGGCGGCAGCGAGCACCGGCTGCTGCAGGAGATGCTGCTGGGCATAGGAGGGGTGCGGGCGGTACGGACGTACTGCCGGCTCACCGGCCACCCCGACCCCGAGGTGTTCCACACCAACGAGGGCCACGCGGGCTTCCTCGGCCTGGAGCGCATCGCCGAGCTGTGTGACCGGGGGATGGACTTCGACGCGGGACTGGAGTCGGTGCGCGCGGGTACGGTCTTCACCACGCACACGCCCGTTCCGGCCGGCATCGACCGCTTCGACCGGGAGCTGGTCGCCCGCCACTTCGGGCCCGGCGCCGAGCTGCCGCGCATCGACGTCGAGCGAATCCTCCGGCTGGGCATGGAGACGTACCCCGGCGGCGAGCCGAACCTGTTCAACATGGCGGTGATGGGTCTCAGGCTGGCCCAGCGCGCCAACGGCGTCTCGCTGCTGCACGGAACGGTCAGCCGGGAGATGTTCGCCGGGCTGTGGCCGGGATTCGACCCCGAGGAGGTGCCGATCACCTCCGTGACCAACGGTGTGCACGCCCCGACCTGGGTGGCCCCGGAGGTCTTCCGGCTCGGCGCCCGGCAGGTCGGCGCCCACCGCACCGAGGACGCGCTGACCACGGGCGGCTCCGAACGCTGGGACGCCGTCGCCGACATCTCCGACCAGGACGTCTGGGACCTGCGCCGCGACCTGCGCGAGCAACTGGTCACCGAGGTGCGCGATCGGCTGCGGGCCTCCTGGCGGCAGCGCGGCGCGGGTGCGGCCGAGCTGGGCTGGATCGACGGCGTGTTCGACCCCGACGTGCTGACGATCGGCTTCGCGCGCCGGGTGCCGTCGTACAAGCGCCTGACGCTGATGCTGCGCGACCGCGACCGGCTGATGGACCTCCTGCTGCACCCCGAGCGGCCGGTCCAGATCGTGGTCGCGGGCAAGGCGCACCCGGCCGACGAGGGCGGCAAGCGGCTCATCCAGGAGCTGGTCCGCTTCGCCGACGACCCGCGGGTGCGCCACCGGATCGCCTTCCTGCCGGACTACGGCATGGCGATGGCGCAGAAGCTGTACCACGGCTGCGACGTCTGGCTGAACAACCCGCTGCGCCCGCTGGAGGCGTGCGGCACGTCCGGCATGAAGGCCGCGCTCAACGGCTGCCTCAACCTCTCCGTCCTGGACGGCTGGTGGGACGAGTGGTACCAGCCCGACTTCGGCTGGGCCATCCCCACCGCGGACGGTACCGGCTACGACCCCGACCACCGCGACGACATCGAGGCCGCCGCGCTGTACGACCTGCTGGAGCAGCGGGTCGCACCCCGCTTCTACGAGCGCGGCCGGGACGGGCTGCCCGACCGGTGGATCGAGATGGTCCGCCAGACCCTGACGCTGCTCGGCCCGAAGGTGCTGGCGGGCCGCATGGTCCGCGAGTACGTCGAGCGGCTCTACGCCCCCGCTGCCCACGCCCACCGCGCCCTGGACCCGGACGCGGCGCGCGAGCTCGCGCGGTGGAAGGCGCGGGTGCGCGGTGCCTGGCACGAGGTGACGGTGGACCACGTGGAGACCGCCTCCCCCGTCGCCGAACGCACGGGGGGACTCCCCTCCACGGCCACCGCCGAACTCGGCACCACCCTCGGCCTGCGGGTGCGCGTGGGCCTGGGCAGCCTCGGCCCGGACGACGTGGAGGTGCAGGCCGTCTCCGGCCGGGTGGACGAGGAGGACCGCATCACCGACGCCACGCCCGTCTCCCTGAAACCCACGGGCGCCCCCGAACCCGACGGCCGCTGGGTCTACGAGGGCCCGCTCTCCCTGGACCGCACCGGCCCCTACGGCTACACGGTCC
>NZ_POTZ01000617.1 GCF_003236365.1 Streptomyces sp. NTH33
GGAGGACGGCGCCCGCGCCGAGATCACCGGCTGCGCGGACCGCCTGAAGCGGCTCACCGGCTCGATCGGCACCTGGTTCCGCCCCTCGCGCGCCCCGACCGCCTCCCCGCTGGTCCAGCGGCTGGCCCGTGCGGCCGGGTACCCGCACGTGCTGTCGTACGACGTCGACTCCCTCGACCACACCCGGCCCGGCGCCCCCGCCGTCACCCGCAAGATCCTGGCCGAGGTCCGGGGCGGCTCCCTGGTGAGCCTGCACTTCGGGTACCCGGACACGGTCACCGCCCTTCCCGACGTACTCGAAGAACTCGACCGCCGCGGCCTGCACGCGGTCACGACCACGGAGCTGCTGAGCTGATGCACCCCACTCGAATCGCCCGGGCCCTGACCGCCGGCGCCGCCTGCCTCGTCCTCACCGCACTGCCCGCCTGCAGCGGCGGCGGCGCGAAGCACCAGACCGGCGAAGCCCTCGGCAGCAAGGCACCCGCACAGCCCGAGCCGAAACAGCAGGCCTTCGACGGACTGCCCGGCATGCCGCCCGTCCTCGACCCGGCCGACGTCTACGCCGCCGACCGCCCGGGCAGACTCTCCCCGGTGGTCAAGGACTTCCCCTCCCGCGTCTACGTCCCCAACACCAACTCCAACACCGTCACGGTCATCGACCCGAAGACGTACAAGGTCCTCGAGACCATCCCGGTGGGCCGCCAGCCCCAGCACGTCGTGCCGTCCTGGGACCTGAGGACGCTGTGGGTCAACAACGACCTCGGCAACTCCCTGACCCCCATCGACCCGAGGACCGGCAAGGCGGGCAAGCCCGTCGACGTGCACGACCCCTACAACCTCTACTTCACGCCCGACGGCAAGTACGCCGTCGTCATGGCCTCCAAGGACCGGCAGCTGGTCTTCCGCGACGCGCACACCATGAAGGTGGCGAAGACCGTCCCGGTCAGCTGCGCCGGCGTCAACCACGCCGACTTCTCCATGGACGGCCGCTACTTCATCGTCTCCTGCGAGTTCAGCGGCGAACTGCTCAAGGTCGACACGGCGGGGATGAAGGTCGTCGGCCGGCAGAAGCTGGACCGCAGCGGCGCGATGCCGCAGGACGTGAAGGTCTCGCCCGACGGCAAGAGGTTCTACGTCGCCGACATGGTGGCCAATGGGCTGTGGGTCCTGGACGGCGACACCTTCGGCAAACCGGCCTTCCTCCCCACCGGCAAGGGCGCCCACGGTCTCTACGTCAGCCGCGACTCCCGCGAGATGTACGTCTCCAACCGCGGCGAGGGCACCGTCTCCGTCTTCGACTTCGCGAAGGGGAAACTGACCAGGAAGTGGCGCCTGCCCCAAGGCGGCAGCCCCGACATGGGCGGTGTCTCGGCCGACGGCAAGGTGCTGTGGCTCTCGGGCCGCTACCACTCCGAGGTGTACGCCATCGACACCCGCACCGGCGCCCAGCTCGCCCGTATCAAGGTCGGCAGCGGCCCCCACGGCCTCGCGGTCTACCCCCAGCCGGGCCGCTACTCACTGGGCCACACGGGAATCTTCCGCTGACCGCCGAGTCCTCGGACCGAATCTCCCCCACGGGGAGCCGTGGACTCGCCGGCCGAGGGCGCCCTGCCCCCGGTGGCCCGCCCGGAACCGACCCGCGCCCCGCGCCGCAGCGCGAACGCAGGCGCCCCGCACCGGAGCCGACCGGTGCGGGGCGCCAGGCGTGGCGGTGCTACTTGAGGTAGACGATGCCGTCGGTGGTGACGGCGGGACGGCCCGAGGTCCCGACGACCACGACCTTGATGGTGTGTTTGGCGCTGGTGGACCAGGTCTTGGTCCAGATGGCGTCGCGGTACCGGGTCGTCGCCGACTTCAGGTCGACCGTGGCGGTCTTGGTGCCGTCGACGTAGATGTGGGCCTGACCGGAGGTGGCGGCCCGGGAGACCAGCCAGGCCACGGAGCGGCCGGTGAAGGTCCAGGTCAGGGAGGCGTTCTTCGCCGAGCTGGTGAGGGACTTGCCGCCGAGGTAGCTGGTGGAGGACTTGCTCGTCCAGGCGCCGGCCTTGGTCGCGGAGGTCTCCTGGACGATGACGGGGGTGCCGGACGCGGTGGCCGTGCCGGTGTTGCCCGCCTGGTCGTGGGCGGTCAGGGACCAGGTGGTCGCCGCACCGGGCTTGGCGGTGAGGCCCGCGCTGGTGGTGGCCGGTCCGTAGGTGGCGGTGGCCGGGGCGGTGAGCCTGACCTCCTTCAGGGCGGCGTCGTCGGACGCCTTCCAGCTCAGGGTGACGGGGACGGCGGTGGTGTTCACCGTGCCCGTGCGCAGGGCCAGGGCCGGCTTGGTGGGGAAGGTCGGTGCGGTCGTCTCGGCGACCACCGTGACCGCCGCGGAGGTCGCGGCCTTCCCGGACTGGTGGGTGGCGCGGACCTGCACCTGGTGGCTGCCCGGCGCCAGGGTGGCCTTGGCCGAGGTGGCGGTCCCCGCGGCCGTTGCCACGGGCTTGCCGTCGACGAGGAGTTCGTACGTGCCGATCAGCGCCGACGGGGTGGTGGCCGCCCAGTTCACGGTGATCGCGGCCCTGGTGTAGTACGTCGCCCCGGACAGGCCGGCACCGGTGACGGACTTGATCGTCAGGCCCTTGACCGGCCCGGCGGCCCAGTCGCGGAGGGTGGGCAGCTTGGCGTAGTACGCGTTGCCGGGGCACTGGGTGTTGAAGTTGTCGCGGTGCCCGTGGATGACGGGCAGGCTCATCTTCGCGCCCTTGGCCCAGGTCTTGCCGGTGTAGCTGCGGCCGCTGTCACCCGCGGTGAGGGTGGCCGTGCCGGCCGGGCTCACGCCGTACTGCCCCAGCTTCCAGGCGGCGATCCGGGCCACCGAGGTCAGGGCGGCGTTGCTGGGGGCGACGTCGGTGTAGGTGCCCAGGATGGAGATGCCGGTGGTCTCGGAGTTGAAGCCGTAGGCGTGGGCGCCCATGACGGGCAGGTCCACCCCGCCCTTGCGGCCCTCGTAGACCGTCCCGCACTTGTCGACGAGGAAGTTGTAGCCGAGGTCCTTCCACTTCAGTTGCCTGACGTGGTACGCGTAGATGCCGCGGACGACGGCCGGCCCGTCGGCGCAGGTGTAGTTGTTGCTCTCGGCGGTGTGGTGGACCACCACTGCCTTGATCTTCCCGCCGGGCAGGTACCCGGGCTCCTCGGGACTGATCGACTCGTCCGCACCCCATCCGGCGCGCGAGACGATCGCCGGGCGCGGCGCGGTGGACGGCGGGGCCGCGGGCCCGGTCGCACCGGCGCTGGGGCTGGAGGG
>NZ_POTZ01000618.1 GCF_003236365.1 Streptomyces sp. NTH33
CTCCTGGAGGTAGCGCACCTCGGGGGAGTCGGCGCCGGGGTGGGCGTAGGGGACCTGGCCGTCGGCGAAGGCGCTGTCGGGGATGGGCAGTTCGAGGCGGTCGCGCATCGCCTTGAACTCGTCCACCGACAGTTTCTTCATCTGGTGGTTGGCGTTCTTCGACGCGAAGCCCTCACCGAGGGTGTGGCCCTTGACCGTCTGGGCCAGGATCACCGTCGGGGCGCCCTTGTGGGCGAGGGCCGCCTTGTACGCGGCGTGGACCTTGCGGGACTCGTGGCCGCCGCGGGAGAGGTGGAAGCACTCGAGGATCTTGTCGTCGCTCAGCAGCCTCGCCATCTCCACGAGCGCCGGGTCGGCCCCGAAGAAGTCCTGGCGGATGTAGGCCGCGTCGCGGGTCTGGTACGTCTGGATCTGCGCGTCCGGCACCTCGCGCAGCCGGCGTACCAGCGCGCCCGTGGTGTCGAGCCGGAACAGCTCGTCCCAGGCCGAGCCCCACAGCGTCTTGATCACGTTCCAGCCGGCGCCGCGGAACTGGGCCTCCAGCTCCTGCACGATCTTGAAGTTGGCGCGGACCGGGCCGTCCAGGCGCTGCAGGTTGCAGTTGACGACGAAGGTGAGGTTGTCCAGCTGCTCGCGGGCGGCGAGGGTGAGCGCGGTCGTCGACTCGGGCTCGTCCATCTCGCCGTCGCCGAGGAACGCCCAGACGTGGGACTGGGAGACGTCCTTGATGTCGCGGCTGGTGAGGTAGCGGTTGAACCGGGCCTGGTAGATGGCGGAGATCGGGCCGAGGCCCATCGACACCGTCGGGAACTCCCACAGCCAGGGCAGGCGGCGCGGGTGCGGGTAGGAGGGCAGGCCGTTGCCGCCGGTCTCCTGGCGGAAGTTGTCCAGGTGCTGCTCGGTCAGCCGGCCGTCGAGGAAGGCGCGGGCGTAGATGCCCGGGGAGGCGTGGCCCTGGATGTAGAGCTGGTCGCCGGAGCCGTCGCCCTCCTTACCGTGGAAGAAGTGGTTGAAGCCGGTCTCGTACAGCCAGGCGGCGGAGGCGAAGGTGGCGATGTGGCCGCCGACGCCGTACTTGCTGCCGCGGGTCACCATCGCCGCCGCGTTCCACCGGTTCCAGGCGGTGATACGGGCCTCCAGGGCCTCGTCACCGGGGACGGCCGGCTCGGCGGCGGTCGGGATGGAGTTGACGTAGTCCGTCTCGAGGAGCTTGGGCAGGGCGACGCCGATGCCCTCGGCACGCTCCAGTGTGCGGCGCATCAGGTACGCGGCACGGTGCGGCCCGGCCGCCTTGGCGACGGCGTCCAGGGAGGCCTGCCATTCGGCGGTCTCCTCGGGGTCGCGGTCCGGGAGCTGGTCGAGCTCGCTCGGCTGGATGGCGTGGGGGTCGGTCATGTCGCCGCCTTCCTCAGTCGAAGGGGTTCCCTCAGTCGAAGGGTTCGGGGGTGCCCTAGGTCTTTGGCAGGACAGGGCGTGAGGCTTTGGTGGAAGCCCAGCGGTGACTCTAACCCCCTGATCGATGATCGATCAAAGGTTTGCGATCAAAATCCTTCGATTGCCAGAAAGTCGGCACGCGGTGTCTTGGAAATGGGCACCGCGTGCCGCGTTTTCGCTTGGTTTTCGCAGGTGGTGGGGAAAGTGCCCGACGGGATCAAGCTCGCGGCGCGCAGCCGAGGACGTGCGCCTTCACCAGCTCGGCGATCCGCGGATCGCGCCTGCGGAACGCCTGCACCAGCTCCTCGTGCTCCTCCGCGTACGACTGCTGGACCGTGCCCAGCCAGCGGATCGACAGTGCGGTGAACACCTCGATGCCCAGGCCCTCCCAGGTGTGCAGCAGCACCGAGTTGCCGGCCGCGCGGACCATCTCGCGGTGGAAGGCCACCGTGTGCCGCACCTGGGCCGTGCCGTCGGACTTGCGGTCGGCCTCGTACAGCGCGGCCACGTGCGCCTCCAGCGCCGAGCAGTCCTCCGCCAGCCGCTGGGCCGCCAGCTCCGCCGCGATGGCCTCCAGACCGGCCCGGACCGGGTAGCTCTCCTCCAGGTCGGCGGCGGTCAGGTTCCGCACCCGTACGCCCTTGTTGGGCGCCGACTCGATCAGCCGCAGCGACTCCAGCTCGCGCAGCGCCTCCCGCACCGGCGTCTGGCTGACCTCCAGCTCGGTCGCGATCCGCCGCTCCACGATCCGCTCGCCCGGCTTCCAGCGCCCGCTGACGATCCCCTCCACGATGTGCTCGCGGATCTGCTCGCGCAGCGAGTGGACGAGGGGCGCGGTCATGAAGGGCTCCTTAGCGGGGGACCGGCGGGTCCCCGAGGGCGTTGACGCTTAGACAATACGGCGGTCGGCGGCGCGCGGGAGGGCGCATGCGGGCGCTTTCACGCAGGTGAGACGAGGCTTACACGCCGTCAAGGCCAAGAACGGGCAAAGCGGCGCCCCCGCCCGGAATGCTCCGGACGGGGGCGCCGCACACGTGTCCCTAGCGGATCAGAGGCCGAGCTCGACCTCGAATTCGCCCGCCTCCAGGATCGCCTTGACCGCCGTCAGGTAACGGGCCGCGTCGGCGCCGTCCACCAGGCGGTGGTCGTAGGAGAGGGTCAGGTAGGTCATGTCGCGCACGCCGATGACCGTGCCCTCCTCGGTCTCGATGACGGCCGGGCGCTTGACGGTGGCGCCGATGCCGAGGATCGCGACCTGGCCCGGCGGCACGATGATCGTGTCGAACAGCGCGCCACGCGAACCGGTGTTGGAGATGGTGAAGGTCGCACCGGCCAGCTCGTCCGGCGTGATCCTGTTGCCGCGGACCTTCGCCGCCAGGTCGGCGGTGGCCTTGGCGATACCGGCGATGTTGAGGTCACCGGCGTTCTTGATGACCGGGGTCATCAGGCCCTTCTCGGAGTCCACCGCGATACCGATGTGCTCGGTGTCGAAGTAGGTGATGGTCCCCTCGGCCTCGTTGATCTTCGCGTTGATGACCGGGTGGGCCTTCAGCGCCTGGGCGGCGGCCTTGACGAAGAACGGCATCGGGGAGAGCTTGACGCCCTCACGCGCCGCGAAGGAGTCCTTCGCCTGGGTGCGCAGCCTCATCAGGCGGGTGACGTCGACCTCGACCACCGAGGACAGCTGGGCCTGCTCGTGCAGGGCCTTGACCATGTTGTCGCCGATGACCTTGCGGATCCGCGGCATCTTCACGGTCTGGCCGCGCAGCGGGGAGACCTCCAGGACGGGGGC
>NZ_POTZ01000619.1 GCF_003236365.1 Streptomyces sp. NTH33
GACTCGGTGGGGTGCGCGGTCCTGCCCCTGGGGCTCCGCCCCGGACACCGGGTGGGACTTCGCCCCGGGCCTCGCCCGTCCGACTCGGCAGGATGCACAGTCCCGTCCCTGGGGCTCCGCTCCGGGCCCCGGGCCTCGCCCACCCGACTCAGTGGGACAGGAGGTGACCGCAGCCGTGGGGCTCCGCCCCACACCCCGGCGGGGCTCCGCCCCTGCACCCCGGGGCCCGCTCCGGCCGGCTCGGTGACTCGCCCTCGCCCGGCTCGGTGACTCACACCCAGTCGACTCTCGGTGACTCGTCCCCACCCGGCTCGGTGGAACGAGAAGCGAGCCCGGCCTCAGGACCCTGCCAGGACGGCCTCGCTTCTCGGCTCCGGTCGGCGAGTGGCAGCCCGGCCGGCGCTTGAGGACAGAGCCGTTCAGGCCGACGCCGTACCCGGGGGCGGGTGCCCCCGGGTACGGCGCGCCGGTCGGCGGGACCACGGTCCCGCCGACCGGCTGCGGCACGTGCCGTGGGCCGTTACGCCCGCGGCTTCTCGCGGAGTTCGTACGTCGCGATGACGTCGTCGACCTTGATGTCGTTGAAGTTTCCGAGGTTGATACCGCCCTCGAAGCCTTCGCGGATCTCGGTGACGTCGTCCTTGAAGCGACGCAGGCCCTCGATGGTGAGGTTCTCCGCCACGACCTTGCCGTCGCGGAGGAGGCGCGCCTTGCTGTTGCGCTTGACCTCGCCGGAGCGGATGAGCACACCCGCGATGTTGCCCAGCTTGGACGACTTGAAGACCTCGCGGATCTCCGCCGTGCCGAGCTCGACCTCCTCGTACTCCGGCTTGAGCATGCCCTTGAGGGCCGCCTCGATCTCCTCGATCGCCTGGTAGATGACCGAGTAGTAGCGGACGTCCACGCCTTCGCGCTCGGCCATCTGCGCGGCACGCCCGGCGGCGCGCACGTTGTAGCCGATCACGATGGCGTCCGAGCCCATGGCCAGGTCGATGTCCGACTCCGTGACCGCACCCACACCGCGGTGCAGGACGCGGATGTCGACCTCTTCGCCGACGTCGAGCTGGAGCAGCGAGGACTCGAGGGCCTCGACCGCACCGGACGCGTCGCCCTTGATGATGAGGTTGAGCTGCTGGACCTCGCCGGCCTTGAGCACCTTGTCCAGGTCCTCGAGCGAGACGCGGCGGACGCGCTTGGCGAACGCGGCGTTGCGCTCACGGGCGGCGCGCTTCTCCGCGATCTGACGGGCCGTGCGGTCCTCGTCCACCACGATGAAGTTGTCGCCCGCACCCGGGACGTTGGTCAGGCCCAGGACCTGGACCGGCGTCGACGGACCGGCCTCGGTCACGTTGTTGCCATTGTCGTCGAGCATCGCCCGGACGCGGCCGTACGCGTCGCCGACCACCATGGTGTCGCCGACCCGCAGCGTGCCTCGCTGGACGAGCACCGTCGCCACGGCACCGCGGCCGCGGTCGAGGCGGGACTCGATCGCGATGCCCTGCGCGTCCTGCTTCGGGTTGGCCCGAAGGTCCAGGGCGGCGTCGGCCGTGAGGACGACCGCCTCCAGCAGGCTGTCGATGTGCAGGCCCTGCTTGGCGGAGATGTCGACGAACATGGTGTCGCCGCCGTACTCCTCGGCCACCAGGCCGTACTCGGTCAGCTGACCGCGCACCTTGGTCGGGTCCGCACCCTCGACGTCGATCTTGTTGACCGCGACCACGATCGGCACGTCGGCCGCCTTGGCGTGGTTCAGCGCCTCGACCGTCTGCGGCATGACGCCGTCGTTGGCCGCGACGACCAGGATGGCGATGTCCGTCGACCGGGCACCGCGGGCACGCATGGCGGTGAACGCCTCGTGACCCGGGGTGTCGATGAAGGTGATCGCCCGGTCCTCGCCGTTGACCTCGGTCGCAACCTGGTAGGCACCGATGTGCTGGGTGATGCCGCCGGCCTCGCCCGCGATGACGTTCGTCTTGCGGATGGCGTCGAGCAGGCGGGTCTTTCCGTGGTCGACGTGACCCATGACGGTCACGACCGGCGGACGGACGACCAGGTCCTCCTCGGAGCCCTCGTCCTCGCCGAACTCCAGGTCGAAGGACTCGAGGAGCTCGCGGTCCTCCTCCTCCGGGCTGACGATCTGAACGTTGTAGTTCATCTCGCCGGCCAGCAGCTGCAGCGTCTCGTCGGAGACGGACTGCGTCGCCGTGACCATCTCGCCCAGGTTCATCATGACCGCGACGAGAGACGCCGGGTTGGCGTTGATCTTCTCCGCGAAGTCGGTGAGCGACGCACCGCGCGACAGGCGAATGGTCTCGCCGTTGCCGCGAGGCAGCATCACGCCGCCGACCGACGGGGCCTGCATGGCCTCGTACTCCTGACGGCGCTGCCGCTTCGACTTGCGGCCACGGCGCGCGGGACCACCCGGACGGCCGAAGGCACCCTGCGTGCCACCACGGCCACCGGGACCACCCGGACGTCCGCCGAAGCCGGGACGGCCACCGCCGCCACCGAAGCCACCGCCGGGGCCGCCGCCACCGGGACGGCCGGCGAAACCGCCGCCACCACCCGGACGAGCGCCGCCACCGCCACCGGGACGGCCGGCGAAACCGCCGCCACCACCGGGACGACCGCCGCCGCCGGGACGACCGGCACCGGCCGGGCCGCGGCCGCCGGGGCCGGGACGCGGGCCGGCAGCGGGACGCTGCGGCATCATGCCGGGGTTCGGACGCGGACCGCCCGGACGCGGACCGCCCTGCGGACGGGGCATCGAGCCCGGGGTCGGGCGCGGACCGCCCGGAGCCTGCGGACGCGGACCGCCGCCCTGGGCACCGGGACCCTGCGGACGGGGACCGGCGCCGGGGGCACCGGGGCCGCCGGGCCGCGGACCCTGCGGACGGGGCGCCTGCGGGCGCGCCATGCCGGTGGAGCCACTGGAGGTGAAGGGGTTGTTGCCCGGGCGCGGACCGGCCGGGCGGGCACCCTGACGCGGGCCCTGGCCACCGGGGCGCGGTGCGCCCTGACCCGGACGGGAGGCCTGGCCCTGGCCGGGACGGCCACCGGGCTTGGGGGCGCCGGGACGGGCGCCGGGCTTCGGCGCGGCCGGGGACGGGGCCGACGGCGGAGCGGTGAACTCCGGCGTGGTGGGCGCCACCGGGGCCGGACGCGGCGCGGGCTTGGGACCCGGCACCGGACGCGGGCCGGGGGTCGGCGCGGGCGCCGAC
>NZ_POTZ01000061.1 GCF_003236365.1 Streptomyces sp. NTH33
CCCGCAGCTACCCCCTGTCCCAGGCGCCGCGGACCATCCCCGCCGTGCGCTCCCACACCGCCGCCCGCGGCCCCGGCTGGCGCCCGGCGCACGGCGGCCGGGTCGTGGTGAACAACGCCTCCCTGGCCGACGAGGGGAAGCTGATCGCGAGCGAGCTCGGTCTGACGTACGCCGGGCGGAAGAGCGACGTGCGCCCCGGGGACGTACGGCTGGCGCTCGGCGGAAGCGGGAACCCGGAGTCGTACAGCATGACCGTGCGCGACGGCCGGGTGACCATCAGCGGGCCGGCCGACGCGGGAGTCTTCTACGGCACCCGCACCCTGAAGCAGGAGGTGCACGGCGGCGGTACGGCGCCCGAGGGCGTCGTGAACGACATGCCGGCCAAGCCGCGGCGCGGCTTCATGCTGGACATCGCCCGCAAGCCGTTCACGGCCGGCTGGATAGAGGACCGCATACGCGAGCTGGGCGACCTGAAGTTCAACGAGCTGGGCCTGCACTTCTCCGACGACCAGGGCTTCCGCATACAGTCCGACACCCACCCGGAGATCGTCTCCAAGGACCACCTGACGAAGACGCAGGTCAAGCAGATCGTCGACCTCGCCGCCAGTCGGCACATCACCGTCGTGCCCGAGATCGACTCGCCCGGCCACCTGGGAGCGGTGATCGCCGCCCACCCCGACCTGCAGCTGCGCAACGCGCAGGGCGTGGCGACGCGGGGCGCGATCGACATCTCCAAGCCCGGGTCCGCCCGGATCGTCGACGACCTCCTCAACGAGTACGCGGGCCTCTTCCCCGGCAACCAGTGGCACCTCGGCGGCGACGAGTACCAGGCGCTGACCGTGCGTGACCCCCAGGCGTCCTACCCGCAGCTGGCCGCCGCCGCGAAGAGGGCCTACGGCTCCGGCGGCACCGTGGCCGACCTGGCGACGGGCTGGCTGAACGACCGCGCCGCCACCGTCCGCAAGCACGGCCGCACCCCGCGCGCGTGGAACGACGGCTTCTTCCGGAACACCTCCGTGCAGCCCGCCAAGGACATCGTGGTCGCCTACTGGACCGGCAAGGAGATAGGCGCCCGCCGGCCGGCCGAGTACCTGAGCGCCGGCCGCAAGGTGATCAACTACAACGACGAGTTCTTGTACTACGTCCTCGGCCAGCCGCAGACCTTCGTCTATCCGACCGGACAGCGGATCTACGAACAGTGGACCCCGCGCGTGCTGCGCGGCACCCAGGCGGTGCCCGCACGGTACGACGCGCAGATACTGGGCGGCTCGTTCGCCGTGTGGTGCGACCTCGCGAACTCCCAGACCCAGGACCAGGTGGCGGCCGGCATCCGCATGCCGCTGCGGGCGACGATCCAGAAGCTGTGGGACCCCGGCAAACCGGCGATGTCCTGGACGGAGTTCAAGGGGCTGGCGAACAAGCTGGGCTGACGGCGGATCGCATGGACGTGCGAGGGACGGGTGTCGTAGGTTCCCGCGCCGGATCACGCTGGACATCCGGGACGCCAGCAGCCCCACGGACAGGGCCTCGTCGCACGGGCTGGTCAACGCCTGGTGGTCGCTGTGGATCATCGTGCAGGTGACCGACCGGGCCGTGTCCACCACCTACCGCCGGGCCGAGACGGCCGAGGAACTGCGGAGCGCCGCCGCACAGATGCTGTGCGTCGACATCGCCATGATCGCGGCCGCCGTGCTCGCGGCCCTCGTGGTGCTCCGGCTGACCCGGATGCAGCACGAGAAGGCGCTGCGGGGACCGGTGCCGGCCGCGGTCTGAACTGTTCCTCGGCGCGCTGACCACCGGCCTCGACCGTTGGCTGAAATCTTTTCTTCCGCTTTCTGAGGTCTTCCGTCTCGACTGCGTGTGATCGCCGTGTGACACTACCGGGCGATCGCACACAGCAAGGGCAAGTGCGGGCTCCGTGGAGATCGGCGCCCTGCAAGGAGGCGTGGATGAGCCTGGTGGAACTGATCGCGCAGGCCGACGAACGCGGACTGGCCGCCGGCGGACTGGCTTGTTTGGATCGGTGCGTACCGCTGCTCGGCGGCGACGACGAGGTTCTGCGGCCGCTGTGGGGGAGCCTCGCCGACGGTGCCCCGGGCGGCGACTGGGCCGAACGCCTCCAGCAGGCGCGCGGCGCGCTGGAGGCGGCCGGCGGGGAGGAGGCCGTCGAGGACGAGGCCGCGCTGCTGGCCCGCCGGATGCTCGCCGCCGCGCCGGCCGACCGGTCCGCTCCCGGGATGCGGCGGTGGGCGGACGCCTGCTCGGTCGCCTCGCTGCAGATCCACCGGCTCCTCGACCCGGCCGAGGGCGCCGCCCCGGCCGACTCGTTCCCCCAGGCCCTCCACTCCGTTCGAGCAGGGGGGACCCCCGTCGAAGGCCGTACGGAGGGCATGTCACCGCTCGTCGCCGCCGAGCTGCGCCGCCAGATCACCGTTCTGGAACTGCTCGCCGGGCACGGTCCCGCCGGACTCCGCCAGGCGCTGGAGGTCTCCACCGAGGGACGCCGCGTCCTGCGGGCGGTGGTGTCCCGCCGGGCCCGCAGCCGGGCGTGAGGACCTCTTGTGAGCGTTCTGCGGGCGTGGTGCGGCGGTCCTGCGCCGTTCCTGCGCCGGTTGCGGGAAGGTCCCGGATACGGGTGACGAAGAGCGCCTGGAACGCGCTCTTCCACATATGACAGCGCAGCAGGACGTGACGACTCGGCGGCAGACCAGGCCGCACGCCGCCACCAGGCCGGTGCGGTGGGCGGCGGACACCGCGACGGCGATGGGCGCCCGGGTGGACCTGGACTACTCGGCGCAGAGTCTGTGGCGGGTCGACCGGGTGATCGAGGAGATGCGGCGCGAGGGCACACCGCGCGGCGCCGTGGACGACGCGCTGCGCGGCTTCGGCGCGTACGCCGGCGAGGTGATCGCCCGCCACGGCGGAGCCGAGTGGTGGGCGACCGGCGGTGAGCACTGGGTCCGTACGCCCGACGGACGGCTGTGGGACCCGATCGACGAGGCCCGGCGCTGCTACGCGGGCCACGGCTCGCTGCGGCTGCTCTGCCGGGACGCCATGAGCGGGCGGTAGGTGTGAGCCGTGGGCAAGGGGCCGCTGACGAGCTGTGACACTTCTGTGGAAGCGGACGCTGATGACCGTGGGGGGCGTGGACACGGCCGGACACCCGGCGGTGCGCACGTCTGGGGACTCGCTACGGACGAGGACAGTTCTTGGGCCAGGGAGGGGAACCCCGCCGCACGCAGGCGTACGACGGGGAGCTGGGTGCGGCTGTCGCGCGGGCCCAGGAAGGTGACGAGGAGGCCTTCGCGGTCGCGTACCGGATCGTGCAGCCCGGACTCCTCGGGTATCTGCGCGGCCTCGTCGGGGGCGACGCCGAGGACGTGGCGTCGGACGCCTGGCTGGAGATCGCCCGTGACCTCGGCCGGTTCCGGGGCGACGGGGCGGGCTTCCGCGGCTGGACGGCGACCATCGCCCGGCACCGGGCGCTCGACCATCTGCGCCGGCAGCGCGTACGGCCCCGGGGCACCGCGCTCGAACAGGACGTCCTGGACCTGCCCGGCTCGTACAGCACCTACGACCAGGCCCTGGAGTCCATCACCACCGAGCGGGCCCTCGCGCTCCTGAGGCAGCTGCCCCGCGATCAGGCCGAGGCCGTGCTGCTCCGTGTGGTCGTCGGCCTCGACGGCCCCGCCGCCGCGCGCGTCCTCGGCAAGCGGCCCGGCGCGGTGCGCACCGCCGCCCACCGGGGGCTGAAGCGGCTGGCCCGGCAGCTCGGAGCGGAGGGCGACGGAGGCGGGAGCGCGCAAGAGAAGGGAAAGCAAGGAAAAGGAAAGGGAAAAGGGAGAAGAGGGGGCCGGCCGGCCGAGTAGGCCCTGCCGGGGCGGACCGAGGCAACGGCCGGGGCCGCCACCCCCCACAGGAGAGGCCCCGGCCGTCGCGCGGCACGGGCCGCGCGGCGACCCGTACTCCTTACAGCGCCGCGAGTGCGCTTTCCGTCACACCTCACCCCGGGATTGGTTAGTTGCGCGTTGTACGGTCATGGACGGAAGACGGTTTCAGGCCGTAACGTGCCTTTCGCGCCGGGTGCGGGACGGGCATGATCACCGCAAACCAAGGGCGGCCGCGCTGCCGCAACGATTCACTCGATCACTTGAGGGACCACGTGCTGGGGGACGACGCGGAGCTGACCGCCGCGGTGCTTGCGGCGCAGGACGGGGACGAGACCGCGTTCCGGACTGTGTACCGCGCCGTGCACCCACGGCTGCTCGGATACATACGCACGCTGGTCGGCGACCCGGACGCCGAGGACGTGGCGTCCGAGGCCTGGCTGCAGATCGCCCGCGACCTCGAGCGCTTCAGCGGGGACGCCGACCGGTTCCGCGGCTGGGCCGCCCGGATCGCCCGCAACCGCGCGCTCGACCACATCCGCATGCGCGGCCGCCGCCCCGCGATCGGCGGTGACGAAACGGAACTGGCCGGCAGGGCCGCGGAGTCCGACACCGCGGGCGAGGCCATGGAGGCCCTGGCCACCGGCAGTGCCCTCTCGCTCATCGCCCAGCTCCCGCAGGACCAGGCCGAGGCCGTGGTGTTGCGCGTGGTCGTGGGCCTGGACGCCAAGACCGCCGCCGAGACGCTCGGCAAGCGGCCCGGAGCGGTGCGCACGGCCGCGCACCGCGGTCTGAAACGGCTCGCGGAACTGCTCGGCGACGATCCGGAATCCCCCCATGTGCTCGACGCGCTGCCGCCCCCGCGGAAACCGCGGGACCGTGCGGTGATGCCCGCCGGTGTGACGCATATGCGTGCCCGGACGCAGAAGGGCATGTGATGGCCGACGAGCAGTACAGGTGGCTGGACCGCGATACGGCGGAGCGTCTGCTGCGCGGAGAGCCCCTGGACACCGTCGACGCCAGCGCCCGTGACCAGGCCGAACGGCTCGTCAAGACGCTCGGGGCCCTCTCCGCCGAACCGTCCGTGCCCGGCTCCCCCGCCTTCCCCGCCTCGGCCGACGCCGGGCTGCCCGGCGAGGCCGCCGCGCTGGCCGCCTTCCGCGAGGCGCGCGCGGAGCAGGCGGCGGAACGGGCCGGCACACGGGCCGCGGCTCTCGAAACGCCCCCCGGGCCCGCCGACGCGGGGCTCGTGCGCATCGGCACACGCGCGCGTGGTTTCCGTGGCGGAGGTACGAGCGCGCGTGCCGGGCATCCGCGCTGGACCCGTCCGGTGCGTCTCGCGCTGTCGGCCGCGCTGGCCGCCGGTGCGGTCGGCGGAGTCGCGGCGGCGGCCACGACCGGCGTGCTGCCGACGCCGTTCGGCGGTGACGAGCCCGTCCCCGGCGCCTCCGTCTCGGCCCAGGCGACGCCCGGACGCTCCTTGAGCCCGCCCTCGCCCGGGGGCACCACGAGCGGCGGTCCGGACACGCCGGTGCCCGGCGGCACCACGGCCGGCCCCTCCGGCGCCGGGAGCGCCTCGGGCGACTCCGGTACCACCCCCGGCCACGACGCCACCGCCGACGACACCCGGGGCGGCGCCGTCGGCGGGCAGGGCCGCCTGGTCTCGGCCTGCCGCGACCTGCGCGACGGCAAGGACCTGGGCGTCGGCCGCGAGCACGCCCTGGAGGAGGCGGCCGGCGGCTCCGCGCGCGTGTGGACGTACTGCCAGGGCGTCCTGAAGTCGGCCGGCGACCGGACCGGTGACACGGGCGGCAAGGGACGGGGCGAGAACCAGGGCGGCGGCCGCGACGGCAAGGGCGATCAAGGCGGCCAGGGCGGCCAGGGCGGCCAGGGCGGCCAGGGCGGCCAGGGAAGCCATGGCGGCCAGGGCAACCAAGGTAGCCAGGGCAACCAAGGCAGCCAGGGCAACCAGGACGATCAGAGCGACGACGAAGGTGGCCACAGAGGCCGCGACAAGGGCGGTCACGGAGCCGGCCACCGCCACGGGAAGAGCGCCGTCACGCCCCCGGCCCTCGCTCCGCAGCTCTCAAAGAGGACGCCCGTCATCGTGTCCGCCCCTCCCGGCGACCGCCTTGACCTGCGGTTTCGTGTCTCGTGAAATTTTCCCTCGGCGGGGTGTGACGTTTTCGGCCGCCGCGGCGCAGTACTGAGTGAGCCGACTGGTCATCGGCTGCCGCACAGAGCCGGGGTTCCCCCCGTACCTACGGCTCGTGCATCGGCGCGGGCGGGACACGTTCCCCCGGTCCCGCCCGCGCCCCATCTCCTCTCCCTTTCCTCCTGCTCTTCCTCTTTCCTCGCCTCACCAGTGCACGACGACCCTGTCGCCGACCCGCACCTGCGCGAACAGCCGTGAGACGGCCGCCTCGTCCCGTACGTTGACGCACCCGTGCGAGCCGCCCGCGTAGCCGCGGGCCGCGAAGTCGTAGGAGTAGTGCACGGCCTGACCGCCGCTGAAGAACATGGCGTACGGCATGGGGGCGTCGTAGAGCGTCGACACGTGGTGCCGTGACTTCCAGTAGACGTGGAACACCCCCTCGCGGGTGGGCGTGTACTGCGTGCCGAACCGCACCGCCATCGTCGAGACCGTCCGCCCGTCGATCATCCAGCGCAGGGTCCGGCTGGTCTTGTCGATGCACAGCACCCGGCCGGTCCGGCAGCGCGGGTCGGGCGCGCCGGCCGGCTGCCCGCCCATCCGGTACAGCTCCCACCTGCCCGGTTCGTGCGTCATCCGTAGCAGCCGCTGCCAGGTGACCGTGTCGGTCCGCCCGGTTCGCGGCAGCCCGCGCTTGCCCTGGAAGCCCTTGACGGCCTGTTCCGTCAGATCGTCGTAGGACCCGGTGGGCCCGTCGAACAGCCAGTCGATCTGGCGCAGCCGGGCCTGGAGTTCCCGCACGCCACGGCCGCTGTCACCGCGGGACCACAGGACCTGCGCGGCAGTGCGGGCCGGGGCCGGGCCCGGGTTCTTCGCCGGCCCCGTGCCGCCGCCGGGTGCGGAGTCGGCGGGCGGCCGGGTGGCCGGGATCTCGATGTGCACCGGGGAGCGGTGCTTGCCGTCCGGGTCGGGGGGCTGCACCGTACAGCCGCACACCGCGGCCAGTGCCGCGGCCGCGGCACTGGCGGCGATCGCTCTCCTCGTGCCCCCGGTACGCATGGCGCCCCCTCGCTCTGTCTCACCGGTGTCCGTCCGCGGCGGTACACCGGATGTCTCCCCACGCGTGACGGACGGCGAACCACGGGGCAAGGTGGGGAGACGGAGGACACGAGGACGAGGAGCCGCCGGTCTGTGAGCAAGGTCCCAGCGTGGAGCACTCCACCCGGCGCAGGGTCGCCGCTACAGTCCGTGGCGAGGGTCGGCCGTACCGGCGGGTAACTGGCGAGTAACCGAGAAATTCAGAACGCGGAGGCACACACCATGGCGCGCGAGTCGGAGTCCGGGCTGCCCATCGAGCCCGTCTACGGGCCGGAGACCCTGGAGGGCTGGGACCCGGCGGAGAAGCTGGGCGAGCCGGGGGCGTACCCGTTCACCCGCGGTGTGTATCCCACGATGTACACCGGCCGTCCCTGGACGATGCGCCAGTACGCCGGCTTCGGTACGGCCGCGGAGTCCAACGCCCGTTACCAGCAGCTGATCGCCAACGGCACGATGGGCCTGTCGGTCGCCTTCGACCTGCCCACCCAGATGGGCCACGACTCCGACGCGCCGATCGCGCACGGCGAGGTCGGCAAGGTGGGCGTGGCCATCGACTCGATCGACGACATGCGGGTGCTGTTCGGCGGGATCCCGCTGGACAGGGTCTCGACGTCGATGACGATCAACGCCCCGGCCGCGCTGCTGCTGCTCCTGTACCAACTCGTCGCCGAGGAGCAGGGCGTCCCCGCCGGCAAACTCACCGGCACCATCCAGAACGACGTGCTGAAGGAGTACATCGCGCGCGGGACGTACATCTTCCCGCCCAAGCCCTCGCTGCGGCTGATCGCGGACATCTTCAAGTACTGCAGGGCCGAGATCCCGAAGTGGAACACCATCTCGATCTCCGGCTACCACATGGCCGAGGCGGGCGCCTCGCCCGCGCAGGAGATCGCCTTCACCCTCGCCGACGGCATCGAGTACGTGCGCACGGCGGTCGCGGCCGGCATGGACGTCGACGACTTCGCGCCCCGCCTGTCCTTCTTCTTCGTCGCCCGGACGACGATCCTGGAGGAGGTCGCCAAGTTCCGCGCGGCCCGCCGGATCTGGGCGCGGGTGATGAGGGAGGAGTTCGGCGCGCAGAACCCCAAGTCGCTGATGCTGCGCTTCCACACCCAGACGGCGGGCGTGCAGCTGACGGCCCAGCAGCCCGAGGTGAACCTGGTCCGCGTCGCCGTGCAGGGCCTGGCGGCGGTCCTCGGCGGCACCCAGTCGCTGCACACCAACTCCTTCGACGAGGCCATCGCGCTGCCCACGGACAAGTCCGCGCGCCTCGCCCTGCGCACGCAGCAGGTCCTGGCCTACGAGACGGACGTGACCGCGACCGTCGACCCCTTCGCCGGCTCCTACGTCGTCGAGAGGATGACCGACGACGTCGAGGCCGCCGCGCTGGAGCTGATGCGGAAGGTCGAGGACCTCGGCGGCGCGGTCAACGCCATCGAGCACGGCTTCCAGAAGCAGGAGATCGAGCGCAGCGCCTACCGCATCGCGCAGGAGACCGACGCCGGCGAGCGCGTCGTCGTCGGCGTCAACCGCTTCCAGCTCGACGAGGAGGAGCCCTACGAGCCGCTCCGCGTCGACCCGGCCATCGAGGCCCAGCAGGCCGAACGCCTGGCCAAGCTGCGCGCCGAGCGGGACCAGACCGCGGTCGACACCGCCCTGTCCGCCCTGAAGAAGGCCGCCGCGGGAGAGGACAACGTCCTGTATCCGATGAAGGAGGCCCTGCGGGCGCGGGCGACGGTGGGCGAGGTGTGCAACGCCCTGCGGGAGGTCTGGGGGAACTACGTGCCGTCGGATGCATTCTGACCTGCGCAATTCCTCCGAATGGGTGATCGGGGGTGGAAACCACCCGTTCCCGGTTACGCTCCTGTTGGGTATTCCCGAAAGGAGGGTGCCGTGGCTGTGATGCTGCACGAGTCGTCGCTTGCCGATGCTGCCGACCGGCTCTGGGAGGAACTGCCCGGACACCGGGTGGAGATCCTCAACGGGAGCATTGTCGTGACACCGCCGCCTGATGGCTCGCATCAAGAGACACTGACCTGGCTCATCGAAGAATGCTCGCGGGTTCGGGCCAGGAAAGCGGGGCTCAGGTACGTCTCAGGAGTCGGCATGTGGCTGCCGACCGGCCCTGTCGACTACGCAGTGCCTGACTTCGCACTCGTCGACGCCGACTACAAGGACACGCTCGTCGAGAAGAACTGCTACGCACCGCATGTCTTCCGCCTGGTCCTGGAAGTGACATCCTCCAATTGGACCAATGACACGGCCACCAAGGTCGACATCTATGCGCGGGCCGACGTGCCCGCCTACCTCGTCGCCGACCGCAAGCACGACGAGGTCCTCCTCTACACGGACCCGGTGGACGGCACGTACCCCGACCCCCAGCGCTTCAAGCGAGGTCAGACCGTCCCCGTCCCCGAGTCCGTCGGCGTGACCCTCGAACTTCCCGTCAACACCCTCCTCGACGGCGACGACTGACCTGCCTGTCCCGTCCCCGGAACCCCCCACCGGAGTGTCGTACCCCCGTGCGACACTCCTTGCCATGTTCGGCGTCGTTCATCTCCCCACCTACCTGGCGGGACTCATCCTCGTCGTCCTGCTCCCCGGGCCCAACTCGCTCTATGTGCTCTCCGCCGCCGCCCGGCGCGGGATACGCGCCGGGTACACCGCCGCGGCGGGTGTCTGGTGCGGGGACACCGTGCTCATGACGCTGGGGGCGGCCGGTGCCGCCTCCCTGCTGAAGGCGAATCCCGTGCTGTTCGGGATCGTGAAGTACGCCGGCGCCGGATATCTGACCTGGCTCGCGATCGGCATGCTGCGGGCCGGCTGGGGGATGTGGCGGACGCGACGGGAGCAGACGGCATCCGAGGATCCCGCCCCGGCCGCCACCGACGAGCGGCCGTTCCGGCGCGCCTTCGTCGTCAGCCTGTTCAACCCCAAGGCGATCCTGTTCGTCATCGCCTTCTTCGTGCAGTTCGTCGACCCGGCCTACGCCTACCCGGCCCTCTCCTTCGTCATCCTCGGCACCCTGCTCCAGCTGGCCAGCTCCCTCTACCTCAGCGCCCTGATATTCGGCGGCACCAAGCTCGCCGCCGCCTTCCGCAGCCGCAGGCGTCTGTCGGCCGGGGCGACGTCGGCGGCGGGCGCCCTGTTCCTGGGCTTCGCGCTGAAGCTGTCGCTGGCGAGCGCGTAGCGCGGGGTACCCTCGCGCCACGCGCACCGGTCCGGCCGGATCAGCCGAGCAGGCGCCGCAGGTTCAGCCTGCCCCACAGCAGGCTGGTGCCGAACGACAGGGCCATCACCGTGGCCAGCAGGCCGATCAGCAGCAGCCCCGCCACCGGTCCGCTCAGGTCCGGCGTCACCAGCGGGGCGACGATCTCCTCGACGAACAGCACGTGCACCATGTACGCGCCGAGCGCGGCACCGGCCAGCTTCCGCAGGAGCGGCCGCCACTTCTCGGGGATCCGGACCCTGCTGACCAGGAGCAGCACGCAGACGCTCATGACGGCGACGAACAGGTGTGCGTTGGGCATCACGTAATGGATCTGCGTGTTGTACCAGAGGGACCCGGCCATGGTGAGCGGCAGCAGGGCGAACAGCGGCCACCGCCACCGTACGGCGCCGGCCGGGAGGGCGAACAGCAACGCGCCCCCGACCGCGTACACCAGCGAATAGGTACCGAACCCCCAGGCCGACGACGGCATGTCGCGATCCGTGACCTCGGCGAGCGTGGTCAGCACACTCGGCAGGACCGCGATGCCGAGCAGAGCCGCCCCGAGCCCCCAGGGCCGCTTCCCGGCCTTGATCAGCATCGCGAAGGCGAGCAGCGCGATGATCGGGATGTAGGCGTACATGAACCACAGGTGGTAGGCGGGCTGCACGGAGCCGAAGAGGGAGTTCGCCGCCAGCTCGGTCATCGGCCGGTCGTTGCGGTCCCGCAGCCAGGCCCAGACCAGGTAGACCGCCGTCCACACGAAGAGCGGAACGGTGTTGCGGACGATCCGCTGCCACATCCGGGCGCTGTCGCGCGGGGGTGCGCCGACCAGCACGGCCCAGCCGGCGATGGCGAAGTACATGGGGACGGCGAACGGGTTGACCGCCTCGGCCACGTGGCCGGCCCAGTAGGCCCCGGAGCCGTTGGCCGGGTTGTTGCCGGTGGAGCGAATGAACTGGGCACCCACGTGCCCCAGCATGACGGTGGCGGAACAGATCAGCCGCATCAGGTCGATGTCGAAGCGGTGTTCCCGCGGCGCGGCGGTCCGTCCGGAAGGGACGTTGCGCTGCTGCGGCAGGGATATGGCTATGTCATTCGGCACCGCGTAACTCTCCGGGGGCCCGGTGGACGGAAGTTGAAGGGCGGATGGCTCCACTGTGGCTGGTGGGTCTCGGTTGGCCGCCCGCGTCACTTCTTCCGGACGCCGCGCCGTACCGCCTTGCGCACCACGCGCTTGGCACGGCTCACCTTCAGCTTCGCGCGCGCCCGCGGGCGGCTGCCGGGAAGGCCGAGTTCGGCCAGCCGCAGTTCGGGGAAGTAGTGGCCGGGGCTGCCGGCCAGGTTGCTCCGCAGCCAGTCGGCCGTCGGCTCGCGCAGCTCCGGGTACGTCTTGGGCTGCATGCAGAAACCGATCGCCCGGACCAGCGGTGACAACGTCTCCGGAGCCGTGCCGACGAGAGCCGGGGCCTGACCGCGCTCCAGGTCGGGCACCAGGTGGTCGACCACGGCCAGGGGCACGCGGTTGCTGTTCGGGTAGGGCTTGAGACGCCCCATCACCATCGCGGTCCCGACCCTTGCGACGGGCACGCCGTAGTAGGCGGAGGCGGTCGTCATCGCCGTCGAGAAACAGCCGACGACGAGTGCGGGACGGCAGTGGTGGTACAGCGTCTCGGCCAGCAGCGGCGCGTCCAGCACGGTGAGCCGGACGCCGGCGTCCGCCGCCGCCTTGCTCAGCACCGCCGAGTAGCCGGCGGGCGCCGTCGGATGGGGCTTGAAGACCACGGACCGGTGCCCGGCGCGCACGGCCCCGGTGAGCATGCGGACGTGGAGGTCCTCCTCCTCCTGTGCGCTCAGGATGCCGATCGCCGCCAGGTACTGGCCGAGGAGCACGGCCGTCGGCGCCTCCTGGAGGACGGGCGCCAGCCGCGGGTCGTCCGCCGCGTCCCGGGAGATCTCGTCGAGCACGGCACGGAACGCCTCGTCCGGGACGACCTCGGTCCCGACGCCGTACTCGGACAGCAGCAGCGGCTTCAGACCGGGAACCAGGTCCAGATGGAGCAGCCGCCGGATGCGGCGCGCGATGGTCAGCGGGAGCCTCTCCCGGGTCGGGCCGTAGCTCATGAGGCCGTCGGCGTACACGTGGACGGCGCTCTCGGAGAAGATCGCCGTCAGTGCGCGGGCCGGGTTCACCTGGATCGACTCGACGGCGAGCTCGATCAGATCCCGTTCGCCGATGCCCCACAGCAGACGCAGCGCCCTCTGCCACAGCACCGTGTCGTTCCCCCGCGGACCCCAGGCACTGGGATGGTACGGGCGGATCGCCTCGTTCCAGCTGACCACCGAGTCGAACCGGCCGGCTATGCGCTCGTAGCCGTGCATCTCATCGAGGCGCAGAGCCGTCTCCGGCACGGCGGCGTTGTGGGAGACCAGCAGGATGCGCCGGGCCCCCTCGCGCGGCCCGAACAGGCCCGCGTCGAGCGCCGCGGCGAGGGTGGCCGCTCCGTAGAGGGTCGAGACCTGGAAGATCTGGGTCTTGCGGGACATGGTTCAGGCAGCCTTCCGCCCGTCACGCAGGCGGCTGAGCAACCTGCTCCGGGTGCTGTCGATGGTTCTGAGGGTCTCCTCGAGCGCGTGCTCGGGCATGCGGTGGAGCGCGGCTCTCGCCTCACGCCGCAGTAGCCGGGCCGTCGAGGACTCGTACTGGTCCGCCTTGCCGAGGTGGAAGGCGATCATGGCGCAGTAGGTCCGTACGGCCTTGGGGAGGAAACGCTCGGCCTCCGGGTCCCGCAGCACGTCCCGCAGCAGCGCGTCGTACGCCGGGATGAAGTCCAGCTGGCGGGAGTCCTTGATCTGGGTGAGCGAGGTCGCGACGCCCCGCCGGTAGAACACGCCGTGCAGACCGAGGGACGCGTACGTCCGGGCCTTCAGGTGCAGGCGCCAGATCCACAACCGGTCCTCGGCGGTGCGCAGTTCGGTCGCGAAGCGCATGCCGCCGTCGTCGAAGAGGTGCCGGCGGTAGATCCCCGCCCAGACGAAGGGGTAGTCGACCATCGTCTCCATGTCGGCCGGCGCTATCCCGTCGCGCGGATCCATCACGATGCCCCGCGCCGGGGCCGGGGGCCGCCGGACGACCCGCTCGGTGCCGGTGGCCTGGACGTGGTCGGTACGGGCGAAGTCGCAGCCCAGTTCCTCCATGGCGCGCACGAGTTCGGCGAGGTGACCCGGTCCGTACCAGTCGTCGCCGTCGAGGAACGTGAGGAACTCACCTTCCGCCGCGTCGATACCGCTGTTGCGCGCCTGGGCTATGCCCATGTTCTTCTCGTGCCGGATCACCCTGGCGCCCGGAAGCTTCTCCGCCCAGCGGTCGACCACCCATGGAGTGGAGTCGGTGGAGCAGTCGTCGACGAGGAGGAACTCGACGCCGGGATCCGCGTTGTGGGCGAGGCTTCGCAGCGTGTTCTCGGCGAACGCCTCCACATTGTGCAGGGGGACGACAACGGACAGTCTCGGCACGTGGGCCTCTCACGCTCGGAGGTCGGAGGTCGGAGGGAGATGGGGGACAGGCTGACGATGCTGGCGAAGGGGACGGTGCCGCCCGAGGCGGAGGGATGAACTCCGTTCACATCGGCGATGAATTCTTGGTGGCTCACACCCGGCCGAAGACCTTCCGGAGCTCGTCGATGTTCGACCGGGTGATGTCCCACAGGAACCTCTGCGCGTCGTGCACGTCCGCCACGGCGGCCGCGTGGTCGTCGAGGATCGCCGCCGCCCGCTCCGCGAGCCGGGAGCCGAGTTCCCGGTCGTGCACGGACAGCCCCCACTCCTCGCGGCCGATGTCGGACAGGAAATAGGCGAGCTTCGGATGGGAGACGAGGCTGAGGATCGGGGTGCCGCAGCCGAAGGGGATCATCCCCGCGTGCCCGCGCGCGCCGATCACCAGCCGCGACCGGCCGTACAGGTCGCGGATGCCGTCGTTCGACATGTCGTACAGCCGCTCCACGGGCAGGCTGAGGCCGTGCTCCCGGCGCAGGTCGTGCACGAACCTCTCGTCGGCGGGCATGTGGGCCGCGTACCGCACGTCGGCCCGGTCCCGCAGTCCCCGCAGCGCGGTGGCCATCTGGGCGAGGAAGTGGCCGTAGTCGTGGCCGAACCGCAGCCCCGCGCGGTCGTACGCGCAGTTGACCAGGACGGTCTCGGACCGCTGGGCCGGGTCGAGCAGGCCCGGGACGAGGTACCGTGCCACCGTGGTCGGGCAGGGCTGGTAGCGCACCCGGTCGCGCAGCTCCTCGGGGAGCAGTTCGCGGACCCGCTCGATCGAGCCGTGGTTGCGCAGCCCGAAGAACGCCGACCGTTCGACGAGTACCCGCAGACTCCCGGCGAACCGGCTGCGGCGGTAGAGCTGCCCGTCGAACACGTTGCAGCCGACCGCGAACACCGCCAGGGGCGCGGTGATCCGGGCCAGGATTCCGTCCGGGACGTTCCACTGCCAGTGGCTGTTGCCGTTGGGGGAGGTGTCCGGGAGGAAGAGTCCGCCGCCGCCCACGATCACCCCGCGCCGCGCGTTCAGCTGCTCCAGCGCCGCTTCGTCGACCAGCCGGTGCACCGGCTGCCGGTACCAGCGGCGGGGGCCGGTGTCGGTGTCGAAGCACATCCGCACGGCCTCGGGCAGGACCTTGTCCCCGGCGTTCTCCTGGCCCTCGGCGAACAACGCCACGTGCGCCAGCTGGTCCGCGGCGGGGGCCGGCTGCCGCGGCTCCGGGCCCTGCGGGCGGGTACGGACGTACCAGCTGTGGCACCCGGCGTCGGTGGGATCGGCGTCCAGACCGTCGCGGGCGTAGGCGTGCGCGTCCTCCTCCCGCCCGCACAGCCACGCCAGGCGGGCGAGCTGGGCGAAGGCACGCGGGGCGACGTCGGGTGACGCCGCCGCCAGCAGCAGATGCGCCTCGGCCTCGGCGTAGCGCGACAGCGCCATCAGGCAGACGCCCAGGGTCTCCTGGCAGCGTGGCGCGTCCAGCCGGCCGGCCACGACCGGGGCGAGGACGTCGACGGCCTCGTCGTAGCGGCCCTGCCGGCGGTACACGTCGGCCACCGTACGGGCGAGGTCGAGGGAGGGACGCGTGCGGAGCAGGGGCGGCGCGCAGTGCGCCAGGAGGTCGGGGTGCTTGTCGCCGGGCAGGGCGCAGTAGGCCGCCCGGAACTCCTCGTCGCTCATCTCGAAGCGGCGCCGCGCCTCGGCAGCCGGACCGTACCCGGGTGCGTCGGACGGGCCGGTGAAGCGGAGGACGGCGACGTCCGCGGGCACCGGCGTGTCGTCGTGGAGCCGGCGGGTGAGGAAGTCGTACCGCGCGTCCAGCGGAACCAGGACGTCCGCCGACGCGTCCGCACCGACGCCGCCGGTGGCATCGGTGAGCCGGGCCGCCACGGCGTCGTCCACGTCGGCCCGCTGGACGACCAGGAGACCGTCGGGCAGGACGGCGCGCCGCTCACCGCCCTCCGCGTCGCACAGCAGCTGCGGGACGGCGCCCACACCGTGGCGCATCCGCAGCAGCTCACCGATGTCGCCCAGCACCACCATGTCCGAGCCGAGGGCGATGACGGTGTCGTAGTCCTCCAGCCGGAAGAGGTCCGCGCGGCCGTCCGCCCGGCGTGTGACGACACGCGGGTGCAGGCGGCGCAGCGCGTCGAACGCGGAGTCGGCCGGCCCCGGGTGCAGCACCACGAAGTCCTCGCACACGCCCGGGTTGGTCAGCGCCAGGCTGCGCAGCAGCGTGGCGAGACCGGACAGGCCGTCGGTGCCGGTGTGGACGGCGAAGGCGATCCGGCGTCTGCCGGTGACGGTGCTCCGGTCGTCCGCCAAGGAGTGGGTCATCGCAGGGCGATCCTCATCTTGCTGTCGTCGACGTGTGTCGCGTGGTCCATGACCCACTCGGCTTCCCCCGGCCGCAGCCGGCCGGGCAGACCGAAGCCGATGAGGTCCAGGCGGGGGCTGACATCCAGGAAGTCCAGGAGCCTGAGGACGGTGAAGGCGGTGGTGGCCGCCGTGTTCCAGCCGTCCTCGCCCAGCAGCGCCGGGTCGGTCAGGGGCCGGCGCAGGGAGGCGTCACCGACGTGCTCCTGCGCTCCGGGCACGAGCCGCTGCCGCGTGGCGCGGCGCCACTTCGCGGCCGGGTCACCGAACACCAGCCGGACGCCGGCCGGCTGCGTCCAGGCGGGTCCGTCCCACGGGGCGTCGCCCCGCAGCGAGACGGCGTGCAGGCCGGTGCGTTCGCCGGTGTCCTCCGCGTGGATACGGTACGAGTCGCAGCGCACCACCAGGTCGTAGCGGTCGATCTCGGTGCCCAGCGCGCTCCCGGCGACGTCTTCGGCACCCGGGACCAGGCACACCGTCCGCCCCTCGATCAGGCCGCGCAGGTCGCCGACGCCGATCGGAGTGCTCCCGCCGAGCAACGGGTCGGGCATCGCGGTCCGCTCGACGAGCTGCCGGTACCTGCCGTACAGCTCCAGCAGCCGCCGCACGGCGGGGTCGGCGACGCCGTGCTCGGCCACCCGTGCCCGTACGTAGGCGGCGAACTCCCGTTCCGTGATCGCGGTGGGCCGGCCGAGCAGGTCGCGCGACGGGGAGCCGGCCTGGGGGAAGAGCGCGAGGGCTGCCTCCAGGCACGCCCGCCGGCGCCGCAGGGTGTCGATCCGGCGGACGACCTCCTGCGCCGCGGCGTTGTCCTGCAGCAGCGTGAGGTGGCGTTCGTAGCACTGAAGTGCCTCGTCGTCGCGGCCGAGCCCGTCGAGGGCCAGGCCGCGCAGCCGCCAGGCCCCCCTGGACCGCTGCCGGATCCGGGTCGCTGTCCCGGCCACGCCCAGGGCGAGGCCCAGTCCGTCGTCTCCGCCGGCCTCCAGCGCGCGCTCGCCGACTCTGAGCAGGGCGTCGAAGGGATCGGCGGACGGGGTGTCGAGGGCGGCGGCGAAGACACCGATCGCCCGGGTGAGGGCGGTGTGCCGGGGAGTGGGCGGGTCACCCTGCGCCGCGAGGTACTCACCGCACAGGCGCATGCCCGGGGCGTACAGGGTCGGCCTGGCGGCCTCCTTCCGCCGTGCCTTGAACAGTCCCGCCAGGGGGTTTGTCATGCGTCCCACCGTCCTGTCGATCAGAGGCCGAATGTGTCCCAGCACGACGGGTCGCGCGTGGCTTCCCGGTGGACGGCGAGTGAACAGTCCCCCTCGAACGCCTGGTCGGACGGCGTCGCTCGGCGTCGACCCGCGCAGGCGTTCAGCCCCGCACGGCCTTCTTCAGCGCCCGCGCCCGCCGCACCGCCCGGCGCGCGGTGGAGCTGCGGGGCAGGAACGCCAGCCGCCGGGGGATGCCGCCGGGGAGCCCGAGCGAGGTGAGCCGCCCGCGCCTGAAGTACCGCCGGGTGCGCGGGCGGAGGTGCTGTGCGAGGTAGCGCTCCGCGGCCGGGCGCAGGGACCGGTGGATCCGCGGCTGCAGGGTGAAGCCGACCGCGGTGAGCAGGCCGTTCAGCTCGTCGGCGGGAAGGGCGTCCTCGCCCTGGCCGGGCTCCAGGTCCGGCAGTACCGCGTCGGCCAGGACGACGGGAACCCGGTTGCCGTCCTGGTACGGCGCCGGCCGGTCGAGGAGCGCCCCGGTGCCGACGCGGGCGACCGGCAGGCCGTAGAACGCGGACGCCGTGAACAGCGCGGTCGAGAAGCAGCCGACGACCAGCGCGGGCCGGGCCGCCCCGAAGAGCACCTCGGCGGGGACGGGCGTGTCCAGGACGGTGAGGTCCACGCCGAGCCTCTCGGCCTCGGTCTCCAGTGCGCGGTCGCAGCGGGCCGGTGCGGCCGGGTGCGGCTTGAAGACGACGGTGGCGTGGCCGCGCTCGACGGCTCCCCGCAGCATCCGCGCGTACAGGTCCTCCTCCTCGGCGGGGGAAAGGATGCCGCGGGCGGACAGGCACTGGCCCAGCAGCAGCGCCGCGTTGTCCGGCAGATCGGGCAACACACCGGCGGACTCGGACAGTTCACTCATGGTCTTCAGGAAGGCGGGCGTCGGCACCACGCGCGCCGGCACGTCGAACTCGGTCAGCAGCATCGGCCTGAGGCCCGGCACCAGGTCCGGATGCAGCAACTGCCGTACGCGCGTGCCGACCAGCGGGTCGAGCTTGCCGCGCGTGGGACCGTAGCCCGCCGGGCCGTCGGCGCAGACGTGGACCGGGGCCCCGGTGAACAGCTGGGCCACCGTCAGGGCCGGGCCGGCCCGGAGGGACTCCAGGACCAGCTCCACGCGGTCGCCGCCGAGCCCCCACAGCAGCCGCAGATGGCGTTCGAGGAGCGGGATGTCCTCGGAGCGCGGCGTCCAGGCCCCCGGGTGGAAGGGGCGGATGACCTCGTTCCAGGACAGCACGTCGTCGAAGTGGTCGCGCAGCGACGCGAAGCCCGGCATCTTGTCCAGGGCCGGTGCGGTCTCCGGGACCGCGGAGTCGTCGACGACCAGCAGCACCCGCCGCTCCGCCTCCGCGAAGCAGCCGGACCCGATCGCGGCCGCCTGCGCGGCGAGGCCGTACAGCGTCGAGGCGCAGAAGATCTGGGTGGTACGGGACATCAGACGGCCCCCTTCGCCGTGGTGGTCCGGCGCCGCAGCCGCCGCAGCCTGGAGGAACGGCGCAGGTCCATGGTCTCCAGTACGTCGCAGAGCGCGTCCTGCGGCATCCGCTCGAGCGCCGCCGCGCTCATCGCCCGCAGCCGCTTGGCCACGGCCGGTTCGAACTTGTCCTCCTCGAAGAGGTGGTGGGCGATGACCGCGCAGTACGTCCGCACGGCCTTGGGCAGCAGCCGGCCGGCGTCGCGGTCCGCCGCCGTCTCCTCGACGACCTGGTCGAAGGCGCGGATGAAGTCGAGCTGGCGGACGTCGCCGATCCGGGTGAGGGAGGAGGCGACCCCGCGCCGGTAGAACACGCCCAGCAGGCCGACCACCGCGAACGACTCCGCCTCGCGGTGCAGCCTCCAGATCCACGGCCTGTCCTCGGCCGTGCGCAGTCCGCCGGTGAAGTGCAGCAGACCGCGCTCCAGCAGCCGTCGGTGGTAGGCGCCGGCCCAGGCATAGGGGTAGTCCACCGAGGTCGTCCGGTCGGCGGGCAGGATCGCGTCACGCGGGTCCAGCACCTCGTTCCGCAGGCCGACCGGGGCCCGGCGCACGGACCGGGCGCGGCCGGTGACCCGCACATGGTCGGTGCGGACGAAGTCGCAGCCCAACTCCTCGATGGCCGCCACCAGTGCGGGCAGGTGGCCCGGAGCGAGCCAGTCGTCGCCGTCCAGGAAGGCCAGGTACTCGCCCCGCGCCACGTCCAGGCCGGAGTTGCGCGCGGTGGCGATGCCGCCGTTCCTCTCAAGGCGGACGCAGCGCACCTGGGCGACGTCCGAGAGTTCCTCGGCCGCGCGCTCGAGAATCTCCGGGGTTTCGTCCCCGGAGTGGTCGTCGACCAAAATGAACTCGAAGTCCGGGCGGGCGTTCGCACGAAGACTCGCGAGGGCGTCCCGGGCGTATTGCTGCACGTTGTGGAACGGCACGATCAAGGAAAGCTTGGGCACCCGCGAAAGCCTAGGAGGGCGCCTGGATCGGTAACTTTCCGGTGGTCGTACCGGGGGTGAACTCAGCGTGTCGGAACGGTGTACCGCATGTACTTCCCGGGGTTCCGCGGCCAGGTTCGGCTTTCGGTGGGGAGTTGTTAACTTTTCGTTGATGGGGGGTTGGGCCATGCCTAGGAATTGATTCCTAGCTTCTTCGACGTGCCAGCAAGTGCAACGAAGCCCCTCAGAGTGGCGGTCCTCGCGGATTCCGACACCCGGTGGAAATGGGGCGCGCTCACCGCGAACCGCATCGCTCCGTCGGGATCCGGAAATCCGGGAAACCCGGGGGACACAGCCGGTGCCGGCATCCGCCTGGACGGGTACCTGCTGCGTGGCCGCGCCACCCCCACCGCCCGCCAGCTCGGCGAGGTCGGCGTGCGCGCGGACGCGCTCCGTGAGGTGACCGCGGTCGAGTTCCTGCGCGCGATGCGCGAGGAGCCGTACGACCTCCTCGTGCTCGCCCTGGTCGGCGGCGGAGTGCAGGCGATGCTGCACGGACTGGGGCGCGTCTGGGAGGACAGGCCGGACCGGCCCGTGGTCGTCACCGGATACGTCGGTGTCGTCTACGAGAAGCTCGCCGACGGCCTGCTGCTGCGCCACGGAGCCGACCTGGTGCTCGCCAACTCCCGGCAGGACGCGGACCGTTTCCGTGCCGTGTACGAGGGCGTGGGCGCCGACGCCACGTCGGTGACGGAGGTCGCGCTGCCGTTCCTCGGCGGCGCCGCCCACCCCGGCGAAGACGACCCGTCCACGGAGCAAGGACGCAGGCCCTACACGGTGGTCTTCGCCGCCCAGCCCTCCGTCCCGGCCGGCCGCGAGGACCGTACGTACCTGCTGAACCGGCTGGTGGAGCACGCCCGCCGGCACCCCGGCCGCGAGGTGCTGCTCAAGCTGCGCTCCAAGCCCGGCGAACACACCACGCACATCGAGGAACTGCCCTACCAGAAGCTGGCCCGGAAGCTGGACCCGCCGCCCAACCTCCGCCTCGTCTACGGCCACATGGGCGAGGTCCTCGACCGGACCGACCTGCTGGTCACCGTCAGCTCCACCGCCGCCCTGGAGGCACTGCACCGCCGCATCCCGACCGCGGTCCTCACCGACCTCGGCGTGCGCGAGGCGCTCGGCAACCACCACTTCGTCGGCTCCGGCTGCCTCGCCTCCTGGGACCAGCTCGACGCCGGGCACCGCCCGGTGCCCGACGCCGAGTGGGTGGCCCGGCAGGGCGTCGCCGCCGGGGAGGGCTCGTACGCCACCGCCTTCGACACCGCCCGCGCACGCATCGCCGAACTGCTCGGCCGCCCCGGCGGACTGCCGCCGCTCACCCCGTACTACACGCCCGTCACCGCACCCGGCTATCTGCCCGGCATCCTCGCCCGCCACCACCTCGGCCCGGACGGCACCCCGCTGCCCGGCGCGCCCGCCGCCGACAAGGAGCCCGGACCGGTCCGGCGGATCGTGCGCCGGGCGGCGCGCGGCGCCTACCGGCACGGCGTGCAGCGGGTGGCCCCGGTGATCCGGCGGGCGGGCGAGCTGTGACCGCCCCGATGACCGCTCAAGGAGCTGATCCCATGTCCAACCCGCCCGGGGGCCAGGGTGCCCGTGGGGGTCCCCCCCGCTCGAGCGCGGTCGAGAGCTCGGGGGAACGCCGGGTGCTCGCGGTGATCCCCGCGCGCGGCGGCTCCAAGGGCGTGCCCGCGAAGAACCTCGCGCCCGTCGGCGGCGTACCCCTGGTGGCGCGCGCCGTGCGCGAGTGCCGGGCCGCGCGGTACGTCACGGACGTCGTCGTCTCCACCGACGACCGGGCCATCGCCGCCGCCGCCCGGCAGGCCGGTGCCGAGGTCGTGCCGCGGCCCGCCGCCATCGCCGGCGACACGGCCGCCTCCGAGGCCGCCGTCCTGCACGCCCTGGAGGCCCACGAGGCGCTGCACGGCACCCCGGTGGACGTGGTGCTGCTCGTGCAGTGCACCAGCCCCTTCCTGGTCCGCGAGGACGTCGACGGGGTCGCCGCCGCGGTCGCCGAGCGGGGCGCCGACACCGCGGTGACCGTCGCCCCCTTCCACGGCTTCCTCTGGCGGGACGCGGCGGACGGGGCCGCGGACGCGGACACGGCCGTCCCCGGCGGCGGCCACGGCGTCAACCACGACAAGTCCTTCCGCCCGCGCCGCCAGGACCGCCCCCAGGACCTGCTGGAGACCGGCGCCGCCTACGCCATGGACGCGGCCGGCTTCCGCGAGCACCGGCACCGCTTCTTCGGCCGTACGGAACTGGTGCGCACCGACCCCGCGCGGGTGCTGGAGATCGACGACCCGCACGACCTCGCCCGGGCCCGGGCACTGGCCCCCCTGTTCGACGCCGAGGGGCCCGGCGCCCTCCCGACCGCCGACGACATCGACGCGGTCGTCCTCGACTTCGACGGCACCCAGACCGACGACAGGGTGCTGATCGACTCCGACGGACGGGAGTTCGTCTCCGTGCACCGCGGGGACGGCCTCGGCATCGCGGCCCTGCGCAAGAGCGGCCTGAAGATGCTGATCCTGTCCACGGAACAGAACCCGGTCGTCGCCGCCCGCGCACACAAGCTCCGGCTCCCCGTGCTGCACGGCGTCGACCGCAAGGACCTCGCCCTGAAGCAGTGGTGCGAGGAGCAGGGCATCGCGCCCGAGCGCGTGCTCTACGTCGGCAACGACGTCAACGACCTCCCGTGCTTCGCCCTCGTCGGCTGGCCCGTGGCGGTCGCGAGCGCCCACGACGTCGTACGCGGCGCCGCACGCGCGGTCACCACCGTCCCCGGCGGTGACGGCGCGATCCGGGAGATCGCCGGCTGGATCCTCGGCCCCTCCCTCGATTCCCTCCCCAAGTAAGGAAAGCCACGGTCATGAGCACCAACTCCCGCATCCGTACCTTCGGTCCCCGCGAGGTCGGCCCCGGCCGCCCCGTCTACGTCACCGGCGAGATCGGCATCAACCACAACGGCGACATCGAGAACGCCTTCAAGCTGATCGACGCCGCCGCCGAGGCCGGCTGCGACGCCGTCAAGTTCCAGAAGCGCACGCCCGAGATCTGCACCCCGCGCGACCAGTGGGACGTCGAGCGCGACACCCCCTGGGGCCGGATGACGTACATCGACTACCGCCACCGCGTGGAGTTCGGCGAGGACGAGTACCGCCAGATCGACGTCTACTGCAGGAAGAAGGGCATCGCCTGGTTCGCCTCCCCGTGGGACACCGAGGCCGTCGCCTTCCTGGAGAAGTTCGACGTCCCGGCCCACAAGGTCGCCTCCGCCTCCCTCACCGACGACGAGCTGCTGCGTGCCCTGCGCGCCACCGGCCGCACGGTCGTCCTCTCCACCGGCATGTCGACCCCGAAGCAGATCCGCCACGCCGTCGAGGTCCTGGGCTCGGAGAACATCCTGCTGTGCCACGCCACCTCGACGTACCCGGCGAAGGCCGAGGAGCTGAACCTCCGGGCCATCAACACCCTGGAGAAGGAGTACCCGAACGTCCCGATCGGCTACTCCGGCCACGAGACCGGCCTGCAGACCACGCTGGCCGCCGTCGCCCTCGGCGCGGTCTTCGTCGAGCGCCACATCACCCTCGACCGCGCGATGTGGGGCTCCGACCAGGCCGCCTCGGTGGAGCCGCAGGGCCTGCAGCGCCTGGTCCGCGACATCCGCACGATCGAGGCCTCCCTCGGCGACGGCGTGAAGAAGGTCTACGACTCCGAGCTCGGCCCCATGAAGAAGCTGCGCCGCGTCACCGGGGTCGTCGCCGAGGCGGAGATCGCCGCGGCGGCGGGCGAACCGGTAGCGGTGTGAGACCGAGCCCCTCACCCCCGGACGGTCCCGCGCCGATGAGCCCCCGCACCCTCGCCTTCGTGGAGAGCCCGGTACAGCTGCTGAACGTACTGGAGTGGGCCCACACCC
>NZ_POTZ01000620.1 GCF_003236365.1 Streptomyces sp. NTH33
GTTTAGCATGGCGTGGCAGGCGCGTGGACCCTCGGGTAGTGGTCAGGTGTGGGCACCACGAGCCGGGTGCCCCCGGGGGGGCTGAGACCGGAACCCCGGCCCGATTACGGCGGGCCGGGGTTCTACATCGTGCGCATCACGCGGCCGGCTCAGTAGTCGAAGTCGTCGAAGTCGTCGAACCCGTCGAACCCGAACTTGCCGTGGTGGATCACCCGGAAGCTGCCCACCACTCCGTCCTCGACGAATACGCCCTCGACGTGCCCCGGCCTGACTCCGTTCGCTTCGCTGTGGGGGCCGACCGTGGCGACGGGGGCGCCGTTGTCGCAGGTCGCCCCGCGGAAGAACTCGACGGTCCGCCTGCTGTCGTTGCGGATGTTGAAGCTCTTGGAGCCCAGGCCGCTCACCACGGTGACGCAGCCGTCCGGGCGGGCGGAGAACGACCGCTCGTTGATGAAGATCCGGCCCACCCTGTGGTGCCCGCGCTCGCCGCGCTCGCCACGCTCGCCACGCTCGCCGCGCTCGCCCTCCCCGTGGCCGCCGCCCTTGCCGCGCTCGCCGCCCTCGTTACCCAGGGGTACCTGGGCGGGAACGGGCGCTTGCTGGACGACGGCCGGGGCCGCCTGGGGCGCCGGCACGGGGGCGGCCACGGCGTAGGTGATGCCGGTCGCGGTCAGGGCCGCGGCGGCCGCGACGCCCGCGATGATGGCCGAAGAACGGGTCATGATCATGTCGTTTTTGCTCCTTCTCCGAGAAACCGGCTTCAACAGCCGTCCTGTGACTGAACGTACTGACGGCCCCCAGAGCTGTCATTTCGGGCGTATCGGAAGGACCGGCGCCTGGGAGCCGAACGGGGTACTCCCCAGTTCCTGATGGAACGTCAAACATGCGAATAGAGCAGGCAGATTGATGGCCAATTAGGCCTTCAAGGTGATCTCTGACACCTGCTCACCCATGCGGCAGCGAGTCGCCTGGAACTGCCGGCGCGATGAGCCCAGGCATACCGGGACAGGCGGGCCGCAGACCGAACCACGGCAGCCACCCTGCCCCACCAGCACTTTGTTCCCATGGCGTCCGCCATCCGGCGTAGACCGGGCCACTGTGCCGTGGCCGAGGAGCGAGGGCCCGAAGCCGGGCCCATGACGAACCCTCACTCGACTCGCACGTCCGCACGGGTTTTCGGAATTCCCGGAGATCTGTTCGACACGCAAGCATCGACGCAGGTCACGCCGCCACGCAGCTGACGAGCTCGTCCACAGCCGGCGGTGAGACATCGAGAGCTCGGGTGGGGCTCCCTGTTCACGTCTGCCGTGCCGAGGCCGGGTCGGTGGTCTGTCGGCGGGACAGCCGGGCGGCAAGGGCTTGGACGGCGTCGCTCATCTGTTCGCGGCGGCCGAGGCGGCGGGCCAGTACCCGCCCGTTCTTCAGGTGGGCGATGCCGTGTGCTCGACCCGACCCCGAGCATGTCCGCCACGGCAATGCCGTTGCGGCGCCCCTCCCCGCTCCCACCACGGCAAGGTGCTCCACAGCCCGGCCCTCGAGGTGCTCGACGGGCAGGTCCAGGCCATCCGCTCGGTGATCGATCCCGACGAGCTCGCCCCCCTCGGGCCGGTCACCGACGCCTGGGACGTCGGCCGCGAGGTGGGGCAAGCCCGCCGGCGGATGAAGTGACCTCGGCGTCGTGCCGACTTCGACGCGCAAGGGCACTCGGCGAGCCGAAGCCGGGTGAGCGGATCCACATCCTGCTGCGGAAGGGGGCGAGTTGGGATGATCGGAGGATCCGACGTCGAAGGGGACGGACGACGTGCGATGTGCCGATGGTCCGGGTGTGCACCGTGATGTTCATGTCGAGACAGCGGTGCCGCGGGTCTGGGAGCCGGTGACCGGCATCCGTCCGCCTGCCCGGCTCGGCGCGGAGCCGCAGCGTGTCGCATGGCTCGACGGCGCGGACCGGCCCGTGGTGGGCGCACGCTTCGAGGGCTGCAACCAGCACCCCGAGATCAGCGAGTGGCGGACCGGATCCTGTCGGCGGTTCGCCACCGGGTCGGCCGTACGAGGGGCGGGGCCCGGCATGTGGCCGGCAGCCGGGTCCGAACACGGTACGGTCGCCTGTCATGGATGCGGGGGCGGGAAACGGGATGGTCGCCGTTCCGGCGGGGCGGGTGACGCTGTCGGACCGACGGACGCGGCGCAGTTGGGCGGTCGAGGTCGCGTCGTTCCGGATGTCGGCGGTCCCGGTCACGCAGGCGTTGTACGCGGAGGTCACCGGCCGGCGGCCGAGTGCCGCCCGAGGGGACCGGCTGCCCGTCGAGGGCGTGTCCTGGTGGGACGCGGTCCGGTTCTGCAACGCCCTGTCCCGGCGCGAGGGGCTGATGCCCGCCTACCCCCTGTGCGACGAGGGCACCGGGGCGGTCGAGTGGGACGCCTGTGCCGACGGGTACCGGCTGCCGACCGAGGCCGAGTGGGAGCACTCCTGCCGGGCCGGCACCACCGGCCCGCGCCACGGCCCGCTCGACGAGGTCGCCTGGTACCGGGGCAACTCCGGTGAGCGGCTCCACCCGGTGGGCGGCAAACGGCCCAACGCCTGGGGGCTGTACGACATGCTCGGCAACGTCTGGGACTGGTGCTGGGACCTCTACGACCCCGACGTGTACGGCACCTACCGGGTGCTGCGCGGAGGCGGATGGTCCGACGAGCACTGGAGCTGCCGCGCCTCGGTACGGCGCCGCAGCCACCCGACCTTCCGCATCGACGACGTGGGATTCCGCATCGCACGCCCCGCATGACCGGAGCCGTGTCCCGGTCACGGGGCACCGGATGCGGTGGGGATCGACCTCGAACCTCACATGATTGGCTGGAAACCGGCTGTTCCTGTGAGGGTTTGACACGCTGAAGAGATGTTCACGCCGGGGACCTGGCTGATCATCGGTTCGCTTGCCGCACGTCTTCGCAAGTCAGCTGACCTGACTAGCCATCAATTTCCTTTGACCGACCTCGCCTCGCTGCAGGGCACCCGGCTCGGCCTCGCCGTGGTCGGACGGCTCGCGGTGAAGTACGGCATCAGCGTCAACTACCGCCCCTCGTCACGTGGCGGCACCGGCGTCGTCGTCCTGCTGCCTCCGCAGCTACTCGCCCAGCAGCGCGACCCGGCGCTGCGCGAGACGCCCCGCCGCCCGGCCGCCGCGGCCGTACCCACGCCGGGTCCCGCCC
>NZ_POTZ01000621.1 GCF_003236365.1 Streptomyces sp. NTH33
GGTGCGGGCAAGCCACTGCTGGTCGATGTCCTGGGTGGGGACGCCGTCCGCGTGCAGGCCCGGGATCTGTTCGTCGCCGAGCCAGGTGTCGAGCTTGGGCGCCGTCGTGTCGATCGCGAAGCGCAGACACTGCCAGCTCCCGGTCGGCAGCGGCCTGCTCTGCGCCACGCCCGCCGGGCTCTGCGCGGGCAGGGTGGCGTCGTCGGTCTCCCGGTTCCACTGGAGGGCGCCGTTCTGGCCGCCGACGCGCAGCGCCCGGCCGCCCTGGGAGCTGTCGGGCAGGGAGACGAAGGTGACATGGGCCGCGGGGAGCGCGGTGGTGTGCCGCACCCACATGCGCACATGCATCAACGGCCCCACCGACGACAGGTTCGCGGTGGAGGCGACGAAGGCGTGGTTGCAGTAACCGGCCCTGCCGTCGATCCGCAGCGACCTGCCGCCGCTGTGCGCGACCGAGGTGTCGACGGCCGCGGTCCCGGTGCCCTGGCAGTCGGGCGCGGCGAACTGCCAGGCGCCGGAGGGAGTGGTGCCGGTTCCGCCGCAGACCACCCCGTTGAGGGCGAAGTCGGTCGGGGCGGGGTTGGCCGAGCTCCAGGTGCCCTGGACACCGAACTCGGCGGATCCGTCGGTGGCCAGAGAGCCGTTCCAGTCCGTGTTGACGGCGACGACGGAGGCGCCGGTCTGGGTGACGGTCGCGTTCCACGCCGATGTCACCCGCTGGCCGTCGGCGTGGGTCCAGGTCAGACGCCAGCCGTTGACCGCCGGGCCGAGATGGGTGACCTTGACCTGGGCCGTGTAGCCGCCGGCCCACTGGTTCACGGTGTAGTCGACCCGGCAGCCGACCCCCGCGGCACTGGTGGGTGTCGCGATGGATCCGGACACCAGCAGGGCGACGGACCCGGCAGCCGCGAGGGCCGCCGTCCAGGAGCGGCGCAGTAAGCGCAAGTGGGGGGTGCGCACGTATGCCTCCGAGGGAAGGACGCGGGACGTGGGAGCGCTCCCATTTATGAGAGCGACCAGGGCCGCACCCTGTCAATACCCAGGACGACCAGGGTGACCGCGGTGTGCCGTCACCCTGTGAAGCTGATCACCGCAGCCCGGCTTTTGTTGAACCTTGAACATTCAAGGCATAGTGTCGGTGCCGCAAGTCGATCCCCCGGGATCCGCCATTCATTGTGAGGAAGTTCCCCCATGTCGCTCGCTCTTGACCCCGCCGCCCAGGACCTTCTCTTCCGTGAGGCCCGCACTGCGAACACCTTCACCGCCGAACCGGTGTCCGAGGAGCAGGTCCAGGCGATCTACGATCTGGTCAAGTACGGCCCGACGTCCATGAACCAGTCGCCGCTGCGCATCACCCTGGTCCGCTCCGCCGAGGCCCGCGAGCGTCTCGTCCAGCACATGGCGGAGGGCAACCGGGCGAAGACCGCCACCGCCCCCCTGGTCGCGATCCTCTCCGCGGACAACGAGTTCCACGAGGAGCTGCCCCACCTCTTCCCGCACTTCCCCCAGGCCAAGGACGTCGTCTTCAGCGACCGTGGGGTGCGGGAGAGCCAGGCCGCCCTCAACGCCGCCCTCCAGGCCGCGTACTTCATCATCGGCATCCGGGCCGCGGGCCTCGCCGCCGGCCCGATGACCGGCCTGGACTTCGAGGGCGTCCGCAAGGACTTCCTGGACGACGACCACACCCCGCTGATGGTCGTCAACATCGGCAAGCCGGGCGAGGACGCCTGGTACCCGCGCTCCCCTCGTCTGGAGTTCGACCAGGTCGTCACCACGGTCTGAGCCGGCTCGGCGGCGGGGTCCGGACCGAGTTCTGCCCCTGTTCTCCCGTGGGCTTTTTGCGACAGCCGACACGATGCTCACCACACTCGCCCACCGTGACGCCGCCGCCTACGGGGACCGGCCCTTCGACCGCTTGGCTCCGAAGGCCGCCCACACCGTTCTGCACCTGGTGCCGGAGGCCTGCGACGCCCGCGACCGCGTCTTTCGGGGCGGGCAGCCCGGGCCTTCCACGATCTGGCCGATGACCTCCGGTGCCGGTCAGTGCCACGGGGTGCAGCTCACGCTGCCCCCGTCGAAAGATACGGCGCAGGCACGACAGCCGTTCGTCCCGGTCATGGGGTGTAGGGGAGTGCGAGGGCGATGTCCTCAAGGAGTGCTCCGGCGTCCGCCGGTGAAGACCGAACATGGCCTGGTGCTCTCACTCGGAAGGTCCGCGCACTGGCGGACCGGGGCTTGGCCCGTGCTCTGATCGATGTCCGAGCCGCAGCTGGCCGCTGGAGTCATATCGAGCTCGAAGAACTCGGCCGCCGCCATACCCGTGACACCTTCGACCTCTGCGACCTCCAAGCCCGACTCAAGGGAATCGGCCGCCCGTCCCAACCTTGATCAGCAACGGACACGTCACCCTGCCCGTACACCTGCGGCCGGACGTCCGCTGATCACCACAACGACGAATGCGCCGCAAGACGAATGCGGTGCCCATCCCGCAAACGGCCCGGGCCGAACAGGTGGATCACGACCGTTCCGTGGACGGCTGAACGGCTCGTGATCGCGGCTGGGGGTGGTCGGCCCTACCCACCTCTCAGGAGAGGGCGTGGAGCCGGACCGAGGGCGCGGGGATGGCAGCGTGACGTTCCGGACCGGCTTCCGGTGTCAGTTCGGGTCCGTCGTCGGGATCACCAGCAGCTTGGTCACGGTGCCGTCGTCGCCGACCACGTCGCGCACGTGCCGGAAGCCCAGTCGGCGGCCCAGTGCCAGGCTGGCGGTGTTGTCGGCGCCGACCATGCCGTAGGCCTCCTTCAGGCCCAGGTTGTCGGCGGCGTGGCGGAGCAGGCCGCGGACCACCTCCGTGCCCAGGCCCCGGCCCCAGTGCTCGGGGGCGAGGGCGGTGATCAGTTCGTGGCCGTCGACGTTGCCGGTCTTCTTCACCTCCGCGTGGCCGACGTAGACCTCCTCGAGCCACAGTCCCCACACGTCGAACCTGCGCTGCGGGTAGACGTCGGTGAGGATGGCTCGGAACAGCGTGCGGATGTCGGCCTCCGGCACGCGTTCCTGGCCCATCCAGCGGCAGACCTCCTCGTCGCGCAGCAGGGCCACGAAGACGTCCTCGTCCTCGGGGCGGTAGGGCCGGAACGTGAGTCGTTCGGTGTGCAGGACCGGTGTCATGACGGCTCCTCGGGACGGGCGGGCGGATG
>NZ_POTZ01000622.1 GCF_003236365.1 Streptomyces sp. NTH33
GCGTACCGCCTCCGGTTCCACGCGGGCGCCGGGGGCGGGGACGACGTATCCGGCCAGGCGGCGGTGGCCGTCGCCGTCGCGGACGGTCGCGGCGGCCTCGGCGACGCCCGTGCAGCGGCGCAGGGCCTCCTCGACCTCGCCCAGTTCGATGCGGAAGCCGCGCACCTTGACCTGCTGGTCGATGCGGCCGAGGTACTCGAGCCGGCCGTCGGCACTCCAGCGCACCAGGTCGCCCGTGCGGTACATGCGGTCGCCGGGGGCGCCGAAGGGGTCGGCGACGAAGCGCGCGGCGGTCAGACCGGGGCGGCGCAGGTAGCCGCGGGCCAGTCCGCCGCCGCCGAGGTACAGCTCACCGGTGACGCCCGGAGGCTGGGGGCGCAGCAGGCGGTCCAGCACGTAGGCGCGGGTGCGGGCGACGGGACGGCCGATGGGGGGAGCCTGGTCGGGGACGGTGCCGTCGGCGAACCAGGCGGTGGCGTAGACGGTGGCCTCGGTCGGGCCGTAGAGGTTCGCCACCTCGGCCGAGGGCATGGCGTCCCTGATGTCCCGTACGGTCCGGGCGGGCAGGGCCTCGCCCGCCAGGACGACGGTGTCCGCCTCGACCGCGCTGTCGCCGCCGAGCACGCGGGAGAGCACGGACGGGACGCCGCTGAGGAGCCCGGCCCGGCGGGGGCCGGGGCCGTCGGCGAGGGCCGGGAGGTCGGCGACCACCTCGACGCCGCCGCCGGCCAGCAGGGGGCACAGCAGCTCGAAGACGGACACGTCGAAGTTGAGGGAGGTGGACGCGACGACGTGCGCCAGCCCGCGCGGGCCGAACGTCTCCTCGGCCCAGGCGGCCAGCGCGGCCACGCTGCGGTGGGTGACGACCACGCCCTTGGGGCGGCCGGTGGATCCGGAGGTGTAGATGACGTAGGCGGGGTGGGACGGGTCGAGCGGCCGGGTCCGGTCGGCGTCGGTCAGGTCGGCGCCGGTCAGGTCGGCGCCGGTCAGGTCCGGGGCGCCGGCATCGGACGGCTCGGCGTCCTCCCGGAGCAGTACGTCCTGCAGGAGCAGCGGCTCGCAGTCGTCGGGGAGCGCGTGGGCGGTCTCCCGGGTGGCGACGACGAGGGCGGGGGCCGCGTCGGCGAGCATGAAGCGGATCCGCTCCGCCGGGTAGCCGGGGTCGACGGGCAGGTATCCGGCGCCCGACTTCAACACGGCCCACAGCGCCGGCAGCAGGTCGGCGGAGCGCGGCAGGCACAGCGCCACCAGGGACTCCGGACCCGCGCCGTGCGCCGTCAGCAGCCGGGCGAGCCGGTTGGCACGCCGGTTCAGCCCGGCGTAGTCCAGCCGGGCCCCGCCGCAGGTCACGGCGGTCCGGTCGGGGGTTCGGGCCACCTGCGCCTCGAACAGCGCCGGGAGCGTGGCGCCGTCGGCGTGGTCGCCGGCCCGCGCGGGCGGGTTCCGGGAGTCGAGGAGCGTGCGCCGCTCGTCGTCCGACAGCAGCGGCAGTTCGGCCAGCGTCCGTTGCGGGCCGTCCGCCATGCCTTCCAGCAGGCGGTGCAGCTGCCGGCTCATCCGGGCCGCGGTCGCCGCCTCGTACAGGTCGGTGTTGTACTCGACCGTCAGCTCGCAGTCGCCGTCGGCGCGCGGCGCGAACTCCAGCACGAGGTCGAAACGGGCGGCCGGGCGGGGCAGCGGATGTTCCTCGACCCGCACCCCGGCCGCCAGTTGAGGCCGGGCGGGCGCCGCCTGCTGCACCACCAGCACCTGCACCAGCGGGGTGCGGCTGGGGTCCCTCGGCGGGGCCAGTTCCTCGACCACCCGGTCGAACGGCACGCCGTCGTGGGCGAAGGCGTCCAGCACGGTCGCGCGCAGGGACTCCACGAACCGGTCGACCGTGACGGTGTCGTCGACCTCGCCGCGCAGCACGACGGTGTTGGCGAAGAAGCCCGTCACATCCTCCAGTTCGCGGTGGCCCCGCCCGTTGGTGACGGTCCCGAACGCCACGTCCCGCTGCCCGGAGTAGCGGGAGAACAGCACGGCCGCCGCCCCGGCGAACAGGGTGAAGACGGTCGTGCCGCGGCCCTGGGCCAGTTGCCGCAGCCGGTCCACCAGGTGCTTCGGGAGGTGGTGGCGGTGTGCCGCGCCCGCGGTGGTGCGCACCGCCGGCCGGGGCCGGTCGGTGGGCAGTTCGAGTGGCCGCAGGCCGGCCAGGTGGCGCTTCCAGTAGCCGAGGTCGTCGGCGTCCGCGTCGCCGGTGCGCCGCTCGTGCTCCCACAGCGCGAAGTCCGGGTACTGCGCGCCCGGCCGGGGAAGGCCGTCCGGTTCGCCGCGGGCCTCCGCGCGGTAGAGCGCCGTCAGGTCCCGGGTCAGGACGCCGACCGACCAGCCGTCGGTGACGATGTGGTGCTGGGCCAGCAGCAGGACGTGGTCCTCGGGCGCGCGGCGGACGAGCAGCGCCCGGGTCAGGGGCCCGGTCGTCAGGTCGTGGGGGCGGCGCAGTTCCTCGGTCAGCAGGCGCTCGACGGCGTCGTCCTGCCGGTCGGCGGGCAGGTGCTCGACGTCGCGGGTGCGTAAGGGGAGCGCCGCCTCGGGGGCGACCAGCTGGACGCCCTGGCCGTCGACGGTGGCGAAGGTGGTGCGCAGGGAGTCGTGGCGGGCGGCGAGCCGGTCCAGGGCGCGTCGCAGGGCCGGCGTGTCGAGGGGGCCGCGCAGCCGCAGCGACACGCCGGTGTTGTACTCGGTTCCGCCGTCGGTGAGGTCGTCGAGGAACCACAGGCGTCGCTGGGCGCTGGAGAGCGGGACGGGCTTTCCGCGCGGGGCGGAGGGGATCGGGTCCGACGGCGCGGCGGCGGACGGCTCGGCGGCCAGCGGGGCGAGCGCGGCGACGGTCCGTGCGGTGAACACGTCGCGCAGGGAGAGCCGGGCGCCGAGGGCTTCCCGGATCCGCGTCAGGGTGCGGGCGGCGAGGATCGAGTCGCCGCCCAGGTCGAAGAAGTCGTCGGTGACGCCGACGGCGTCGACGCCGAGGACGTCGGCCCAGATCGCGGCCAGGGCCCGCTCGTCGCCGGTGCGCGGCTCGACGTGCTCCTCGGTCCGCGCGCCGCCGGGGGCGGGCAGGGCCCGCAGGTCGGTCTTGTGCTGCGGGGTGAGCGGCAGCGCGTCCAGGACGACGACGGCGGAGGGCACCATGTGGGCCGGCAG
>NZ_POTZ01000623.1 GCF_003236365.1 Streptomyces sp. NTH33
AGCCCGGCGTACTCGATCTGGCGGAAGCAGGTGCCGTACGCGACCCCGGTGGGCGCGGTCTTCGGCCGCGGCTCGGCGTAGATGACCTCGGCGGGCGGCGAGGAGGCGTAGGAGACGACCAGCGGCCTGCCCCCTGCGTACGGCACCGGAGGTCGGCGCCGAGATCGGCGTGGAGTTCGACCCGGCCGAAACAGTGGTGCTCGACTGATCACGCAGCGCCTAGCGTGCGAAGCATGACGCAACTCGCATACGGCCGTTACTGCGATGAGATCGCCCACCAGGTAAGCCAGTTGTCGACCGTGCTCACCTCCGGCGCCGACCTGTCCACCACCGTGCCGACCTGTCCCGACTGGTCGCTGGAGGAGTTGGTACGGCACATGGGCGGCGTCCTGCGCTGGGTGGAGGCGCTGGTCAGAACCCGTGCGCAGGAGAACATCCCGGCCGAGCGGATCCCGCTCGCGAAAGGGCCCGAGGCACAGGGCGATCCCGCCGCCCTGAACGCCTGGCTGCTGGAGACCGGCCGGATCGTCGTCGCCGCCCTCCGCGAGGCCGGTCCGGACACCAAGGTGTGGACCTGGGCCGGGCTCCTGGACACCGGCTTCTGGGCCCGCCGTATGACCCACGAGATCACCATTCACCGCGCCGATGCGGCGCTCGCCGTCGGGCAGCCCTACGAGGTCGCCCCCGAAGTGGCCGTCGACGCCCTCGACGAGTGGCTGCAGATCGTGGAGTTGAAGCAGCGGCGCAAAGCGGTCCCGGCGGTCGGGGAACTGCGCGGGCCGGGGCGCAGTATCCATCTGCACGCCACCGACGCCGGGCCGGGGCTGAACGCCGAGTGGGTCGTGGAGCTCACCGAGGAGGGCGTCGTCTGGCGCCGCGGTCACGAGAAGGCGACCGTCGCCCTGCGCGGACCGCTCACCTCCGTGCTGCTCGCGTTCTACAGCCGACTGCCCCTGGACGGCCCGGGACTGGAAGTGCTCGGTGAGCGGGAACTGCTGGAGTTCTGGCTCGAACGGGCGACCTTCGAGTGAACGGCTGTGGCCCGCCCCCGGATTCGGGGGCGAGCCACAGGTGGTGTGCCGCGGAGGTGTCAGCGGTTGTTGTTCGCTCCTCGGCGGCGCAGGCCGAAGAAGACCGCGCCGCCGCCGATGACGACCAGGGTGGCCGCGATGCCGGCGATCAGGCCGGTGTTGGAGTTGGCACCGGTCTCGGCGAGGTTGGAGTCACCGACCGCGGGCGACGGAGCGTTGTTCGCCGCGTCGGCCGGAGCGGGGCTGCTCTCCGAGGCGGACGGCGTCGGGGTCCCGGACTCCGGTGCCGGGGTCTCGGACTCCGGTGCCGGTGCCGACTCGGACGCCGACGGCGTCGAGGTCTCCGGCTCCGGCTCCGTCGGCGTGGCCGGCGTGCTCGGGGTTTCCGTCCTGCAGGCCGTGGACGGAGTGGTCAGGTTCGGCTTGATGTCCTCGTTGACGAGGACCTTTCCGTTCTTGCCGACGGCCTCGACGTGGATGCGGTAGACGGCGTTCGGCTGCCAGTCCTCGGCGAAGGTGACCGTGGTGCCCTGGCGGGAGCCCTTGACTCCATCCTGCTTGCCGACCTCCTTCGCGTCGGCGTTGTTGTTCTGGAGGAACACGGTGATCTTCGCCGGAGTGCCGGAGGGGTCCACGTCCTTGACGACGATGACACCCTTCTCCCCGTCGCACTTGGCTTCGGCGGAGAACTCCTTGATGTCGCAGGCGAGCGCGTTGCCCGCGGCGCCGAGAGCGAGAGCGGCGGACGCGGAGGCGACACCGAGGATGCGCACGGTGCGTGCGGTACGGCGGGATATGGACAAGATGGCCACTTTGCCCTTCACGGATGCGCAATTGCGGGGGGCTGAAGGGGTGTTGAGGTGGCGACGAGTCGAGGTCCCAGCACCCCCAGGAGGCTCAGGTTTATAAGCGCTCCGTGAGGAGTGTCAATCTGCATGCCGCCCACCGGCGTTGACTTTACCTACTTGTTAACCGCCGGTAGGTTTCGACGCGTTGGCACGCGGCGAGCGGGGTGCCCGCCACACCCCGCTCGACGGCTCAGCCCTGCACGGCCGCCGGGTCCATCCACATGACCTCCCACGTGTGACCGTCGAGGTCGTCGAAGGCGCGGCCGTACATGTGACCGTGGTCCTGGGGCTCGCCGGTCGCCGTGCCGCCGGCCGCGACGGCCTTCTCCACCAGCTCGTCGACCTTCTCGCGGCTCTCCGCGCTCAGGCAGATCAGCACCTCGCTGGTCTTCGTCGAGTCCGCGATCTCCTTCTTGGTGAAGTCGGCGTAGCGCTGCTTGTCGAGCAGCATCGCGACGATCGTGTCGCTGATGACGACGCAGGCGCAGTCGTCGGTCGAGAACTGCGGGTTGATCGTGTAGCCGAGGGCGGTGAAGAACTTCTTGGCGGCGGCCACGTCGTTCGTCGCCAGGTTCACGAAGATCATCTGCTGGTACATGGTGCGGTCTCTCCCCTTGTGGTTCGTTGCCGTTCGTAAGGGTGGACCGGAGGGCCGCCCGAAACTCATCGGTGGGCGCGGAACTTTTTTCGTACGGCTCGTCAGCGGGCCAGTGGCAGCGCGGCGAGACCGGCGATCAGCAGGGTCAGCGGGGCGAACAGGGCCAGCAGGGCGCCGGCGCGCAGAAGGGCGGCGGTGCGCAGCGTCAGGGCGGGTGCGCCCAGGCGCCGCAGGGCGGCGATGGTGACGGCGCGGGCCTGCCTGGCCTCGACGGCCGCGGTCAGCAGGGCCGCCACGGCGCACCCGGCCACCAGCAGCGTGCCCAGGGTGGTCAGCGGCCCGGAGACCCGCGCGGCGCCGTCGTACGGCGCGACGAGGGCGTACGTCCCCGACGCCACCGCGCACACCACGCCCAGGGGGCGGCCGATGCGCCCCGCCTCCGCCATCAGGACCCGGCCGGCCAGCAGCCGCAGGGCGCCCGGACGCGCCGACTGGAGCAGGCGGCCGCACAGGTGGGTCAGGCCGGGGCCGGCGAGGGCGAGGCCGAGAGCGGTCAGCAGCCAGCCGATCAGCACCGGGGTGGAGTCGGCCGCGAGGCCGCCGGGCAGGACGCCTGCGGGGGCGGGGGCAGAGGCGGTGGACCGGCCGGCGTACGACTCCACGGCCAGACCGGCGGCGAGCACGGCGA
>NZ_POTZ01000624.1 GCF_003236365.1 Streptomyces sp. NTH33
CGGTGACCTCGACGATGAGGCGGCGGTCGGTGCGGCGCAGGCGCAGGCGCATGGGTGGGGTGCCGTGCTGGAGGGAGTTGGCGACCAGTTCGCTCGCGGCGAGGACGCCCAGGTCGTGCAGGTCGGCCGGGAAACGCCAGCTGGTGAGCACGCCGGAGGCGAACGCACGCGCGCGTGGGGCCGCCTCCACCCCGCCGAGCAGTTCGAGGGCCGCGTTGCGGAAGAGCTCGCTGTCCGGGCCGGAGCGGGCGGGGTGCTGGAGGACGAGGACGGCCACGTCGTCGTCGTGGTCGGCCTGGACGCCGGCCGAGCGGACCAGGCGGTCGCAGATCACCTGGGGGGTGCCGGTGGCGCCGGCGAGGGCGCGTTCCAGGGCCGCGATGCCCTCGTCGAGGTCCTCGTCGCGGCGTTCCACCAGGCCGTCGGTGTAGAGGACCGCCGTGGAGCCGGGGCCCAGGGGGAGTGAGCCGGAGGCGTGCACCCAGCCGCCGGTGCCGAGCGGCGGGCCGGTGGGTTCGTCGGCGCGATGGACGGTGCCGTTCTCGTCGCGGACGAGGATCGGCAGGTGCCCGGCGGAGGCGTACACCAGCCGGCCCTCGTTGGGGTCGTGGATGGCGTAGGCGCAGGTCGCGATCTGGTTGGCGTCGATCTCCATGGCGAGGCCGTCGAGGAGCTGGAGCACCTCGTGCGGGGGGAGGTCCAGGCGGGCGTAGGCCCGGACGGCGGTGCGGAGTTGGCCCATGACCGCGGCCGCCCGCACGCCGCGTCCCATCACGTCGCCGATGACCAGGGCCGTGCGGCCGCCGCCGAGGGTGATGACGTCGTACCAGTCGCCGCCGACCGCGGCTTCCGTGCCGCCCGGCTGGTAGGTGGCGGCGATGCGCAGGTCGTCGGGCTGTTCCAGTACCTGGGGCAGGAGTGAGCGCTGGAGGGTGACCGCGGTCTCGCGCTGCCGGCGCTCGCTGGCGCGCAGCCGTTCGGCGGCCTCGGCGTGGTCGGTGACGTCGGTGGCGAAGACCAGTACGCCGGTGCCCGTGGTGCGGTGGTCGCCCTCGGCGACCGGTGTGCACGTGAACGTGTACGAGCGGCCGTCCGGGGCCTTGCGGGACTTCAGGGTGCGGGGCCTGCCGCTGCGCAGGACCTGGTCGAGGAGCGGGAGCAGGCCCAGTTCGCGCAGTTCGGGCAGGGCCTCGCGGGCGGGTGCGCCGAGGGGGCGTACGCCGAAGGCCGCCTTGTAGGCGTCGTTGACGTAGGCGGTGCGGTGGTCCGGGCCGTGGACGAGGGCGACGAGGGCCGGGACGCGGTCGAGGACCTCGCGCGCGGGGAGCTCGTCGACGGCGGGCACCGGTACCGGTTCGTCGGTCAGTTGTTCGGCGCGGGCCGCGGGTACGGAGCCGTCCGCCCGGCGGGCCGGGACGGCCGCGAGCTCGGTCCGCGCTGCGGCGCGGCGCTGCGTTCCGGGGATGCCGGGGAGCCGGGCGCTCCAGCGCGTGAAGTTCACGAATCCTTGCCTCGTGTCGTCGTCTCAGGCCAGCTCCGGGCCCGGCCGGGAATCTGGGGCCGCGCGGCGGTGCCGCACATTCTTACCGCCCCGGGGGTGTGCCACAGCGGGAATGCGTCATCCGTGGGACGCCGGGGCGTGCGGTGAAGTTCCTCGGTCCGGTCAGGACGACCCTTTCGGGTTGATGTTCGGGTCGAGAGGATGCTTTCCCCCGGCCGCCAGTTCGAACTCCGCTCGAGGGTGTTCGAGCGAGCCCAGGGAGACGATCTCCCGTTTGAACAGTCCCGCGAGTGTCCACTCGGCGAGCACCCGGGCCTTGCGGTTGAAGGTGGGCACCCTGCTGAGGTGGTAGGCGCGGTGCATGAACCAGGCGGGGTAGCCCTTCAGTTTGCGCCCGTAGACCTGTGCCACGCCCTTGTGCAGTCCGAGTGAGGCGACCGAGCCGGCGTTCCTGTGCGCATACGTCTCGAGGGGCTCGCCGCGCAGGGAGTGGGCGATGTTGTCGGCCAGGAGCCTGGCCTGGCGGAGGGCGTGCTGGGCGTTGGGCGGGGTCAGGCTGTCCGGTTCGGCGGCGGTGACGTCGGGGACGGCGGCGGCGTCGCCCGCGGCCCAGGCGTGTTCGACGCCGTCGACGGTCAGCCGGGCGGTGCACTTCAGGCGCCCGCGTCCGTTCAGCGGCAGGTCGGTGGTGGCGAGGAGGGGGTGCGGTTTGACGCCGGCGGTCCACACGACCGTACGGGTCGGGAAGCGCTGCCCGTCGCTGAGGACGACGACCCGGTCGGCGCAGGACTCCAGGCGGGTGCGGAGCAGGACCTGGATGTTGCGGCGGCGCAGTTCGGTGACGGTGTAGCGGCCCATCTCCTCGCCGACCTCGGGCAGGATCCGGTCCGAGGCCTCCACGAGGATCCACTTCATGTCCTCGGGCTTGACGTTGTGGTAGTAGCGCGCGGCGTAGCGGGCCATGTCCTCCAGTTCGCCGAGCGCCTCCACGCCCGCGTAGCCGCCGCCGACGAAGACGAAGGTGAGGGCGGCGTCGCGGACCTCGGGGTCGCGGGTGGAGGAGGCGATGTCCATCTGTTCGAGGACGTGGTTGCGCAGGCCGATGGCCTCCTCGACGGTCTTGAAACCGATGCCGTAGTCGACGAGGCCGGGGATGGGCAGGGTGCGCGAGACGGAGCCCGGGGCGAGGACGAGTTCGTCGTACGTCAGCTTCTCGGCGCCCCCGGTCTCCTCGGTGGCGAGGGTGATGAGGGTCGCGGTGCGGTGCGCGTGGTCGATGGAGGCGACCTCGCCGACGATGATGCGGCACTGGTCGAGGACGCGACGCAGGGGGACGACGACGTGCCGGGGGGAGATCGCCCCGGCGGCGGCTTCGGGCAGGAAGGGCTGATAGGTCATGTAGGGGTCGGGCGTGACCACCGTGATCTCGGCCTCGCCCCGCCTGAGCTCCTGTTTCATCGTCCGCTGCAGGCGCAGGGCCGTGTACATCCCGACGTAGCCGCCGCCGACAACGAGAATGCGCGCACGTTCCTTCACCATCCCATGACGCACCGGGCGCAGTCGTTTGTCCACAGGCCCGGCGAATTGTATGACCGGCGGCCGGGGCGGCGCGGGGTTGGCCGAAATGCCACTGTCGGGGGAAGGG
>NZ_POTZ01000625.1 GCF_003236365.1 Streptomyces sp. NTH33
TGGAGCGCGCCCGCGCAGACGGCGCCCGCTTCCTGCTGGCCTCCACCTCCGAGGTCTACGGCGACCCGCTCGAGCACCCGCAGCACGAGGGCTACTGGGGCAACGTCAACCCGGTCGGCCCGCGCAGATGGCCGATCCGCGGGCGCGTCTCGTGGGCGTGTTCAACGGGTGCGTCTACAACTACCGGGAACTGCGTGCCGGGCTGGCCGCCCGCGGACACCGGTTCTTCTCGGACTCCGACACCGAGGTGGTGCTGAAGGCGTACCAGGAGTGGGGCGCCTCCTGCGTGGAGCGCTTCCACGGCATGTTCGCCTTCGTGATCGTCGAGCAGGACAGCGGGCGGGTGGTCCTGGCCCGCGACCGGCTGGGCATCAAGCCCCTGTACGTCGCCGAGCCCTCCGGGCGGCTGAGGTTCGCCTCCTCGCTGCCCGCGCTGCTGGCGGGCGGCGGCGTGGACACCTCGATCGACCCCGTGGCGCTGCACCAGTACCTCAGCTGGCACGCCACCGTACCGGCGCCCCGCACCGTACTGAGCGGCGTACGCAAACTGCCGCCGGCCACGGTCCGGGTGGTCGGGCCGGACGGCTCCGCCGAGGACCGCTGCTACTGGCAGCCGCTCTACACCCGCCGCCCGGAGCACGCCGGGCTGACCGCCGAGGACTGGACGGACGCGGTCCTGCAGGCCCTGCGCACCGCCGTGCGCCGTCGGATGGTCGCCGACGTGCCGGTGGGCGTGCTGCTATCGGGCGGCCTGGACTCCAGCCTCATCGTGGCGCTGCTGGCCGACGAGGGGCAGGAGGACCTGGCCACCTTCAGCGTCGGCTTCGAGTCCGAGGGGAACGAGGAGGGCGACGAGTTCCACTACTCCGACCTGGTGGCGCGGCACTTCCGCACCGCCCACCACCAGCTGATGGTCCCCTCCGACCGGGTCTCGCAGGCTCTCGACGGGGCCGTGCGGGCCATGAGCGAGCCCATGATCAGCCATGACGTGGTGGCCTTCCACCTGCTGTCCGAGCACGTGGCCAAGGAGGTCAAGGTCGTGCAGAGCGGCCAGGGCGCCGACGAGGTCTTCGCCGGCTACCACTGGTATCCGGCGATGGCACGGGTGCCACGCCGGCGGGCGGCCGAGGCGTACACCGAGTCCTACTTCGACCGGCCGCACGCCGACCTCGCGCGCATGCTGGAGCCCACCGTGCTGCCCGCGCGTGACGTCTCCGGCGACTACGTGCGCGCGCACATGGCCGCACCGGGCGCCGAGACCGCGCTCGACGCGGATCTGCGGCTGGACACGCACGTGATGATGGTCGACGACCCGGTCAAGCGGGTCGACAACATGACGATGGACTGGGGCCTGGAGGCCCGGGTGCCGTTCCTCGACCACGAGCTGGTCGAGCTGGCCGCCGCCTGCCCGCCCGGACTCAAGCTCGCGGACGGCGGCAAGGGCGTACTGAAGGCCGCGGGCCGCAGGGTCCTGCCGCGGGAGGTCGTCGACCGGCCCAAGGGCTACTTCCCCGTCCCGGCGATCAAGCACATGGCCGGACCGGTGCTGCAACGCGTCCGCGAGGCCCTCTCCGCCCCCGAGGCGAGAACCCGCGGCATCTTCCGCCGGAGCTGTGTCGACGAACTCCTCGCCGCTCCCGACACCCACCGCACCAGGCGCGGGGCCAACGCGCTGTGGCAGGTTGCTTTGCTGGAGATATGGCTGCAGACCCACGAAATCAGGTGACCGAGGCCCTTCTGCCGCCGCCCCCGGACGGGGCCGGTTCACAGGACCGGGCCGCGGCGGACGGGGCGGGGACGGTCCGGGCGGAGGGTGCGGACCCTTTTGTGCGCGCGGTCGCCGCCGAGATGCCCGGTGGGACGGCGCCCGTCGGGGCGCGGCCCGCGCCCGAGCCCGTGCTCCTGCCGGACGCGGCCGTCCCCGTGGACGCGGTGCCGCGGTCGCTGGTTGCGCACGGGTGCTGGTACCCGTCGGTGGATCCCGGCGGGCGGCACGTCGCCTTCGTGTGCGACCGGGCCGGTGTGCCCCAGCTGTGGGCGGGGCCGGTCGACGGTGACGACGTGCACCTGCTGGACGCCGAGCCGCATCCGGTCACCGAGGTGGCCTGGTCGCCCGACGGGCGGTGGATCGCGTACACCACCGCGCCGGGCGGCGGTGAGCACACGCGCGTGCTGTGCGTGCGCCCCGACGGCACGGGACGACGGGTCCTGGCGGGCGGTGAGCCGGGCAGCTCCGCGCACCTGGGCTGCTGGACGCACGACGGCTCGGCGCTCGCGGTGACGGTCGCCGACGCCCCCGCCCACCTTCCGCCGGCCGCTGCGGAGGCCGGTGGCCCGGGCACGGAAGCCGTCTCGCCCGCCTCGCTTCCCGAGGGCTGGGCCGCACGCGACGGCCGTGCGACCCTGCTGACCGCGCCGTCGCGCCCGTCGGCCGCCGCTCCCGGGGCCGGGGGGTCACCCGCCCTTGCCGAGCCCGCGCCCAAGACCCTGTCGGCGTATCTCGTCGACCCCGACGGCTCGGCCGCCCCCGCCCTGCTGGCGAGTGAAAGCGGCGCGGCCTCCTTGCGGGTGTGCGACGTGAGCCGGGACGGGCGGCTGGCGCTGCTGCGCCGGGGGCCGCGCGGCCGGCGTGAGGCGCTCGTCGTCCGTGTGCACGACCTGCGGGTGACCTGCGGGGTGCCGGTCGCCGACGGCGACCCCTGGATCGGCGCGTTCGCGCCGGACGCCCGTACGCTGTGGCTGCGCAGCGACCACGCCCGGGAACACGCCGCCCTGTACGCGGTCGCCCTCGACCGGCGAGGGCACCGGCTGGGCCTGGCGGTGGCCGCCGAACGCGACGGCAGCGGCCTGGACCTGCTGGCCCTGGACCGCGACGGCCGCGGCGCCGTGCTGTCCTGGAACGTACGCGGCGTCAGCGAACTGGAGGTCGCCGCGCTGGCCGCGGCCGGTACCGCCGGGCCGCCCCGCGCCGTGCCGCTCCCCCACGAGGTCGTCACCCGGGTGGCCGTCACCGCCGACCCGGACGCGCCCGTCGTGGCGCTGTCCGGATCGCTGCGCCGGCCCGGCGTGTGGTGGCTGCCCCAGGGCGCCGCCCTGCGCACCCCCTGGTCCTCGCGCGACGAGGACGTCGCCCCCGGGGCCCACC
>NZ_POTZ01000626.1 GCF_003236365.1 Streptomyces sp. NTH33
GGATGAACTCCGGATTGCCCTGGGCCCGGTCGAACGCGCCCAGCAGACCGTTGATCCCGTCACCGGGATAGCCGTACACCCGCTTGACGCCCCACTCGGTCAGGCGCTGCAGCACATAGTCGGCGACCAACGTCATCACGCGCTCCCTGGGACCTGTACCTCACTCAGTTGTCACCAAGGGGTGACCCCGGGCGGTGTCTCGTAAACAGGGTTTCGGTCCGGCCACCCCTTCGGGGCGTGCTCCGGGAGGCGGCAATACGCTGAGGCGGTGTCGAGATGTGGCGGTGGGCGTATTCCGGACCCTGTTGCGGGCCCGGCGGAGCAACCGCGCCTACGGATCAGCCGCCGCTGTGCGCCTGCTGCACCGGTCCGACTGGCGTCTGACCGCCAGGGAGCCGATTCGTCTCGCCGAACGGACCGCCGTACGCTGCCGAAGCGGTCCCGGGTTCCGTGCCGCACTTCGCCGGGCCGGCGCCGCGGACCGGAAGATCCCCTACGAGCGGCTCTGATGCCCCGGCCTTCGTCATACCGGCCGAGATCCTGCGAACGAAACCACAGGGCAGGGCGACCGGGACACCCGCTTCTGCGGAGCTGAGTGCGCGCAGTGGAGGGCGTTTCGCCCGGTGTGTCCCCACGCTGCCCGGACGGCGGGGCATCGCCCGCCCGGCATCCGCGGGATCCGGGCGGAGGGTCCCGGTGGGAGACGCCGGTGTCCGGCCCCGCTTCGTCGACCGCCACGGCGGCCGGGTCGTCCGGCCGAAGCGGCTCCTTCCGCGGGAGGTGCCGCGGTCCGGCCGTGCGCATGGTCGCGGCGTCGCCGTCCGGCCGGGCGGACGGGTCGGCGCTTGTGGCCGCTGTCCGGCAAGGCTCGGTCAGTGCCTCCCGCAGGCGGGCCAGACAGCGCGCCAGCAACCGGGACACGTGCATCTGCGAGAGGCCCACGGCCGAGGCGATCTGCTGCTGAGTCTGACCGTCGAAGAAGCGCAGGTACAGGATGCGACGCTCGCGGTGGGGCAAGTCGTTCAGGGCGCGCATGAGCGTCACCCGCTCCACCACGAACTCCAGAGCCGGGTCGCGGTCGCCGATCACCTCACTGAGCGTTGGTCCGGGAAGGTCCAGCGAGCGCGGACGGCAGGCCCGTTCCGAGCGCAGTGCGTCCGCCACCGCCTCCGGGGACAGATCGCAGGCGGCCGCGATCTCCGCATGCGTCACCGACCGTCCGTTGAGCTGCTCCAACTCGCTCCGCGCCTGGTTCACCCGCTGCCGGGCATCCTGGACGGGACGCGGAAGCCGCAGCAGTCCGGTCCGGTCCCGCAAGTGACGTTTCACCTCTCCGACGACGGTCGGCACCGCGTAGGACAGGAACGCGTGCCCCCGGTCCGGATCGTAGCCGTCGACGGCCTTGACGAGCCCGAGGCAGGCCACCTGGAAGAGGTCGTCCCGCTCCTCACAAGTGGTGTTGCGGTACTTGGCGGCGATACGGCGGGCCAGAGGAACGAGACGACGGATGACGCCCTCACGGGCGGCTTCCCTTCCCGGCCCAAGAGGCATCGCGCAGACGTCGCGCACCATGGCGTCGATCCGCTCGGACGACAGCGGCTCACCTCTCGCCTGCCCGACCCGCGAGCGGGGGCTACTGAAGGACGTCATCTGGGCCTCTGGCTGTCGGCGGGACCTCTCTACGGCTATGCAGGGATTCCCGCCCCACATGTCGGCCACGCGAAAACCACTCCGCTGGACCAGGCAGAGGGCTCTGATCCCGAGAGGGCCACGAGTGGGTCGCGGAGCGGGACACGCAGACGGCGGGGGTTGGTCTTCCCGAGCGACTGGCGTCCACTGGAAGGGAAGCGGCTCCTCGGCCAGGGCGCCCGTGAGCGTGATCGGGCACTGAGCCGTACGGCTGACGGGTGTTTTCCAGCCCGCACCGGGGAGTTACTCCCGCACCGCACGCGAGGTGACCCATGCGTCTGTGGCTCATCCATCCCAGCGCCCTGATGTACTCGGAGATCTTCTTCAGGCTGGAGCCGCTCGGGCTGGAGCGTCTCGCCGCGGCGGCCCGGGACGCCGGACACGACGTGCGGGCGGTCGACCTGCAGGTGCTGCGGAGCAGGGATCTGGAGCGGACCGTGGCGGAATTCCGGCCCGAGGCGGTCGGGTTCTCCCTCAACTACCTGGCGAACATCCCCGAGGCCATCGACCTGGCCCGCGGCATCAAGCAGGCGCTGCCCGGCTGCTTCGTGTTCTTCGGCGGACACAGCGTCTCCTTCGTGGCGGCGGACGTCCTACGGCAGGCCGAGAGAGCCGTCGACGCCGTGGTGCGCGGCGAGGGCGAGACCGCCGTTTTCCCCCGGCTGGAGGCGGTGCGTGCCGGCGGCCTCGACACGGTCCCCGGCATCGTCGCCCCCAAGTGCAGTGGTCCGCCCCCCACGCATGCTGCACACCATCGACGCCCCGCGTCCCGCACGCGACCTCATGCGCCACCGCCGCCGCTACTTCATCGGTGAACTCGACCCCTGCGCCTCCATCGAGTTCACCCGTGGATGTCCCTGGGACTGCTCCTTCTGCTCCGCCTGGACCTTCTACGGCCGCAGCTACCGCAAGGCCTCCCCCCAAGCGGCCGCCGAAGAGCTCGGCAGCATCCGCGAGCCCAACGTCTTCATCGTCGACGACGTCGCCTTCATCCGGCCCGAGCACGGTGACGCCATCGCCGGCGAACTGGAACGCCGGCGCATCCGCAAGCAGTACTACCTGGAGACCCGCAGTGACGTGCTGCTGCGCAACACCGAGGTCTTCCAGCGATGGACCCGCCTGGGACTGCGGTACATGTTCCTGGGCATGGAGGCGATCGACTCCGAGGGACTCGACCTCTACCGCAAGCGCGTCAGTCCCGACGACAACTTCCGCGCCCTGGAGACGGCCCGCAAGCTGGGCATCAACGTGGCGATCAACCTCATCGTCGACCCGGCCTGGGACGCCGAGCGCTTCCGGATCGTGCGCGAGTTCGCGACAGCCGTCCCGGAGATCGTCCACCTCACGGTCATGACCCCCTACCCGGGCACCGAGATCTGGCACACCGAGGCCCGCCGCCTCACCACCCGCGACTACCGCCTGTTCGACATCCAGCACGCCGTAGTCCCCACCACCC
>NZ_POTZ01000627.1 GCF_003236365.1 Streptomyces sp. NTH33
CGCACGGGCCGGGCACGAACACGGGCGGCGCCCCGCTGTCCCCGCCACCACCGGCGCCGCGGCCTCAGCAGCAGGCGGCAGCGCAGCCTCCGTGGCAGCAGCAGCCGCAGCCGCCGGCTCACCCTCCGCGGCAACCCCGACAGCAGCCGCAGGAGCAGGCGCAGGCGCACCCGGCGGCCCAGCCCCCGCACCAGGCGGAGCCGCGGGCTCAGGCGCCGGCCCAGCCGCAGCCGCAGGCCCAGGCGGCAGTCCGGCCACAGGCCCAGGACCAGGGCCAGCCACACGCGGCGGCCCAGCCCCCGCGGCAGGCGGAGCCGCAGCCGCCGCTCGCCGGCGCACCCGCGTCGCCGGCCTCCGGCGTACGGCTCGACCGGTCGGCGGAGCCCGACGAGTACCCGCTGCAGGCGCCGGACCCACGGGTGACCGCGGACGCCGCCGCCCCGGACGGGGGCGCCGCGGTGTGCGTGGCGTGCCGGGCCGGCCGGGTCGACAGCGACGGCTACTGCGAGAACTGCGGGCACGCCCAGCCGCGCGAACGCGACCACATGGAGCAGGAGTCGGGCCCGATCGCCGCGGTCAGCGACCGGGGCCTGCGCCACCACCGCAACGAGGACGCCTTCGCCGTCGGCCACACCGCGCTGCCCGACGGATCGCCCGCGGCCGTGGCGATCGTCTGCGACGGCGTGTCCTCCGCGACCCGCCCCGACGACGCCTCGCTGGCCGCCTCACGGGCGGCGAGCGAGTCCCTGCTGGCCGCGCTGCCCCGGGGCACGCACCCCCAGCAGGCCATGCACGAGGCGATCGTGGCCGCCGCGAAGGCGGTCGAGTCGCTCGCCGGGGAGCCCGCGACGGCCCGCGAGCACGCCCCGCACCAGAACGCGCCGGCCTGCACGATCGTCGGCGCGGTGGTCACCCCCGGCCTGCTGGTCGTCGGCTGGGTCGGCGACAGCCGCGTCTACTGGGTGCCGGTGGACCGCTCCACGCCCCCGGCCCGGCTCACCGAGGACGACTCGTGGGCCGCGCAGATGGTCGCCGCGGGCCTGATGACCGAGGCGGAGGCGTACGCCGACGAGCGCGCCCACGCGATCACCGGCTGGCTCGGCGCGGACGCCTACGAACTGGAGCCGCACACCGCCTCCTTCAAGCCGGACCGGCCGGGTGTGGTCGTGGTCTGCTCGGACGGGCTGTGGAACTACGCCGAGACGGCCGAGGAGATGGCCGAGGCCGTCCCCCGCGACGCCGCCGTACGGCCGCTGCACAGCGCCCGGGTGCTGGTCGGCCACGCCCTGGACGGCGGGGGCCACGACAACGTAACAGTGGCCGTCCTGCCGTTCCCGGCCCCGCCGCAAGGGGCAGGATCGCCCTGAGGGACGTGTGCCGGGGCATGCCGTGACACGTGGCACGTGACGGGAGCCCGGACCCGGGCCCTCACCGACGGGGAAGTTCCGAGGGACCGGAGGGGACCGGTCCGTTCACAGTCGTCATCCCCCCGCGCGGGGGCTCCAGGAGGGGGATCCGGGAGGGCATGGCCAATTTCTCGAAGTCCAGCGTGCCGCGGTTCTCGGTGGACGTGTACCAGAACGAGTACCTGCCCGAGGGCGGCCGGGAGGTCAACGCGATCGTCACGGTCACCGCGACCGGCGGCGGCACGGTCGGCGGTGCGGTGGCGGCACCGCACCTCTACGTGCCCGGCCGGGGACCGTCCGCGGCGGTGGCGCTGATGGTCGACTGCTCGGGTTCGATGGACTACCCGCCGGCCAAGATGCGCAACGCCCGGGACGCCACGGCCGCCGCGATCGACACCCTGCGCGACGGCGTGCGCTTCGCGGTGATCGGCGGCACGCACGTGGCCAAGGAGGTCTATCCGGGCAGCGGCCGGCTGGCGGTCGCCGACGCCACCACCCGTGAGCAGGCCAAGCTGGCGCTGCGCCGGCTGAGCGCGGGTGGCGGCACGGCCATCGGCACCTGGCTGCGGCTGGCCGACCGGCTGCTGTCCTCGGCCGAGGTCGGCATCCGGCACGGCATCCTGCTCACCGACGGCCGCAACGAGCACGAGTCGCCCGAGGACCTCAGGTGGGCGCTCGACGACTGCGCGGGACGCTTCACGTGCGACGCGCGCGGCGTGGGCACCGACTGGGAAGTGAAAGAAGTCACAGGGATCGCCTCCGCGCTGCTCGGCACCGCCGACATCGTCGCCGACCCGGCCGGTCTGGCCGCCGACTTCACCCGGATGATGGAGGCGGCGATGGGCAAGGAGGTCGCGGACGTCGCCCTGCGGGTGTGGACGCCGGTCGGCGCGGCCATCAAGTTCGTCAAGCAAGTCGCGCCCAGCGTCGAGGAGTTGACGGAACGCCGCACCCAGGCGGGCCCGCGTGCCGGGGACTATCCCACCGGCTCCTGGGGGGACGAGTCCCGTGACTACCACCTCTGCGTGGAGGTGCCCGCGGCCGGCATCGGCCAGGAAATGCTCGCGGCCCGGGTCTCCCTGGTGGTCCCGCAACCTGGGGGCCCCTCCCGCTCATGGGGGTCCCCCCGCTCGAGCGGAGCCGAGAGTGGGGGAGAAGCCGAGAGTGGGGGAGGAACGGCACAGAACCTCGGCGCACAGGGCCTCGTACGGGCCGTCTGGACCGACGACATGACCGCCTCCACCTCGATCAACCCGCAGGTGGCCCACTACACCGGGCAGGCCGAACTGGCACAGGCCATCCAGCAAGGACTCGAACTCCGCAAAGCAGGCGATACCGATGGAGCGACGGCCAAACTGGGCCGGGCCGTTCAGCTCGCCGGCGCCTCGGGGAACGCGGATACTGCGAAACTGCTTGCGAAGGTGGTGGACGTGGTCGACGCGACGACAGGTACTGTGCGACTGAAAGCGAAGGTCGAGGAGGCCGACGAGATGACTCTCGAGACACGGTCCACCAAGACCGTCCGTGTGAAGAAGTGACGCGGTACCACCGCGACAGACAGCGAAAGACAGCGAGCCTGGCCCCTCGGGGTGGGAGAAATCCGGTCGAGACGGCCGGAAAGGAGAGGGGGAAGCGCCGACATGCCGACCTGCCCGAACGGACACCAGTCGGGTTCCGACGACTGGTGTGAGGTGTGCGGTCACCGCATGGCCGGTGCCGTGCCTCCGCC
>NZ_POTZ01000628.1 GCF_003236365.1 Streptomyces sp. NTH33
GTCGTGTACTCCTCCACCACCGTCGCCCCCGAGGACGACATCCCCGAGGACGACGACCCGGACCTCGACGAGTCGGCTCTCTCCGGCCACGAACTGATCGTGCGGGAGCTGGGCGCGACGGTGGTGGAGGAGTACACGACGGAGTAGTGGCGCCGCGGCACTGCTGCCTCCCGCCCGGCTCGGAGGAACGTACAAGTGCGCTGCTCCCGATCCCTCGGCAGCCCGCACAAAGCGTCCCGGGCCGCTGCCGTTAGGCTGACCCCGTGAAGGTCCTCGTCATCGGCAGCGGCGCCCGCGAGCACGCCCTGTGCCGTTCCCTGTCCCTCGACCCCGCCGTCACCGCGCTGCACTGCGCGCCCGGCAACGCCGGCATCGCCGAGGTGGCCGAGCTGCACCAGGTCGACGCCCTGGACGGTGCGGCCGTGTCCGCGCTGGCCGCGGAGCTGGGTGCCGACCTCGTGGTCGTCGGTCCCGAGGCGCCGCTGGTCGCCGGGGTCGCCGACGCCGTGCGCGAGGCGGGCATCCCGGTGTTCGGCCCCTCCAGCGAGGCCGCGCGGCTGGAGGGCTCCAAGGCCTTCGCCAAGGACGTGATGGCCGCGGCCGGTGTGCCCACGGCCCGGTCGTACGTCTGCACGACGGCGGAGGAGGTCGCCGCGGCCCTCGGCGCCTTCGGCGCGCCGTACGTCGTCAAGGACGACGGGCTCGCCGCCGGCAAGGGCGTCGTCGTCACCGGTGACGCGGACGCGGCCAAGGCGCACGCGGCGGCCTGTATGGGGGTACCTCCCGCGCCGTCCGGGCAGCGGGGGAGCGTGGTGGTCGAGGAGTACCTCGACGGCCCCGAGGTCTCCCTCTTCGCCGTCACCGACGGCGAGACCGTCGTGCCGCTCCAGCCGGCCCAGGACTTCAAGCGGGCGCTCGACAACGACGAGGGCCCGAACACCGGCGGCATGGGTGCCTACTCCCCGCTGCCCTGGGCCGACCCCGAGCTCGTGGACGAGGTCCTGCGGACGGTGCTGCAGCCCACGGTCGACGAGATGCGGCGCCGGGGGACCCCGTTCTCCGGCCTGCTCTACGCCGGGCTCGCGATCACCGGCCGGGGCGTCCGCGTGATCGAGTTCAACGCCCGCTTCGGCGACCCCGAGACCCAGGTGGTCCTCGCCCGCCTCCAGACCCCGCTGGCGGGTGTCCTGATGGCCGCGGCCACCGGCAGCCTTGCCCACCTCGAGCCGCTGCGGTGGAGCGACGACGCGGCCGTCACCGTGGTCGTCGCCTCGCAGAACTACCCCGGCACCCCGCGCACCGGTGACCCGATCACCGGCTTGGAGGAGGTCGCCGCGCAGGACGCCCCGCACGCGTACGTACTGCACGCCGGCACCAGGCGTGACGGCGACACCGTCCTGAGCGCGGGCGGTCGCGTGCTGTCCGTCACGGCGACCGGCAGGGACCTCACCGAGGCCCGCGACCGCGCGTACACCGCCGTCTCCCGCATCCGCCTCGAAGGCTCCCAGCACCGCTCGGACATCGCGGCGAGCGCGGCGGCGAAGGCGTAGCACGCCCCCCGCTCCTTCCGTGAATTCCGTGAAAACCCCGCACAGGCCCCGGACCCGATCCGGGGCCTGCTCGTTGCCGTGCGCGGTCTGCTGTGACCAAAGCCATTCCATCGAGTGACCAATGGGCCATCCGGCTGACGCGGGCCGGGGCCCCAACTAGGGTGCGGCGCAGGCGGTCCGGCACTTGGCCCATTGGCATTGCGATGTCAGTGACGGGTGCCACAGTGGGGGAGTGAGCAACGCCAGGACAGTCGGGAGGGGGTGACGTCCGGTCGTGACCGGTATGGGTGTGGTGGAGGTCGGTGCGCAGACCGCGCGCTCCCGAGCGCTCGCCGTGCTGCGTGTCCGCAGCCGGGCGCTGGCCGTCGCCCTGCTGCCCGCCGCCCTCGCCGTGATCCTGCTCGCCGGCGGCTCCGCCGGTCACCTCGTGGGCCGGGGCTGGGACCTCGCCCGCTGGGTGGTGGGCGTCGTCGCGGCCGTCGTCCTGCTCCTGGCCGCCGTGGTCGGACTGGTCGTCGCCCGTGCCCGCCCCGCCATGACCCCCACCGTCCCGATACCGGAGGAGTCGGCCCCGGACCTGTACCGCCTGGTGCGCGACCTCGCCGATCGCCTCGGCGTGCCCGCCCCGTCCGCCATAGCGCTCACCCCGGACTGCGACAGCTGGCTGGAGGACCGTACGCACCCGGCGCACGGTCCTCCCCCGCAGGAGGACCGCGAAGGGCCGGACGCCCTGCGTGGCCCGGCTCCGGCCCGCCCGCGCCGTACGGCGGCGGCGCCCGTCCTCGTCATCGGCTCCCCGTTCCTGTGGTGGATGCGCGTCGGTGAGCTGCGGGCCGTACTCGCCCCGGTCGTCGCCGGTACGGCACCCTCGGCGCAGCCGGACATAGCGGCGGCCCGCCGTTTCGTCCGCGGTCTGGACGCGGCGGTGGCCGTCGCCTCCACGACCGGCCGCTGCCCCCTGGCCCGCTCGGTGTGCGCCGGCCTCGGCTGGGTGGCCCGGCTGCTGCTGCGCGGCTGCCGGGAGCACGCGGCCGAGATGGAGCGCGGTGTGGCGGCCGCGGCCGCCGAGCGTGCACAGGCTGTGGACTACGGGCTCAGGATCGTCGCTCAGGAGCAGGTGGGCCTGGCGTACGCGGGCTGGGACCGGCTGCTGACCCGGGTCGCGCTCCCCGCCTGGCGCATGGGCCGCTGGCCCTCCCGGCTGGACGCGGGTGTCGTCGCGGCGCTCACCGAGCTGTCCCGCCGCGACCGCCTGGCCGAGGGCTTCGCCTCCCGGCTCGGCGAGCGCCCCGCCTGCGACCTGCTCGAGGAGCCCGGCGCCGTCGACGAGGCCGCCTCGCTGCTGGCCGCGCGGCTCTTCCACGGCGGCCCGGCCGAGCGCGGCCCCGGCTGGTCCCCGGTGGACTGGCGGGAGTACCCGGACGAGGTCGTCGACCGGAAGTGGCGCACCGACGCCGCCCGCCTCCACCGTGTCCTGGACACCCTGGGCGTCCGCCGGTCCTCCGGCCCCGCCGCCACCGATCCGCACGGACCGACCCTGGCCCGGGTCCTGGAGCACCTGTCCGCAC
>NZ_POTZ01000629.1 GCF_003236365.1 Streptomyces sp. NTH33
CACTCCCTCTGTTCACTCCGAGCGCCCGCCCATTCACCCGACCGTGCGGGCGCTCGGAGTGAACAGAGGGAGTGCGAGGGGGCGCGGTCGCCGCGTGATCTGTCCCGCTGATCATGTGACGCCTACCGTCGAGGGCATGGCGGGCGTACGCGCCCCCGTCTGACACCGGCCCTGTCCCGGCCCGGCGGCCGCCCGACGACGTGCGCCCCGTCACAGCGTCCATGCCAATGCGGGCGGGGAACGCGGGGCATGGCACCCTTAGACCTGCGGACAAGGCAGCAGAACAAGCAAGACAACAAGCAAGACAACAAGCAAGACAACGACAAGCAAGACAACAGGTGCGACGAGGAGCGGTCACAGTGCAGCGCTGGCGTGGCTTGGAGGACATCCCCCACGACTGGGGGCGCAGCGTCGTCACCATCGGCTCCTACGACGGAGTCCACCGCGGACACCAGCTGATCATCGAGCACGCCGTGAACCGCGCTCGCGAGCTCGGCGTCCCCGTCGTCGTCGTCACCTTCGACCCGCACCCCAGCGAGGTCGTACGCCCCGGCAGCCACCCGCCGCTGCTGGCCCCGCACCACCGCCGTGCCGAGCTGATGGCCGAGCTGGGGGTGGACGCGGTGCTCGTCCTGCCCTTCACCCCGGAGTTCTCGAAGCTGTCCCCGGCCGAGTTCGTCGTCAAGGTGCTGGTCGACAAGCTGCACGCCAAAGCGGTCGTCGAGGGCCCGAACTTCCGCTTCGGCCACAAGGCCGCCGGAAACGTGGAGTTCCTCGCCGAGCAGGGCAAGACCTACGACTTCGAGGTCGAGGTCGTCGACCTGTACGTCACCGGGGTGGCGGGCGGCGGCGAGCCCTTCTCCTCGACCCTGACCCGCCGCCTGGTCGCCGAGGGCGACGTCGAGGGCGCCCGGGAGATCCTGGGCCGCCCGCACCGGGTGGAGGGCGTCGTGGTCCGCGGTGCCCAGCGGGGCCGCGAGCTGGGCTTCCCCACGGCCAACGTCGAGACGCTCCCGCACACCGCGATCCCCGCCGACGGCGTCTACGCCGGCTATCTGCACGCCCAGGGCGAGGCGATGCCGGCCGCGATCTCCGTCGGCACGAATCCGCAGTTCGACGGGACCGAGCGCACGGTGGAGGCGTACGCCATCGATCGCGTCGGCCTCGACCTGTATGGGCTGCACGTCGCCGTCGAATTCCTGGCCTTCGTCCGCGGCCAGGCGAAGTTCGACTCCCTCCAGGCGCTGCTGGAGGCGATGGCGGAGGACGTCAAGAAGTGCCGGGAGATCATCGCGGCGGACGCGAGGACGGAGTAGCCCGTCGGCGGAGTGGCCCGCTCTAAGATGCCGTCGGAGCCGCGTCCTCCCGTGCGCGTGCCCAGTGGCACGCGACGTGCGCCTTGCCGCTCCCGTCGAGGATCCCGGGGTCCTGACCGCGACATGCCCGGTCCACACCCGCCCGTTCGGCCTCGCCGCTCGCCAGGACGTGGCAGCGGACGTGGAAGCGGCAGCCGGAGGGGATACGGGAGGGGTCCGGGGGCTCGCCGCCGAGGACGACCGGATCTCCGGGAGCCTCGGGCAGGACGGACAGCAGGGCCTGGGTGTACGGGTGCCGGGGCGCCGTCAGGACCTGCTCCACCTCGCCGGTCTCCACGATCCGCCCCAGGTACATCACCGCGACCCGGTCGGCGATGTTCCAGGCCAGCCCCAGGTCGTGGGTCACCACCAGCGCGGACAGGCCGAGTTCGGTACGCAGCCGCAGCAGCAGGGCGAGGATCTCGCCGCGCACCGAGGCGTCCAGGGAGGCCACCGGCTCGTCGGCGACCAGGAGTTCGGGCTCGAGGACCAGCGCGCCCGCGATGACCACGCGCTGGCGCTGACCGCCGGACAGCTCGTGCGGGTAGCGCAGGAAGAAACGCTCGGGCGGCCGCAGCCCGGCCCGGGACAGGGCCTCGGCGACCGCCGCCCGCTCGTCCCCGCCGTGTCCGTGGATACGCAGCCCCTCGGCCACGGCGTCGTACACGGTGTGGCGCGGGTTGAGCGAGCCGCTCGGGTCCTGGAGCACCAGCTGGGCCCGCTTGCGGTACGCCTTCAACGCGCGCGAGGAGGAGGCGAGCGGGGCGCCGTCGAAGGTGACACGTCCCGCGGTCGGCGGCACCAGGCCGAGCAGCGAGCGGGCCAGCGTCGTCTTCCCGCACCCCGACTCGCCGACCAGCGCGACGATCTCGCCGGGCCGGATGTCGAGGTCCACCCCGTCCACGGCCCGGACGGCCGGCATGCCGTTCCGGCCGGGGAAGGTGATGTGCAGGCCCTCGACCCTCAGCAGCGGTGACGTGGTCGTCATGCGGTGCCGCTCCTCACTTCCGCCTCGTCCTCGGTGGCCGCGGCGCCCCCGCTCGCGGCCCCTTCCGGCACATGCACACAGGCCGCCCGCCGCCCCGCTCCCGCCTCGCGCAGCACCTGGTCCTGTGTGGCACAGACGTCCAGCGCGACCGGGCACCGCGGGTGGAACGCGCACCCGGACGGTACCGCCGCCGGGTCCGGCGGATCGCCCGGCAGCCCGCGGGGCGCGAACCGGGACGCCGGGTCGCCGATGCGGGGGAACGCCTCCGACAGGGCCCTGCCGTAGGGGTGCCGGGCGTCCTCGTAGACCTGCCGGGCAGGGCCCTCCTCGACCACCCGGCCCGCGTACATCACCGCCAGCCGGTCGCAGGTGTCGGCCAGGACGGCGAGGTCGTGGCTGATCATGACCAGCCCGAGGTCCTGCTCGCTCACCAGCCGCTGGATCAGCCGCAGGATCTGGGCCTGGACCATCACGTCCAGCGCCGTGGTGGGCTCGTCGGCGACGATCAGACGCGGATCGCAGGCCAGCGCCATCGCGATCATCACGCGCTGCCGCTGCCCGCCGGACAGCTCGTGCGGATACGCGCCCGCCCGCGCCGCCGGCAGCCCCACCTGCTCCAGCAGCTCCCCGGTCTTCCTCCGCGCGCCCGCCGCGGTCTCCTTGCGGTGCAGCAGGATCGGCTCGGCGATCTGGTCACCGACCCGGTGCACGGCGTTCAGCGAGTGCATCGCGCCCTGGAAGACGATCGACGCCCCCGCCCAGCGCACCGC
>NZ_POTZ01000062.1 GCF_003236365.1 Streptomyces sp. NTH33
ATCCTCACCGAACCCGAACCCGGCCTGTTCGCTCAGCCCCGCGCCTGACCACCACCAAGCGGCGACGACCAGCAGCCCTCACCCAACCTCAACCACGAAACGGACAAGAACTCACGTACCGCACTCTGAGGCCGGGGTCTTCGTGTCTGTGTGGGCGTATGCAGTGCTGAGCGGCATTGTGACGGGTGTTGTGGACTGTTCCGGACCGACGCTGAGCCCGGCTCCACCATGCGGTGCCGGAGGTGTGCTCGCTACGCTCCGGCACGTACACCCGTTGCTCGGCGGCGCGTTGGCTCCGCTCCGCCGAGCGAAGGTCAGACGGTCAGCTGCCGGAGCATCTCGGCCGAATCGTGCAGCGCCGTCATCTGCACGAATCGTCCGTTCTCCACCCGGTAGATGGCGTACTCCACGATCTCGAACGAGGCGCCCGAAGGCGGGACACCGAGCCACTCCTTCACCGGAGTGCCGGTGTTGATGGCGCGCACCGCGATCCGGTCTCGGTCGAACAGCAGCTCCTTGACCTCCCAGTGGAGGTCCGGAACGGCATCGATGTCGTGCTTCTGAACCGCGAGGACGTCGTCCCGGTGCCCGGGCTCGCCGTTCAGCATGACCTCGTCGTTGATGAACTCGTCCATGCCGTCGAACTCGTGGGCGTTGAGTGCCGCGACGTAGCGCAGGTACCAGGCACGCAGACCGTTGTCAGTCATCAGATTCTCCTTATGTGTGCAGACCCGAGGGGCTTCTTTTTGTACCGATCGGTTGCTGCGTTGAGACTCTAGCAGATTCTGTACCGATCGGTTGCGGCTTGGCGCCATATTTTTGTACCGATCGGTAGAGCGGCTGATGAAAAGGACCGCTGAGCCTGAGGCATACCTAGTTCGCCAGCAGGGGCGACCGACACTGGTTGCGTGTACGCAGGTGGACAAACCCCAGCGGATACGGAGGGTGCGGCCGGGGCGGATCGGGAAAACCCGAGCCCCCGTGTTGCTCCCCAGGGGCTGGTTCGTTGATGGGGCGGCGTGTGCCGGCCGAGGTATGTCCGCAGGTCCCGGCTGTGTGGTTGCAGGAGCGCAACGGTGGCTTGACGCCAGGTGCTCGACCTCGTCGAGGTTCGCGGCCAGCCGGTGGAGTTCGAGCCCCAGGCGGGTGACTATGCCCTGCGCGTCGGCGGCGCGGACTTCGCCGTTGACGATGTCGTCCTCGGCGGGCACGTCGACCTCAACCCGGCCGGTGCGGCGCTGTTGGCGCAGGCGCTGCCGCCCGTCGCCCACATCCGAGCATCGGATGCCCCCGCGGCCGCTCTGCGCACGTGTGTCGACCGGCTGGTCGAGGAGGTGACGGGCGGGAGGATGGGTGCTGCCTTCGCGGTACGCCAGCACGCCCAGCTGTTGCTCCTGGAGGTGCTCCGGGCGTACCTCGGCCAGGCCGAGCTGCCGCCGGGATGGCTGCGGGCGCTGACCGACGACCGGCTGCGTCCTGCGCTGAATCTCATGCACGCCGAACCCGGACGGCCCTGGGGGCTGGAGGAGTTGGCCCGTGCCACAGCGATGTCGCTGCGACCATGGCGAGAGTCTGGAGCAACAGCCGGCCGAAGAGGTCGTTCCAGTCGTAGATCGAGGCGCCCATCCGAACAGGACGCTGCGGCCGGGCCGGTCGCTGAGGATATGGCAGGCCTCTTCGACGTTGCGGGCGAACCGGTCGAACTTCGTCCCGGTGAACACCGACCCGTCCCAGACGGCCGCGAGGGCCTGGTCGAGGCCGTTCCGGTTGCGGCGGGTGGTGCCGGAGAGGCCGCGGTCGATGTAGATGCGATCTTGTGGGACGCCGAGCGCGAACGTTGCCTGATTCGCGTTCCTTAATCCCGCAGCCAGGCGGTTCTACACCGATTGGGAGCGTATGGCACGCTTCGTCGTGGCCTTCGGCCCCGGCGTCGTCGGCGGGGCCGCCGTTCGCTACGCCCCGGTGGTCTCCGCCGCCGGGGCGACCGGGTTCCCCGAGGGCAGGTAAGCGGCGACCGCCCGCAACGCGACGTCCACCGCGGCCTGCAGATCCTCGCGCCCCGCGCCGGCCGCGGCATGGACGGCCAGGCCCTGGCCCAGGGTCACAACAAAACGAGCCAGAGCCGCGGTGTCGGTGCCTGCCACGAGGTCACCCTCCTTCTCCGCCCGGGCCAGCCGCTGCGCGAGCTCACCCTCGAAGACCGCCCGGAAACCGGCCAGGAACTCGGGGATACCGTTGTTCGACGGCGCACAGGACAGACCACCCAGGATGGACAGACAGCCCGGCGGATGACCGCTGCCGGTCAGAGCATCGACAGCGGCGCGCAGATAGCTCTCGATCACGGCGTACGCAGTCGGCTCCTCCAAGGTGCCCGCCGCGTACGCCACATACGTGTCCCTGTAACGGGCAAGGGCACGTCTGAACAACTCGTCCTTGCTGCCGAACACGATGTACAGGCTCGGCCTGTTGATGCCCATGGCCGCGGTGAGGTCACTCAGAGAAGCGCCCTCGTAACCGTGCTCCCAAAAGACACGGATCGCCTGGTCGAGGGCCTCGTCCTCCACGAAACCCCGCGGCCGTCCCCTGCCGTGGTAGGAAGCGGTGCTGCTCATGGACGCACCATACCATCCGGTACAAAAATACGGCTCCGCCGGCAACCGATCAGTACAAAAAGCTGCTACCGTGGCCGCGCAACCGAACGGTTCAAAAAAGGAGTCACTTCATGGGACAGCTCGACGGCAAGACCGCCCTCGTCACCGGCGCCACCTCCGGCATCGGCCTCGCGTCGGCCCGGGCGCTCGCGGCCGAGGGGGCGTACGTCTTCGTGACCGGGCGGCGCAAGGAGAAGCTGGACGAGGTCGTGGCCGGGGTCGGCGCCGACCGGGCGACCGGGATCCAGGCCGACGTCACCGACCTCGCGGACCTCGACCGGGTCATGGCGGCCGTCGGGGAGAGCGGCCGAAGCCTCGACATCCTGTTCGCCAACGCGGGCATCGCCGAAGTCGCTCCGCTGGGCGAGATCACCTGGGAGCACTTCACGAACACGTTCAACACCAACGTCGGCGGCATGATGTTCACCGTCCAGAAGGCGCTGCCGCTGCTGAAGGACGGTTCGTCGGTCATCCTCTGCGGTTCCAACGTTGCCATCAAGGCATCGCCGGCGATGAGCGTCTACGCCGCCACCAAGGCCGCCATCCGCTCCCTCGGCCGCACCTTCGCCGCGGAGCTGACCGGCCGGGGCATCCGCGTCAACACCATCGCCCCCGGGCCCACCGAGACCCCCGGCCTGCTCGGGGTGACGGGTGACGGCGAAGCGGAGCGCGCGGCCGTGATCGCGACCGTGCCCATGAGCCGCCTCGCCCGGCCCGAGGAGACCGCTGGCGTCGTGGCCTTCCTCGCATCCGACCGCAGCAGCTTCATGACCGGCGCGGAGGTCCACGTCGACGGCGGCGCCAGCCAGTTCTGACGCAAGGGCAGCGCCGCCCGCGCGGGAACACGTCTCCGGGCCTCAACTCCGGGTGATGCCAGCCACGTCCGTGCCGATCAGGTGCGGGCGCGGCAGGTCCGGTTTCTTTGCAGCAGGCGGCTGCGCCGACGGCATCCCTTCCATCTCTTTCGTGGTGCCAGGGCGGCGACGCCGGTCACCTGCGCTCGGCGATCTTGTTTGGCAAGACGTCCGAGACGCCCCGAACCTCTCGGCGTCGCTGCTCCCTGCGCTCGTCAGCTCGTCAGGATCGCGCTCGCGACGACCTCGAGGAGGTGATCGGCGCGTGGCGCGAACGACGGCTGGTCGCCGAGCCACGCGAGCGCCGCTACCAGCGCGAACAGATCAGTGCCGTCGATGTCCGTCCGCGCTGTGCCCGCGGCCTGAGCACGGGCGAGGAGCCCCGTGCCGGCTGCGCGCATGGTGACGCACGAAGCGTGCAGTGCGGACTCGGGGTCCTCGATGGCGGCCGCCATCAGCTCGGTGACGCCCCGGTACTCGTGCGCGACCGCCACGCAGTCGCGTAGCCACGAGACGAGAGCGTCTTCGGGCGAGCTCGACGCTTCGAACTCGCCCGCCTTTGCCGTCAGCTCGTCGAAGCTCGTGCGGAGCAAGGCGTCGAGCAGCGCCTCGCGTGTAGGGAAGTGACGGAGCAGCGTGGCGAGCCCCATGTCGGCCCTGCGCGCGATGTCGCGCAGCGATGCCTCGGCGCCCTGCTCGGTGATGACGGTGCCCGCGACTGCGAGCAGGCGGTCACGGTTCTTCCTGGCGTCGGCCCGCATCTGCCCCTCCTGACTATCCGAATCAGCGATTCACTTGACGATCCGGATCGGTGGTCCATATATTCGGATCAGTGATCCGGATAACCGGATCACTGATCCACTCAGCGTACCCCCAGGTGGGGGGCAGGAGGAAACGATGCCAACACGCACGATGAGAGCGATCCGGCTGCACGAGCACGGCGGCCCTGAGGTTCTGAGCTACGACGAGGCGCCGATGCCGGAGCTGGGGCCGGGTGAGGTGCTCGTCCGTGTTCACGCGGTCGGCATCAACCCTCCGGACTGGTACCTGCGCGACGGGCTGAGCAACATCCCTCCGGAGACGCGGCCGAAGTTCGACCTGCCCGTGATCCCGGGCACGGACGTCTCGGGCGTCGTCGAGGCCGTCGCCGCGGATGTGGAGGGCTTCTCCATCGGTGACGAAGTCTTCGGCATGCTCCGCTTCCCCAGCTTCGACGGCCAGGCGTATGCCGAGTACGTGACCGCGCCCGCGTCGGACCTCGCACGCAAGCCGGCCGGCATCGATCACGTGCACGCAGCCGGGGCGCCCATGTCCCTGCTGACGGCGTGGCAGTTCCTGATCGAGCTCGGACACGATCACCCCTCGCCCTTCCAGGAAGCGCGGCACCGCCCGGTGGCCCTCGCCGGCGCGACGGTGCTCGTCAACGGCGCTGCGGGCGGCGTGGGGCACTTCGGACTGCAGCTGGCGAAGTGGAAGGGCGCACGGGTCATCGCGGTGGCGTCGGGCGCGCATGAATCCTTCCTGCGCGAGCTCGGCGCCGACGAGTTCATCGACTACACCAAGAACCGTCCCGAGGAACTCGTCAACGGCGTCGACCTCGTCCTCGACGCCGTCGGCGGCCGCGACAGCAGCCGCTTCCTGCGCACGCTCAGGCGCGGCGGCGCCCTGTTCCCCGTGTTCTTCGGCGAGTACGACGAGGAGGAGACCGCGAAGCTGGGCGTCACGGTCTCCGGCACCCAGGTCCGCTCGAACGGCGCACAGCTCGCCGAAGTGGGACGCCTGCTGGACGCGGGCACGATCCGCGTCGCCGTCGACAGCACGTTCGCGCTCGCGGACGCCCAGGCAGCGCATGAACGCGCCGCCCGGGGCCACATCCAGGGCAAGATCGTGCTCACGGTCGCTCAGTAACGAACGAGCCGTTTGACAGGCGCGTCCGACGGCCGCCTTGGGGTCTAGTGGCTTGTCACGCAGCCTTGGCCGGGTAATCCGTCCATGACCGGATCGGTGAGTCGGGCGCGAAGTTCGTCTTCGGTTCCGCGCGGGTGTTGCGCCAGCGGACGTAGGCGGCGATGGCGGCGTTCTGTTCCGCGTGGCTGCGGTGGTCAGTGCCATTGAGGGCGAAGTAGCGCAGGGCCGCGAACTCGGCCTCGATCCAGTTCAGCCAGGAGCCGTAGGTCGGCAGGAAGACCAGCTCGATGTCGTTGCCGGCCGCCCAAGCGCGGACCCTGGCGTGCTTGTGTGGGGAGAAGTTGTCCAGCACCACATACAGCTTCTGCCCGGGCCAGCGGGCGCGCAGGACCTTGAGCAGGTCGAGGAACTCGTGCCACCGCTTGCGCGGGCGAATGCGGTAGTACAGCTTGCCGGTGGCCAGATCGAGGGCGGCGAGCATCTGCCGCACGCCGCCGTAGCGGTGGTAGGTGGCCCGCAGCCTGCGCGGACGCCGCACCGGGCCCCACGCCTTGCCCTTGCGGGGCATCAGGTTCAGCGGCCCGAACTCATCGACGCATATCACCCGCCCGTCGGCGGGCGGGGTGTCGTACAGCGCCAGGACGCGGTGCATCCTGGCGAGGAACTCCGGGTCGGGGGACGCCTTCCACGTGGTGGTGGTCTTCCAGGAGACCTTGCCGGCGCGCAGGACCCGGCGCAGGGTCTCCCGGCTGATGGCCGCGGTCACCTTCTGCTTGACGAGGTGGTCGGCGAGCTTGCTCAAACTCCAGGTGGAGAACGCGGTGATCTTCCAGTCGGCGGGGGACGTCCGGGCGATCAGGCAGATGTGCTCGCGCACCTTGTCACTGATCGTCTTGGGGCGTCCCCCGCTCCATTTTGGGGCCAGCGCGTCCAGCCCCTGCTCGTTGAAGGCGTGGATGACATCGCGGACGTAGTCCTCGCCGACCTGCAGCAGCGAGGTGATGTCCTTGACCGTCTGGCCCTGGGCGGACATCAGCACCACGATCGCCCGGCGGAGTTTCACCGGGTCCTTCGCACTCCGGCTGATCCGCTGCAGCTTCCGGCCCTCTTCCATGCTCACTGGCCGGACGAACACACTCGGTCGACGCCCCACGACCACCTCCAAGATCCGATCCTGGGGACAGTCTGCTGGCCGACGAGCAGCAGGTCGATTACCCGGCCAAGGCTGCGTGACGAGCCACTAGTTCTAGTGGGCATCGCTTCGCCGCAGGAGATCACCGAGGCGGCCGTATTCCTGATGCCCGACGATGCCGCGTACTCCACGGGCCGTCGCATCACTGTCACCGAAGCAGCGAGTGGGCGGCCTGACGGCAAAACGGTCGGTCGCAGGTCGGCGCGTGCCACCGGCGTCACGCGCCGGCCCTCCCACCGCACGCTGCGCGGCCGCTTTCGCCGACCACGCCCCCACTTTCACCCGAATCCTTCACTGAATCTTTCACCCGACCACCGACCACCGAGTACAAGCGAGGTCTGACATGACGACAACTGCGGCTTTCGGCTGGGGAAGCCACCACCTCCACACGACGCCCGTGGGCGAGGTGAATCTCGACCCCGCCGGCCAGCTCGCCGTCCAGCAGACGCTGGCGCGCTATGTCTTCGCCCTGGATCACGGAGATCTGACGGCGTTGGAGGGCGTCCTGACCGAGGACGCCACCTGGACGGCCACGATCGCCGACGAGGTCGAGCAGGGCCCGTTCGTCGGGCGCGCGGCGATTCTCGACCTGGTGCGGGGTGCGACACAGGCGCAGACCGATCAGCGAAGGCACAGCCTGACCAACATCGTCTTCCGCCGTGCGGACGCCGACACGGCAGTGGTGTGGGCCTACCTGACGCTGACGTCGAACGCGGACGGCAACCCGGCCGTGGTCACGACCGGCTTCTACACGTTCACGGTGCGGCATGCCGAAGACGAGTGGCGTATCGCGGACCTGTTCATCGGTCTGGACAGCGCCGCATGAAGCCCGGCGACCACCAAATCATCAAGCACAGAAGCAAGGAGAGCGGTGTGCCTCGTCTCGGGGTAGTGGCGGAGCCCGCCGGGGAGACCCGGGTGGCGGCGACGCCGAGCACGGTGAAGCAGTTGGCGGCACTCGGCTACGACGTCGTGGTGGAAAAGGGCGCGGGCAGCGCCGCGTCGTTCGCGGACGAGGCGTACGGCGAGGCCGGTGCCGGGATCGTCGGGGCCGGTGAGGCGTGGGCGAGCAATGTGGTGCTGAAGGTCAACGCGCCCACCCAGGAGGAGATCTCGCGGCTGGCCGACGGAGCGACGGTAGTCGGCATGCTCAGTCCGGCCCTGCGGCCCGACCTCGTCGAGTCGCTGGCCACGCGCCGCATCACGGCGCTGGCCGTGGACGCCGTCCCCCGCATCTCCCGCGCCCAGTCGATGGACGTGCTCAGTTCGATGGCGAACATCGCCGGCTACCGGGCGGTCATCGAGGCGGCTTCCGAGTTCGGCCGGTTCTTCACCGGGCAGGTGACCGCGGCCGGCAAGGTGCCCCCGGCAAAGGTGCTCGTGGCGGGCGCCGGCGTGGCGGGCCTGGCGGCGATCGGCGCGGCGAGCGGCCTCGGCGCAATCGTGCGCGCGACCGACCCCCGGCCCGAGGTGGCCGACCAGGTGAAGCCGATCGGCGGGGAGTACGTCAAGGTCGAGGATGCGATGGAGTCCTCCGACGGCTACGCGAAGGCCACCAGCGAGGCGTACGACCGCCGGGCCGCGGAGATCTACTCCGAGCAGGCCCGCGAGGCCGACATCATCATCACCACCACCGCACTCATCCCGGGCCGCCCGGCACCGAGGCTGATCACGGCCTCGGACGTGGCGAGCATGAAGCCGGGCAGCGTCATCGTCGACATGGCAGCCGCCCAGGGCGGCAACGTGGCGGGATCGGTCCCCGGCGAGCGAGTCGTCACCGACAACGGCGTGATCATCCTCGGGTACACCGACCTGCCCGGACGCCTGCCCGCGCAGGCCTCCCAGCTCTACGGCACGAACCTGGTCAACCTGCTCAAGCTGCTGACGCCCGGCAAGGACGGCGAGCTGACCATCGACTTCGACGACGTGGTCCAGCGGTCCGTCACCGTCGTATGCGACGGCGACAAGACGCAACGCCGGGAACTTTAGGTCCTCCATCTCCGTGTCCGGTCGGTGGCTGTGGTGATGGTGATGGCGATCTTCGCGTTCGTGATCGGGGTGTTCTTCCTGGTCGTGTTGTAGGCGAAGGTCGAGATCGGGCGTTTGACGCGGCGGGGCAGGATCCTGGTCGGGCGGTGCGGCGGTGCCAACTCGCGTGGGTGCAGGATGGCGTGGCGGATGCCGGGGGTGGGCTGGCACCCGTGTCGTGGTCCCGGTCGCGGTGATCCCGGTGTGGCGGGCAGTCCGGATGGTGACGGCCAGTGAGATCCGGGAGGGGTCGATCCCGGCGTGGGTGGCGGCGTCGACGGCGATCTGCCGTGCGACCTGGTAGACCACGAGCAGGCCGAGCAGTTCCTGGCGGGCGTCGTCGGTGTGGTGCGAGCGCAGCACGCGGTCCGACCCACGCAGCGTGATCTTCAGCCCGGAGTACGCGGTCTCGGCCTGCCACCTTCGGTGGTAGAGCTCGGCGAGTTCGGCAGCCGGGTAGCGCCGGTGATCCAGCAATGTGGTGAACAGCCGCAGGCTCGTTGTCGTCGTCGTGCCATCGGCAGCGCGGACCACCACCTCGGCCTCGATCACGCGGATGGCGACCCCGGCGATCTGTGGTGGTGCCGTGCGCTTGTGGCGGCTCCACCGGCGCAACCGGTCGCGTTCGTTGGTCCCGGTGGACATCGAGTGGAGTTGCCCCGGTCTGACAGACACCGATGGGCTTGCGCGCTATGCGGCTGCGGAGAGCACTCTATGTGGTGTCTTCGCGGCGTGACGACGTTCGTACTCGGCTGGGCTGTGAGCTGCCCCGAGTTTCGTAGAGTCCGGCGATCTTGTTTCAGGCGGAGTGCGGGGAGGCTTCCCGTTGTCGCCACCAGTCGCGTTCGTACTCGGCGGGCGGTACGTAGTCGAGGGCGGAGTGGAGCCGTTCCTCGTTGTACCACGTGACCCACTGGAAGATCGCCCGCTCGACCTGGTCGAAGTCCTTCCAGGGGCCCTGCATCTCGATCAGCTCGGCCTTGAAGGTGCCGTTCAGGGCCTCGGCCATCGCGTTGTCATAGCTGTCCGCGACCGAGCCGACCGAGGCCGAAGCCCCGATGTCGGACAGCCTCTCGGTGTACCGAATTGATACGTATTGCGACCCGCGGTCGCTGTGGTGAATGAGACCGGAGTCCTTCTTGATCCTCCGTCTCCACAACGCCATCTCCAGGGCATCCAATGGCAGTTCGGTCCGCATATGGTTCGCGACCTGCCAGCCCACGATCATCCGTGAGTACACGTCCAGGACGAACGCCACGTACGCCCAGCCCGACCACGTGCGGACATACGTCATGTCCGCCACCCACAGCTGATCCGGCCGCGAGGCGGTGAAGTCGCGGTCGACCAGGTCCGGCGGGCGGGGCACCGATGGCTCCGGCACGGTGGTCCGCCGCCGCTACCCGCGGAGCACACCCTCCAGACCCAGCTCGCCCATTAGCCGCTCGACGGTGCAGCGGGCCACGACGACGCCCTTGCGCCGCAGCGCGCGGGTGATCCGCCGGGCCCCATAGGTGCCGCCGGATTCGGCGTGAACCCGTTCGATCAGCGGCATGAGCTGCTCATCGCGGAGCCGGCGGGCCGACTTCGGCCACTTCTTGCGGGCGAAGTACGTCGACGGCGACAGCTCCAGCACCCGGCAGACGGGATCGACCCCGAGGCCCTTCTGGCGCAGGTGGTCGATCACTTGCTCGGCCTCGTCCGGGGACGGTCGATCTCCTGGGCAAAAAACACGCTGGCGGCTTTCAGGATCTCGTTCGCCCGCTTCAATTCCGCGACTTCTTTGCGGAGTTGCTTCAGCTCCTCGCGTTCGGCGGTGGTGAGCCGGTCGTCTCGGTCACCGGCGTCGGCTTCGGCCTGGCGGACCCACCCCCGCAGGGCTTCTTTGTGGATACCGAGGTCCCGGGCGACATGCGCGACCGGGCGGCCGGTGGTGCGGACTTCGCGGACGGCCCGCTCGCGGAGCTCGTCCGGGTATTTACGTGGTGCTGGCACTACTCGTGGTTCTCCTTCGAGCCAGGATCATAAGCCTGGCTTCAGGGACTCCACGAAACCGGGGTCAGCTCATGTCAGGACCCGACACAGCTTCAGGTAACTCAGCCAGCTTCTGGCGAAACGGCTGCGTCGTCGGACGGCGTGGCCCGGCCGCGTCGCCGGAGCAAGAACGCCGCGGTGAGCAGCGAGGCGCCGGCGAGTACGCCGACGATCACGCTCACCGCGCTCCTCATCCCCGGCAGCAGCTGGCCGTGGACCGGCGTGCCCGAACCGAGGACCGCCGAGACGACGGCAATCACCACGATCGTGCCGACCTGGAGGCTGGTGTTGACCAGCCCTGAGGCCAGGCCCTGCTCCTCGCCGGCGACGCCGGCGGTGGCCTGGACGTTGAGGGATGCGAAGCCCAGGCTGAAGCCGACTCCGAAAAGGATCATGGTCGGGAGCAGGAACTCGGCGTACGGCATGGACGGAGTGGTCCGCAGGAACAGGCCGTACGCCACGGCGCAGGACAGCAGTCCGAGCAGGATGGATGTCGGAGTGCCGAGTCGCCCGACGACGGGGCCGAGGCGGGGAGCCACAAGGATCACGACCGCGCCGGCGGGGAGGAAGGCCATGGCCATGCCGATCGGCGACCAGCCGAGGGCGTTCTGTACGTACAGAGTGGCGATGAACTGGAAGGCGGCGTAGCCGCCGGAGATGGCGAAGCCGGCCATGTTGGCGTGGACAAGAGCGGAGTTGCGCAGGATGCCGAGGCGGAGCAGGGGGCGCTCATGGCGCAGCTCGATCGCGATGAAGGCGGCCATCAACGCGGCACTGACTGCCAGCAGCACGAGGGTCGACACGCTGCCCCAGCCCCGGGTCGGCGCCTCGACGACCGCGTAGACGAGTACGAGCAGGGAGCCGGTGACGGTGAGGGCGCCGCCCAGGTCGAAGTGGGCCAGGCGGACGCGAGCGGTGTTCTCGGCCTTGGGGATCACTTTGAAGCCGATGGCGACGAAGGTCAGGGCGACTGGTCCGGGGAGCAGGAGCGTGGCCCGCCACCCGATCTCGGTCAGCAGGCCGCCGATGACGAGCCCGAGCGAGTACCCGCTGGCCACGCAGAGGGTGTAGATCCTCAGCGCCCGGTTGCGCGCCGGACCTTCGGCGAAGATGGTGGTGAGGATGGACAGTCCGGCGGGGACGGTGAAGCCCGCCGCGACCCCCTTGACGAAGCGCAGGGCGATGATGGCGAACTCGTCGCTGAGGGCGGCACTGATCACCGAGGCGACGCCGAAGACCGAGACCGCCACCAGGAAGACAGCCCGCCGGCTGACGAGATCCGCGGTCCGGCCGCCGAGGAGCAGCAGGCCGCCGTAGCCGAGGACGTAGCCGCTGACGATCCACTGCAGCGAGCCGGCCTCCAGATGCAGGGAGCGGCCGATGGACGGGAGGGCGACCCCCATCATCGAGGTGTCGAGGCCGTCGAGGAAAACGGCACCGCAGACGACGACGAGCAGGAGCCAGATGACTGGCGTCCAGTGGACGCCGCGAACGATACTCGCGGCCGGGAGGGTGCGAGGCGGCAGGGCCTCAGAAGTTTTCGAAGTGGTCATCGGCGGTCCGGGGCGGCGCCGTTTTTTGGCCCGCCTCCGTCCCCCTTTCCATCTCTGCGCGCGGTTTTCCCGCACGCGGCTTACCGGTGGTCGTCTTGTGCATTGCGTCAGACCTGGCTGGCGCCGCCGATTCGGCGTAGATCTCCGCACCGCACCGGTCGTGGACCTGTAGCGGTCGGAGGCGAACAAGGCCGCGATGCCGACGGGCCATTTTTGTACCGATCGGTTGCGGTGCTGCTGCATGTTAGCAGCTTCTGTACCGATCGGTTGCCGCCTAGTGTCGCATTTCGCACTGGTCGGCAGCTGGGTCGACGGGGGGATCGGCGGACCCGAGGTGTGCCCACTTCGTCGGCGTGCGGGGGATCGGTGCTGGTCGTGGATGCGCCAGTTGAAGTGCGGTCGGGTTTGCGGGCGACTCGGGGGAGTGCCCTCGTGCCCTCACCCCGGAGGGGCGCGGATCGCCCGGTCGGGGGTCGCCCCTTCGTGTGCGACCTCCGCCACCAACCGGTCAGTACAAAAACCTGCTAGCGTTGCCCGCGCAACCGAACGGTACAGAACCGTGCTGGGAGTGCTGGGAGGCACAGAATGAGCCGGACAGACGCGCCGATCCGCCACGCAGATCGGTTCTTCATTGGCGGGCAGTGGGTGACGCCATCGTCCGACGCCACGATCGACGTCATCGACTCCGGCACCGAAGAGCTGTACTTCAGCGTCGCCGAGGCCCAGGCCGCCGACATGTCGCGGGCGGTCGGGGCGGCGCGGGAGGCGTTCGACAACGGCCCCTGGCCGTGGCTGACCCACGCGCAGCGGGCGGAGTGCCTGCGGGCGCTCGGCGCCGAACTCGAGAAGCGATCGGCGGCCATCGGGCAGCTCTGGCCGCGCGAGGTCGGCGTGCTGCACACCATCGCCCGCGGCGCCGGCGCGTACGCGCAGCGCATCTTCGGCGCGTCCGCCGACCTGGCCGACACGTTCCCGTTCGAGGAGCCTGTAAAGCCCACAGCCGGCGGGCAGTTCGGCCTGATCGTCCGCGAGCCTGTCGGCGTCGTCGGCGCGATCGTCCCGTGGAACGGTCCCCTGGAGATGAGCAGCTTCAAGATCGCCCCGGCCCTGTCGGCCGGGTGCACCGTCGTTCTGAAGTCCGCTCCTGAAGCGCCGGGCGAGGGGTACCTGATCGCCGAGGCGGCCGAGGCCGTCGGCCTGCCGCCGGGCGTGCTCAACGTCGTCACTGCCGACCGCGAGGTCTCCGAACTGCTGGTCCGCGACCCGCGCGTGGACAAGATCACCTTCACCGGGTCGACCGCGGCCGGGCGCCGGATCGCCTCGATCGCCGGCGAGCGGATCGCCCGCTACACGCTGGAACTCGGCGGCAAGTCCGCTGCGGTGATCCTCGATGACGCGGACATCGAGACGGCGGCGGCGACCCTGGCGAAGGCGGAAACCCTCGGCACCGGGCAGGTGTGCGCGTCGCTGACCAGGATCGTGGTCTCCCGTCCGCGGCACGACGAGTTCCTGGAGGCGCTGGCGAGCGCGTTCTCCCAGATGCGGGTGGGCGACCCGTTCGATGCCGCGACACAGATGGGCCCGCTGGCCGCGCAACGGCAGCGGGACCGGGTCGAGGGCTACATCGCCAAGGGCATAGCCGACGGCGCGACACTGGCCACCGGTGGCCGCCGTCCCGCCGGTCTCGACCGTGGCTGGTACGTCGAGCCCACCGTCTTCGGCAACGTCGACAACCACTCCGTCATCGCGCGGGAGGAGATCTTCGGGCCGGTCCTGTCGGTGATTCCCGCCGACGACGAGCAAGACGCGGTACGGATCGCCAATGACACCATCTACGGGCTGAACGCCTCGGTGTTCACCAGCGACGTCAACCGGGCTCGCCAGGTCGCGGCACGGCTGCGGTCAGGCACGGTGGGGCACAACGCGTTCCGCAGCGACCTGGGCATTGCCTTCGGCGGTTTCAAGCAGTCCGGCATCGGCCGGGAGGGAGGCCGCGAAGGACTCCTGCCGTTCCTCGAGGTCAAAACCGTCATCCTCGAAGGAAACCCGGAAGGCTACGAGGACACCACGCTGTAGCCAGGTCCTCCAGGGGCTTTCTCCAGCCCCGTCCCGCAGCCGGGAAACCGGCGCGGGCGTTCGTCGGCCGACATCGTTCTCCGAACGTGGGCGTCACCGGCGAGGAGCAGGGGCCGGCCTGGGGCCTGGCCACAACACCGGTCGGCAGGACCGGGTGTGGTCGATGGGGTGCCCGTCGGTGCCTCGCTGGTCAGCTTCGTCTTTTCATACACGCCGCCATAGCCGAAACCAGGCCGGGCGACGGCGCAAACGTCCCACCGGAAGTTGAGGTAAGGATCCATGACCGTAATCGGCATCATCGGCGCAGGTGAGGTCGGCAGCACGCTCGCCCGTGCGGCGATCGCGCAGGGCTACGACATCGTCATCGCGAATTCCCGCGGTCCGCAGACCCTGACCCAGCTCATCGCCGAACTCGGCCCCTCGGCACACGCCGCGACCGCCGCCGAAGCCGCCGCCGCGGCTGATTTCGCCATCGTCGCCGTCCCGCTCAAGCTGGTCAACAACATGCCCGTGGAGCAGCTCGCGGGCAAGATCGTCCTCGACACGAACAACTACATGCCCTGGCGCGACGGCCACTACCCCGTCGTCGACTCGGGCGAGAAGACCGTGCACGAGCTCCGTCAGGAGCAGCTTCCCACCTCGAAGGTGGCGAAGGCATTCACGCACATCCAGGCGCCACGGTTCTTCGCCTCGGGCAGCCCGGCGGGCACGCCCGGCCGCCACGCGCTGTCCGTGTCGAGCGACTTCCCCGAGGCCGTGGAACTGGTCACGCGCCTGTACGACGAGTTCGGTTTCGACACCGTCGACAACAGCCCGCTGAGCGAATCCTGGCGCAGCGGCCCCGGCCAGCCCGCATGGAACGCACACCTGCACCAGACACGTGAGGAACTGGCCGTCCATCTCGCCCAGGCGCGACCGATGGTGGTCTGACGGACGAGTCCCTGGCGGTGACGATGTCCGACGCCCGCGGCCAAGCCACGGCTACCCGAGTTCGGTCAAGGCCTGTGGGCCGGGCATGCCGTGCGCCGTGGCGCCCATGGACAGCAGGCGCTGGACCTCCGTTCGGGGCAGCCAGTGGGTGCCGTCGGCATCGCGCCTCGGGACCGCGACGGTGTGAGCAGGGACCTTGCCCTGCTTGCCTGTCGGGGCTGCGACAACGAAGATCGTGGCCGGCGCCTGCTGCGGGATATCGATAAAGACCACGCGGTGCTGCCCGTCGTCGGACCAGTCCACAGTGATACCCCATGGCACGGGGGTGACGTGCTCACGTATCAGCTTGCGTACCTGGTCGAGGTCGACCGCGGACCGGTCGAGTGGGGCGATGGTGTCGAGCACTTCCTCGCCGTCTTCCAGTCGTGTGGTGACCCCGAGAACGAGGATTCCACCGCCGCCGTTGGCGAACGCGGTGACATCTTTGGCGAGTTCTTCCACAGAAGCAGGGTTGCGCGGCTCATACGGGGCCTGCGGGTGCCGAAATCCCCATCCATAGCCGTTGAGCTGCGTGTTCTCGTGAGTGGTCAACGTTCGCCGGATGGGCGTGTCAGGCTGCTGGATCGTGCTGCTGCGACTGTCCTACCTCGCCGTGTCGAGCGTGTTCGCCTTCATGCGGCTGCTGCCGATGAGCGATGTGGACAAGGACATCGAGACATTGACGCTGCGCCACCAATTGGCCGTCCTGCAGCGGCAGATCGACAGGCCGCGGGTCACCGCGGCGGACCGTGCCTTCCTTGCCGCGCTCCTGCACCGGCTCCCCAGGCCCAGGCTGCGGCAGCTGCACCTGATCGTCTCGCCGGACACGATCCTGAGGTGGCACCGCGATCTCATGCGCCGCCACCACGCCGGCGCCTCCCGCCGCAAGCGGCCCGGCAGACCGCCGACCCGCCGCGCCATCCAGGCTCTCGTCCTGCGCCTGGCCCACGAGAACGCAGGCTGGGGCTACCGGCGCATCCACGGCGAACTCACCGTCCTCGGCATCAAGGTCGCACCCTCCACCGTGTGGGAGATTCTGCGAGCACACGGGATCCAGCCCGCGCCCGAACGCGACCGCCAGACCTGGGCCACGTTCCTGCGTAGCCAGGCACACGCGATCCTGGCCTGCGACTTCTTCACCGCCACCACCCTGAACGGCGCGAGCGTGTACGTCTTCGCCGTCATCGAGCACGCCAACCGTCGTGTCCGCATCCTCGGCGTGACCACCCACCCCACCGCGGCCTGGGTCATCCAGGCCGCGAGGAATATGGTGATGGACCTTCAGGATGCCGGCGCCACGGTCACGCACCTGATCAGGGACCGCGACAGCAAGTACACCCGCGCGTTCGACGCCGTCTTCGCCGCCGAGGGCATCGAGGTCGTCACCACCGGCATCCGCATTCCCCGGATGAACTCGATCATGGAACGTTGGGTGCAGACCTGCAGGCGCGAACTCCTCGACCGTACCTTGATCTGGAACCAGTCCCATCTGCTGCACGCGCTCCGCGAGTTCGAGTCTTTCTATAACGGGCATCGGCCTCACCGCACCCTGCACAGCGCGGCGCCGCTTCGGCCAGTCCCCGACCCGATCACCGAGCCGGACCGAGTCGACCACCTCGAAGTCCATCGACGTGATCGACTCGGCGGCGTCCTCCACGAGTACGCTCATGCCGGTTGACCTGCGAGGACGTAATATTCGGCACCCGCAGCTGCTGCGGATCGACAAGGCGGCGATCAAGGCCGAGGAGCGCCTGGACGGCAAGTTCCTCCTGCGCTGCAGCGACCCGCACCTGTCGGCCGAGGACATCGCGACCGGCTACAAACAGTTGCTGGAAGTCGAACGCGGCTGGCGCGACATGAAAACGATCATCGATCTCCGGCCCGTCTACCACCGCAAGGAAGACCGGATACGCGCCCATGTCCTGCTCTGCTGGCTCGCGTTGCTCCTGATCCGCATCGCGGAGACCACCTGCGAGGACACCTGGCTGAACCTGCGCGAGGAACTTGAGCGCATCCACGTCGGCACCTTCACCGGCCCCGCCGGAACCTTCCGTCAGCGCACCGAGACCAGCCCCGCCCAGCGCGCCATCCTCGCCAAGCTCAAGATCTCCGAGCCCAAGCGCATCATCACCCTGGAACCCGGCGCAACCGCCTGACCTGCACGAACACCCTCGCCTAGACACACGCCGATCCAGCGTGCGCTCAGGCATATCCACAGGTCAAACCCCATATTCGCGTACTAGAGCGCCACCTCAGCTGCGGAACTCAGGCGAGCGCCACGGATCGACGGTTTGGCACAGCTGACGGACGATCTAGTTGACAGACTGCCGCTTGCGACCAGCGAGAGTACCCCCGAGAGCCGGTCACACCAGCCATTTGACCTGCAGTTTCAAGTTGGCGGAGGCTCACTGGAGTACTAGAGGTCGAAGATCAACTGCTCCACATCGGTGAATTCCACCGCCAGGCCGTGGGCGCGGCGGCCGCCGTCGCGGAAGTAGACCTCGCCGAGGCCCTCGGCGGCGATGCCGCGCAGCTGCTGCTCACTAGCGCCGGCGTCGTGGGCGTCGAAGAGACGGGCCGCGTACTGCGGGGGCAGGGCGAGGGTGAGGTGGCGGATCCGGGCGTCGTCGGTGGTGCCGGGCGCGGCGGTGAAACCGAACCGGGCCCGGGTGTCGACGACCAGACCCGTGCTGGTGGCCGCCTGGCGGCGGGCGCGCTCGCGGACGCGGGGCTGCCACCGGGCGCGCACCGCGTCCTCCAGGCGTCGGGCGAGGTCGGCGCGGGGCCGGCGGATCTGGTCCTTGACGTACCGCTCGACGGTGCGCTGCGAGACGCCGAGCAGGTCGGCCACCGCGCGGGTGCCCTTGAGCGGCTTTACCAGGTAACGCATCTGGGCGCCGGCGGACTTGGGTATGGGGCGGGTGAACGCCTGCTGCACGGCCCGCTCGAGGCCGTCTCCGAGGATACCCACGGGGCTCTCCGTTCATGATCGGCTGTGTGGGCCGCTGTGCGGCGTTCACGGCCGGGCCGGGGGAAAAGTGTGCCCGGCGGCGGGCGGAGCGGGCCGCACAGCGGCGTCCAGGGCACGCTGCGGAGCAGCGGGCCGCGCTGGCGGAGCTGGGCATGGGATGGGCGTAGGCGGTCCAGTACCGCACTGCAGCAGGGGCGCATCCGTCACCGCCCGCGCCCCAACCACCGTGCGGGTGCGGTCTCCACGACGTGGGCGCCCTTGCGCGGAGTGTTGTCCTGTTCGCGCCGTCTCTTCGTTGTGGTGCGCGCAGCGTCGGGGTGTCAGCTGGAGGGTTTTGCGATTTCTTGGAGGGCGTGGATGTGAGCGTCGAACGCGGCCTGCCCTGACGGGGTGAGGGACAGCCAGGTCACTCTCCGCGCGTCTGTGCGGCTGGCGGAGGCGGCTTTGTGAGAGGATACGTAGCCGGTGTTCGCGAGAGTCTTGACGTGCTTGGACAAGGTCGCGTCGGGCACGTTCAGGGTGTCTCTGAGCACGGCGAAGTCGAGCTGGTCGACGCGGCGCAGAAGCCCGCAGATCCGGAGCCGCAGTGGGGCGTGGATCGTCTCGTCGAAATGCGGCTCACTCACGGCGCAGTTTCTCCGCTGCGGACTGGTAGGCGACGCCGGCCAGCCATGTCGTCACAGCGAACGCTGCCACGCTGATGGGGGCTACTGCCCACCTGGCGCCCAATGACACCAGGCCGAGCGCGACGCTGAACAGCGTGCTGCATGAGGCGAGGATCCCGATCACCGCCCAGGCCGCCCGAGTGCCCATCGCTCGGAAGCGAATGCCGGTCTCGCGTCGTATCAGGTGGGAGACCACGAGCACTCCGAGCAGTCCCAGCCAGCCAGATGATGGCGGTTCGAAGTTCGTGCCGGGGCTGGCCGTCGCCGCTGCTGCGACCCACCATGCGCCCAGGGCGCCGTAGGCAGCCAGCAGTGCCCGCGGCACATGGATGCTCTGGACGAGGCGCTCTCGGTCGGCAGTCAGTGTGTTCAGCGCATCGACCGCGTCGGCACGTGAGGATTCGTAAGAGTTACTTTCCATGACGGAAAGTCTATCCGGTCGAGTTCCACCCCGACGTCTCCCTTTCCGCCCGGGCCGCCGATTCAGGGCACTCCTGCCCACCCTCGCGGCCCGTCCGCCCCGCCGACTCCTGGCGACGGGGGCACAGGCCGTGGTGCCGTCTGGCGCGCACCGGGCCGCACTCCCCGCTTCCTTGCCGCGCCGGTCGGTGATTCTGGAAGATAGCGGTAAACACTGGGGTCCTTGCCAGGGTCAGGGCATGACGGCAGAAAAGGGGCCCCGCCGTGACAGGCGGGGCCCAAGATGCTGCTTGTCTCAGCAGTGAGCGGTCGGCGTCTGGAAGATGCCGCCGCTGTGGTTCAGCACGCCCGTGCTGTTGTAGCACATGTAGCTACCGGCCTTGCTTCAGGACTTCTTCACCGTCTGGCCGGCCCCGATGGTGAAGTAGCTGGAGTACGTGGTGGAGCCGGACATGGTGTAACCGAGACGGACGCTGACCGCGGTGGCGAAACATGACTGCGGGTGGCACCCCGTGGGGTGCCGCCCGCATGGGTCCGGTGTGTTACGGGTGCACCGAGCGCTGCAGGTGGCCCCTGAGTGCCTGAGTCGCCCGGCCGCTCCCCGATGCCTTGGGGCGATCAGCTGCCGGCCGGGCGCGGCGAACGCGTCAGGGAGCGGGGCTGTCGTCTTCGGCCGGCTCGTCCTGGGCCGTCAGGCCGGCCACCCACAACGGCATCAGCCAGTGCACTGCAAGGACTGCGATGAGTACCGGTGCCGCATACGCCGTGGGGGCCTTGCCGTTGGCCGCACCCGCGGTCAACAGGCCGCCGGCGGTGGCGGCAAGGAGGAGGGTCATCGCCCGGTGGGCGCGGGCCTGCACCCGGGCGCGTTCGGCGGACTGGCGTTCGTCCAGCGCTCGTTCGCGCAGTTCGAGCAGGCCACGGGTGGCCCCGTTGATCACCCCGGTCGCGACCATCCACGGCAGCAGCAGCGCCACCACGACGACGAATGCCCAGATCGCTTCCCCCTCCGCGAGGAAGAAGTAGGTCATGAGTCCGCCGATGGCCGCGGTCAGCACCACATGTGCGGCGACGACCAGGCGCCGGCGGGCGGCCGTGGCGTACAGCGGTCGGCTGCGGCGGTCGTTCATGAGCCGCAGCATGCTGCGGTCGTAGCGCGTCAGCGGCGTGGTCGTCATGACGTCTTCCTTCCGTAGATCTCATCCGTGAGCGGCCGGAACGGCTCGAGCGAGAACAGCGCCTCCACCGGCAGCTCGAAGAACTGCGCGATCCTCAGTGCCAGGTCGAGGCTCGGGTTGTACTGCCCCCGCTCGATGTAGCCGATGGTCTGGTAATGCGCTCCCACCGCCTCGGCCAGGCGCTGCCGCGACACCTTCCGCTCGGCGCGCACCATCGCCAGTCTGTTGTGCACCTGCTCGCTCATATATAAGAAGTACTACATCACGACAGAGGACTGCAACACCAGGCAGCACTTCTGTGGGCCCGGGTCTCACTGGCTCCGCTCTCACGCTCAGCCGGGCCACCCCAAGCGCTCAGGGAACAACTGCAGCGCCCAGCCACAGATCCGGAGCGACACCTGACCGTCGACCGACCGCCTACAGCTCGAACTCGAGGGGTTCGACGTCGGTGTACTTCCGCGACGCCAGCCGCGCGGCGGCCGGCGTCGCGGAAGTACACCTCCCCCAGGCCCTCGGCGGCGAGGTCGCGCAGCTGCCGCTCATAGGCGCCGGTCTCCTGGGCGGCGAAGAGGCGGGCCGCGTGCTGCGGGGCAGGGCGAGAGTGAGGTAACGGATGCGGGTGTCGTCGGTGGTGCCGGGCGTGGCGGTGAAGCCGAACCGGGCGCGGGTGTCGATGACCAGGCCGGTGCGGGTGGCGGCCTGGCGGCGGGCGCGTTCGCGGATGCGGGGCACCTCCACGGGCCCGTTCCCCCAGCGCCGCGACCGCGGCCTCATCCTGTTCGGCGGCGGCCAGCCACCGCCACACCGCACGCTCCCGCACCCCCAGCACGTCCGCCGCCGACCGCACCTGCCCAGTGGTGAGCTTCCCCTCCCGCCGCAGGACCAGCAACCGGCGCACCGCCGGCCACTACAACGCCCGAACAGACACAGCAGGCAACGCACCAGCCGCTCGGCCCGACTCCTCAGAAACCGGGCGCTCCACTTCCTGATCCACATCCCGAGCACACCAACCACCCACCGGCCAGTGAATAAGGACTCACAAAACTCAAGACAGCGTCACCCAGCACGGGATAACACCCCCACGACAGCGATGCCTGCGGATCTCTCACGTCCAGGACAGTAACCCCACGTCCCTAACCCACCACCGCCCAGTATCAACACACCCAGGTCCGCTGTCTCTCACCCGCTGTCCCGAAACCGAGAGATCGCAGCAGGAACTGGGCATGACATTTCCGCACAAAAGACTCATCTTCGCGTGCCGTTTTCGCCTGGGCCGCTTGTGACCTGCCTTGCCTGGCGCTCGTGCCGCTTCGTACAGGGCGAGGGAGCGGCGGCTGGTTGAGGGAGGCCTTCCTTCACTCCCGAGGGGGAAGGACCTTCTGTTCCCCATCTCGTGCCGGGTTGTACGGGCAGGCTGGCCGAGTTTCCGGTTCGGGGATGCTCCGGCGTGCTGCCAGGGCGGTCGCCTGGCCATGGCCGGCCTGTGAGCTCTTCCTCGCCGAGTTGCTGATGGCCGAGTGCGACGACCGGGCCCGCCGCCGCTCGGAACGGCGGTTCAAGGCAGCCGGCTTCGCACGCGAGAAGATGCTTATGTCCCTGCAGTGACTGAAAGGTTACATAACAAACTGAGGCTGGGTGATTACTCAGCGAATCTTTCTGATAAAAAGGATCATCCAGTGACTCAACTCAGCGGGTTGCCGGCGAGTCGTGCTGCAGCCGAGTTTCCCCTCTCATTCTCCACAGGAACTCCATGACTGAAACCTCCCTCCCCTCGCTCTTTGACCTCGTGCGTCGCGGCTACGACCGCGATCAAGTCGACAGCCGGGTCAACGAGCTTGTCGGTGACCGCAACAAGGCCCTCTCTCGCATAGCCGCACTGGAACAACGTATCCAGGAGCTGCTGGCAGAGACAGAGGCCCCCCAAGCGCAGGGCAGCGGCGCTGAACCCTCGTATGCGCTCCTGGGTCCACGCATTGAAGAGATCCTTCGTCTCGCTGAGGAAGAAGCCGAGGAGCTGGGCTGCGCGGCCCGCGAGGCCGCCGATCACGAGTATGCGGGGGCCGGGGCAGCGGCCGACCGTCTGCGGGCAGACGCCGACACGTTCGCGGCCGACCTCAAAGCCGAAAACGACCGACAATGCATGCAAATAGTCGAGAATGCCCAGGCGCGGGCCGCCGAACTGCGCACTGAGGCAAACAAACACGCGGCCGCCGTCCGGGAGGAAGCAGACGCTTTCTTCGAAGACACCCGCACCCGCGCCGCCCAGGCCGCAGCGGATTTCGAAGCAGGTCTTGCCAAGCGACGCGACCAAGCCGAACGCGACCTGGCCTCACGTCGGGCGAAAGTCGAAGCACGACTCGCGGAAATCGAGCGCCGCGCCGAACAAATGCGCCTGGAAGCCGAGAAGCTACGGAGGGACGCCGAACGCCGCGCCAGCGAGACCAAGCAAACAGCGCAACACCAGGCCGACGACATCCTCACCGAGGCGAACAACAAGGCCGACCGAATGCGCAGCGAGTTGGAACGGGAACTCGCTGCTTTGACCATCCGCCGCGAGAGCATCAGCGCACAACTGACCAATATCCGCGCCATGCTCGCCACCCTTACAGGCAGCACAGCAACTTCAGCCCTTGCGTTCGATGACGAAACAACATCCACTGCACCTTGACTCCGTATCGAGGCACGAGGATTCGCCGGAGCCGAAGGAGTTCGCTCAGCCGACTCGCTTTGTCACACCGGTGATCTACTCCCAGGTAGTGAAGCGGACGATCATTCCGGCTCGGAGGTGGAACTGCGGCGAGCGGTGTTCCATGAGCGCGGTACGTACAGGATGCTCGGGCGGATCTCGGGGTGCCGACGCAGCCGCAGCCGTGCAGGCAGGACACCCGCTTCCACGGCTGGGCGTGGGGCGCGGATAGTCGCCGCCTGCACTCCGGGAGAGGTACGCGGGCGGCACCAGGACAGGGGCGGGCCCGTTCATCCCCCGTGGCGGGCCCGCCCCCTGTTCACCTCGCGGCGTTTCGAGCGGAGTTCACGTGCAGCGTCATGTCCTGCCCATGGCTTGTCCGACGGTGGCGTTCTCCTCCGCGTGAGCGGCCGGCACTGCCCCGACCACGACCACGACCGGGACTGCTACCCCTACTGGCGTCGTTAGTCCGAAGAAATCTGTGCCGCCCGCCGTCATGAAAACGTGACTGCGGGCGGCGCAGCATGGAAAAGGGCGGAATT
>NZ_POTZ01000630.1 GCF_003236365.1 Streptomyces sp. NTH33
GGCCGGGACGGCGCCACGGGTTCCCGGGCGTGCCCGTCCGTACCGCGCGGGATGCCGTCACCGCTGTCGTGGTGTATCTGCGATGGCTCGGCCACGAGAGGATCCGGCGGGCCGACCAGCGGCCGCCGTCCGGGATCGGGCTGGCGGCGCGGGGGCTGGTGGTCCAGGTGGATCCCTCCGCGCGGCCGGCCTCCCTGCGGGATGTGGAGTGCCTCTGGCTGAACGCGATGACCGAGTCGGCGGGGTGCGCCTACTTCTCGCTCACGGGGTACGGCGACGCCGCCCGTGCCCGCGCCGACGAGCTGCGGATCGCGCTGTTCGTGCTGGGCCGCGCGGGCACCCCGCGGCCCGTGAACGAAGCGGCCGACGCCCTGCACACCCACGGTGTGTGAGGCGCCGGCCCGCTCGCTCACGCGCCGTACTGCTCGCGGAGTTCCACCTTGCGGACCTTCCCGGAGACCGTCATCGGGAAGGACTCCAGGATCTGCACCCGGCTCGGGATCTTGTAGTGGGCCAACTGGTCCGTGCAGAAGGCCCGCAGGTCCTCCAGGCTCGGCGGGTCCGCCGCGTCCAGCGGGATGACGCAGGCCAGGACCTCCTCGCCGTACGTCTCGTGCGGTACGCCGACGACCTGGACGTCGCGGATCTTCGGGTGGCCGTAGAGGTACTCCTCGACCTCGCGCGGGTAGATGTTCTCCCCGCCGCGGATGATCATGTCCTTGATGCGGCCGACGATCTCGACGTAACCGTCCTCGCGCATCATCGCCAGGTCGCCCGTGTGCATCCAGCGGCCCGGGTCGACGGCCTCGGCGGTCTTCTCCGGCTCGTTCCAGTAGCCGAGCATCACGCTGTAGCCGCGGGTGCACAACTCGCCCGCCGTGCCGCGGGGCTGAGTCACTCCGGTGGCCGGGTCGACGATCTTCACCTCGATGTGCGGCAGCACCCGGCCGACCGTGCCGGTGCGGTGTTCGAGGTCGTCGTCCCTCCGGGTCTGCAGGGAGACCGGGGAGGTCTCGGTCATGCCGTAGCAGATGGAGACCTCCTCCATGTGCATCTCGGCGACCACCCGTTTCATCACCTCCACCGGGCAGGGCGAGCCCGCCATGATGCCGGTGCGCAGGGAGGTGAGGTCGTACGACGCGAAGCCGGGGAGGTTCAGCTCGGCGATGAACATCGTCGGCACCCCGTACAGCGAGGTGCAGCGCTCCTGCTGCACCGCCTCCAGGGTGGCCTTCGGCTCGAAGGACGGCGCCGGGACGACCATGCACGCGCCGTGCGAGGTGGCGGCGAGGTTGCCCATCACCATGCCGAAGCAGTGGTAGAAGGGCACGGGGATGCAGATGCGGTCCTGCTCGGTGTAGCCGACCGTACGGCCCACCCAGTAGCCGTTGTTGAGGATGTTGTGGTGGGAGAGCGTGGCGCCCTTGGGGAAGCCCGTCGTGCCCGAGGTGTACTGGATGTTGATGGGGTCGTCGCAGCTCAGCTCCGCCTGGGCGGCGGCGAGCCGGTCGGCCGTCACCCGCTCCCCCGCCGCCGTCAGCGCCTCCCACGACGCGTCGCCGATGTAGACCGTCTCCCGCAGGTCCGGGCAGGTGCCGCGCACCTGCTCGACCAGTGCCCGGTAGTCGCTGCTCTTGTGGGTCTGCGAGGCGACCAGCACCGAGATGCCGGCCTGTCTCAGCACGTACTCCAACTCGTGGGCGCGGTAGGCCGGGTTGATGTTCACCATGATCGCGCCGATGCGCGCGGTGGCGTACTGGACGAGCACCCACTCGGGGCAGTTGACCGCCCAGATGCCCACCCGGTCGCCCTTGGCCACGCCCTTGGCGAGCAGCCCGCGCGCCACCTCGTCGACCGCGGCGCCGAACTCGGCGTAGGTCCAGCGGCGTCCGGAGGGGACGTCGACCAGTGCCTCGCGGTCGCCGAACGCGGCGATCGCGCGGTCCAGGTTGGCGCCGATGGTGTCGCCCAGCAGCGGGGTGCCGCTGGTCCCGTGGGCGTAGGACGGTTCGCTCACCGGAAGTCCTCCTCGCGGTACTCGTTCTGCGAGCCCTGGGCCGTGGCCTCGCGGAGCTCGATCCGGCGGATCTTGCCGGAGACGGTCTTGGGCAGTTCGCCGAACTCCAGCCGGCGGACGCGCTTGTAGGGGGCGAGGGTCTCCCGGGAGTGCTCGAAGAGCACCTTCGCGGTGTCGGGTCCCGGCTCCCAGCCCTCGGCGAGGACGACGTACGCCTTCGGCACCGCCAGCCGCAGCGGGTCCGGCGCGGGCACGACGGCCGCCTCGGCCACCGCCTCGTGCTCCAGCAGGGCGCTCTCCAGCTCGAACGGGCTGATCTTGTAGTCGGAGGCCTTGAAGACGTCGTCGCTCCGTCCGATGTACGTCAGGTATCCGGCCTCGTCCCTGGAGGCCACGTCTCCCGTCCGGTAGTACCCCCCGGCCATCGCCTCCGCCGTGCGGTCCGGGTCGCCGTGGTAGCCGGTCATCAGGCCGACCGGGCGCGCGGACAGGTCGAGCGCGATCTCGCCCTCGGCCGCGCCGGGCGCGCCGGTGACGGGGTCGAGGAGTTCGACGCGGTAGCCGGGGCTGGGCCGTCCCATGGAGCCGGTCTTCAGCGGCTGGCCGGGGCTGTTGGAGACCTGCACGGCGGTCTCGGTCTGCCCGAAGCCGTCCCGGACGGTCACGCCCCAGGCCCGCCGGACCTGTTCGATGACCTCGGGGTTCAGCGGCTCGCCGGCGGCCACGGCCTCGCGGGGCGGGGTGCGCAGCTGGGCCAGGTCGGCCTGGATGAGCATGCGCCACACGGTCGGCGGGGCGCAGAAGGTGGTGACGCCGGCGCGGTCCATCTCGGCCATCAGGCGGGCCGCGTCGAAGCGGCCGTAGTTGTGGATGAAGACGGTCGCCTCGGCGTTCCACGGGGCGAACAGGTTCGACCAGGCGTGCTTGGCCCAGCCGGGCGAGGAGATGTTCAGGTGCACGTCGCCCGGCTCGAGACCGATCCAGTACATGGTGGCCAGGTGCCCGATCGGGTAGCTGCTGTGGGTGTGCTCGACCAGCTTGGGGTGGGCGGTGGTGCCCGAGGTGAAGTAGAGCATCAGCGGGTCGTCGGCGAG
>NZ_POTZ01000631.1 GCF_003236365.1 Streptomyces sp. NTH33
GGCACCCTGAACACTGCCGCCGGCCACGGCAAGCGACACGCGGTCCATGGTCTCGATCAGGTGATCCATCGTCGTACTCATCAGGTGACTCCTTCGGGGAGATGCACACCTGATTCATGACACTCCCTCCTCGGGGAGGAGGTTGCATGGTGTCCAGGGCGAGGCGGACGAGACGTCGAGGGACTTGGTGCCGTAAGGCCAGGTCCTGAATGGTGTGACCTCTGCGGGCGTCGATGTAGATGAGCAGGGGGAGATGGGGCTGGCCCGGGAACAGCTCTGTTCGTGTTGTGCGTGGGTTGGGTTTCATGCGGCCGCGCGGGGAACTGGCGTCAGCTAGTGCCCGGTCCAGGGACTCCTCGGAGCGTCCGGAGACAGCAGCCAGACGGGCGAGTTGGGGCTTGCCGAACCAGAACGGCGGTCCGTTGAGGAAACAGTGCAGGTAGCTCGGCTTGAGGTGGTTCGCGCGGGCGAGGCGGCGGACGTAGGAGTCGGTGATCTCGCCGGCGCAGGGGCGTAGTCGAACCGGCAGTGGAGCCAGCCGGTGGGGCAGCTCGGGCGCTGGGCGGGTCACTTCAGCTGGTTCTTCTTCGGGATTTCCGCAGCGTGGTCCAGGGGGACCGCGTCAAGGCCGTTCTTCGTCACGCGTTCTGTGCCGTTGAGGATCGCGTCGATCGCGGCGCCTCGGACCGCATGGGACAGCGCGCCGATCATCCCGTCAGTACGTTTGTGGAGGTAGCGGTCCAGCTTGACCAGACTGCCCGGTGGATGGTCGTGCAGGAGAAGAGTCTGCTCCAGGGTCGCGACCAGGCCCTTCCACTCGTCACCGTAGGGGAACCGGCGGGTGGGGACGAGGGTGAAGCGGCTCGCGATCTGGGCGCTCCGGGTGCCTGCCAGCAGTTCGCTGGTTTCGAGGTTGATGCCCGCGTAGGCGAACGTCGCGGGGAGGCGTTCTGAGAAGTACTTCAGGGTGTCGGAGACCTCGGCACCGGCCCGTGTGACCTGCGAGACGTTGTGGATTTCGTCGACCAGGACCAGGCCGGTGCGGGTGTCCGTGCAGACGCCGACCACCGCTTCGATGATGTCGGTCATGTTTGATCTGGCCCGGACCGGCAGGCCCAGGAAGCGCGCGAACTCGGCCGCGATCATGCGTGCGGTCGCCGCGGGCGGGACGGTGATGTAGAGCACTGGGATGCGGTCGGCGACGTTCGGGTGGCGGGCCCGGTCGAGGAGTTCGTGGGCGAGCCCGAGCTGGGTGAGGGCGCTGGTCTTGCCCGTGCCGGGCAGCCCGGAGACCATCAGGCCGCGGCGAGCGCTGATCGCGTGCCGGTTGAGCAGGACCAGCCGTCGGCCGCAGACCACCGTCTTCTCGACGAACGAGGTGGCGACCACGAGCATCCGGGCGTGATGATCGAGCCGGTCCTCGTCGTAGAGCGCCCGCTCGACCGGAGACATTTTGCCCAGCTCAGCGAGGGGCAGCAGGACCGGGGGCTGGGGCGGGCCCGCAATGAACCTGCGCCATCCTTCCAGGGTCGTCAGTTGCCGGTTGGTCTCGGCATCGGCCTCCCGCAGAGAAGTCGGCCGGGCTGCGGGTTCGGAGATGGTCACGGACGCCTCCAGGGGTTGGCGAGCGGATCAAACAGGCCCAGCGGGATGACCTTCGCCGACTCGGTGTCCGCCTGATCGTCCTGAACTGCTTCGGCGGTGGGCGGATCGGGGACCGGCCGGTCGGAGGCAGTGGCCCGGGTCTGTGCGACGACGCGCCGGGACCGCTTCGTCGCATGGTCCTTCCGGGACCTGTTCGCGGGCGTGGTCCCAGGCCATCTCGCCGAACGGGACGCCGACGCGGTGCAGATGTTTCCAGAACACCGTGATCCACCGGGCCGGCTCACTGCGGCGGTCGCGTACCCAGACACGGGGGACGTCGTAGGGGTCGTAGTGGATCTCCCACAGTCCCTTCTTCTCCGCCACCCCGGAGTGCTGGCGGCGCAACGGGGTCAGTTCGGCGTCGTCGTAGGTGCGGTGGTTGATCCGGATGCCGTAGGAGTTGATCGCCTGCCAGCGCTCGGGCAGCAACTCGACGTAGTCCTCGCCGCTGAACGGGGCCGGAACGTAGCCGCACGACTCCAGCAGCGTCGCGTACTTCTCGTTCGGCGTGAACGCGCGCTTCGGCGAGTCCGGGTCCCTCAGTGCGTCGTGCGGACGGTTCTGCCAGATGACGATCCACTCGTCGAGCAGGCCCTGGTTCGGGCAGGGACCACAGCGGTCCGTTCTCCAAGCCCCGGCCCCGGCGGTCCACCGATCGGCCGGTGTAACCCGCGACGAACTGCGCGAACAGCGTTGCCACCGAACCCAACGTTTTCTCGATCGCGCCTTTGCCACACGTCGTCGACTGCACCCGATCAGTACGGTCAGCCGGGAGTTATCCGGGTGACGCATCCGTTCCATCCGTGGTGCGGGCGGGAGTTCGTCTTCGTCGACCGGCGTCTGGCCTGGGACGAGGATAGGGTCAGCTTCGTGGACGAGAACGGGGAGGTGGCCTCGCTGCCTGCAGCGTGGACGGACATCGACCCAGTAGATCCGTTCGTGGTGGTCGCCGCGGGTCGCTGCCCGTTCCGCGTGGACGACCTGCTGGCCGCCGCCGACCTGATCGACGCGCTCCGCTCCGGCAATGTCGGGAAGACGACGCCGTGAGCGTCGTCTGATCCACGCCGTATCGTGTGCCCGTGCCGTCCGGCGGCGCGCGGAGGAAGCCCCCGGAGTGCGCCCCCACCTGCTGCTTCGCCTCCGTGCGCCGACCTTGAGGGCTTGGCAGCCCCACCTGTCGGCGCGAACCTGGTGACACCGGCTCGGAACGAGGGAGTGACACGGTGGCATCGACGGCGACGGACCCGAAGGTGGCCGCCCTGGCGGCGGCCCGCTCGCTCAACCCGCATCCGGAGAAGGTGGTCGACGAGGCATTCCTCGCCTCGCCGTTCTGCGATTGTCGGCGTACACGTGAACGTCCCCACCCGCGTACGGATGAACGCGGCCAGTTCCTGATGCGCTGAGGGGTGCTGCTCGGCACTCTGCTGCTTGGTCGGTGTAGGCGGCGGAGGGGCGGTCGACAGT
>NZ_POTZ01000632.1 GCF_003236365.1 Streptomyces sp. NTH33
GGGTGCATGGGGGTGGCGAGGTGCCAGAAGCGGTCGAAGACGGTGCCCAGGTACTCGACGAGCGCGGGGACCCGGATCTCCAGGGCCAGGGTGCGGTCCGCGTCGGCCGGGATGAAGGCGACGGCGCGGTCGACGAGGATCAGCCGCTCGGTGACCTCGTCCAGCGTACGGGCCTCGACGTCACCCTCCAGACGTTCGTAACGAGCGAGGACCGTGGGGGCGTGGCGCAAGGTGTGCTGGTAGAGGGCGCGGATGCGGCCGCCCCGGTCGAGCAGCGCCTGGTCGCGCTCGATGGCGTCCGCGTGGACGCCGGGGTCCGGACCGATGTGAGTGGTGCGGGGTTGCACCGTGAGCACCTCGGTGGCATCGGCCATGACGTCCGCGATGGTCCGGCCGATGAGGTTCTTGTCGCTGAGAACCGCGATGCCTGGTGTGTTCGCCGCGGCGCCGGGGGGCCGACTCGCCTTCAGGAGCGGCTCGAACGTTTCGGCAAGCCGGACTTCGCGGTGTCGCTCGGTGGCGACGCGGTCCGCCGAACTCGTCAGCAGGCGCCGCAGCGCAAGGCCCGGTGACACGGGCTCCAGCAGGCCGGGGTCCGTGACGCTGGGGCGCAGGAGGCCGAGGTCGGCGAGGCAGGGCGCCGGCTCGGCCTCCGCGGCCCGTATGCGGCCTTCACGGAGTGCGCGTCCGTACAGTTCCAGGCCTGCCCCGCACAGCTCCTCGGCCGCGTGGTCGTGCGTCTTCGTGGTCACGCGCGGCACCTCCTCCCGGGGGCTCAGTGGTCCTGTTCCAGAATTCCCGACTGTGCGATGAGGTAGCCGAGTTGGGCCCGGCTGCCGCTGCCCAGGGCGGAGGCCAGTTTGGCGATGTGGGCGCGGCAGGTGCGGACGTTCATGCCGAGCCGGCGGGCGATGGCCTCGTCGACGTGGCCCTCGACGAGGAGCTTGGCGATGGAGTGCTGGATCTCTGTGATGCCGTCGGGGGCGGTCTCGTAGGGGGCTCCGGTGCTCAACGGCACCGCGCGGGCCCACATGAACTCGAAGACTTTGATCAGGTAGCGGACGAGGCCCGGGTGGCGCAGCTCCAGGGCGACCTGGCGGTCGTCGCGCGTGGGAATGAACGCGACCGTCTCGTCGCAGATGATGAGGCGCTCCACCAGCTCGTCGATGGTGCGGTACTCCACCTTGCCCTCGGAGAACTGCGCCACGTAGCCGAGCGTCTCGGGGCTGTAGCGGGCGGTGTGCTGGTACAGCGTCCGGATGCGCACGCCGCGTTCGATCAGCGGCCGGTCCCGCTCCAGCCCCTGCACGAGGGTGTGTTCGAGACGGCGGCTGCTCGGCTGCACGGTGAGCATCTCCGACTGGCACTCGGCCGTGGCCAGATCCAGCGCCGCGTTGATCCTGTCCAGGCCTTCCAGCACCGTGATGGAGTGCGTCCCCGTCGTGACCTGGGCGCTGAGCGCCATGAACGGCTCGAAGGCCTCGGCCAGTTCGACCGACAGCCGTCTGCGTTCGGCGATCTCGCGCTCGATGGGGTTGAGCCGGTGGGCCAGGGCGACCGAGGGGGGCACGGGGCGCAGCCAGTTCGGATCGTCCGGATCGGGATGGAGAAGGGCGAACTCCATCAGGCAAGGTGCGGGATCCGCCTCCGCGCGGGCGATGCGTCCCGTGCGGAGCGCCTTCGCGTACAGACGGCTGCCCGCCTCGCACAGCTCGCTCATCGCGTGGGGATGTGGCGCCTTTGTCTGATTCATCAAGAAATCTCCACCCCCCAGGGTCCTGAACATGCAGGAACATGATGCACCGTTTGGGTGGCCATGACGTGCCTGAATGAGCCATCGTCTTGTTTGACGGGGGAAGAGGGGACCTTCACGTGAGGACGAAGCCGACTATGCGTAAGAGAATGCTTCGCTCGGTGCTTGTTGCCGCCTTCTCCGCCGCCATGGCCATCACCGCAATGGGGGGCCTGTCCGGCGCGAAGGGGGATGTCCGGGCGGACAGCACGTGGGGAGTGGTTGCACCTGACGGGCCCAGGGGTTCCGTCGGCGACGCATCGGCTTCTCCCGCGGGTGTAGACGACAGTACATGGGGTTGAGCTGATGACGACTCCTCCGGACGACCGCTCCTTCCGTCGTGAGATGGCCACCGCCTACCGCTCCGGCTGGCACTTCATCGACCTGGTCACCGCCATCCCCCACAGCGGTGACTCGCTGATGGTGACCGTCTTCGGTGAGCCGGTCGTCGTCACGCGGGACGACGACGGAGACGTACGGGCGTACCGGTGTCTGCGGCGGCCACGGGGGGCGCCCCAGCCCGTACGGTGCGCCGTCCGCTACGGAATGATCTTCGTGAACCTGGACCAGCGGGACCACCGGCAGGTGGCGCCGGAGCCCGCCGACATCAGAACCATCGCCACCCCCCGCAGTGCCTGACGCGATTCCCCCGTCGTAACAGATCGCTCAGGTGCTTCCCCCCGCAGCGGCGTCACCGTGACCTGAACACGGTGACGCCGCTGCAGTTTTCCCGGAAACCTCCGGGTATCGGCGCGTTCGATCACTGACCGAAAACAGCCGTTGCCGCTCAGTCGCGCCCCAGCGCCCGGGCCGGCACGATCCCGGTCGCCACGCGGGGCGGGTCCGGTCCCGGTGCCCGCTCTCCCCCAGGCTCTCGGCTCCGCTCGAGCAGGGGGGCTCCCCTCGCCCGGCGCGGCGCGGCGCGGCGCGGCTCCGCCTCCGCGATCCGGTCCGGTTCCGTCCGGACGAACCCGCGCCCCTCCGGCGCCGCCCACCGCCGCCCGTCCACCTGGCACACCGCCACCGGGGTGCCCTGCGGGCCGACCGCCGGCGCATGGGCCGTCTTCGCGCTCGACTTGTTCGTGATCACCCGCGCCGGCCGCGCCCGCAGGTCGTACGTCACCCCGACGGGAACGATGTGCGGGTGCCGCCGGGGCGGAGGGGGCGGCGTGTACAGGTGCCTCTCCCGCCAGAAACCGGAGCACGGTGCGTCGGGGGTGCCCGGGTCCGGGGAATACGTGGTGGTGGCCATGAACCCGAAACCCAGCCGGCCGCGCCGCCCTTCGCGGCGATGCCGATGAGCAGGTGCTC
>NZ_POTZ01000633.1 GCF_003236365.1 Streptomyces sp. NTH33
AACGTGTACTGCTCGCCCTCTGCCCGGCAGCACCCTGCTGCTGTTCACCGACGGGCTGGTCGAGCGCCGCGACCAGGACATCGACACCGGACTGGACGACCTGGCCGAGCAGGCCGCCCGCCTGGCCACAGCCCCGCTGGAGGAACTCTGCGACACCCTGATCAGCCGGAGCCGACAGGTCTTCGACGACGATGTCGCCCTGCTCGCCCTGCGCATCCCCTCCGACGGCCCGGCACGGTGAGAGGTGCGCGTCCGGCCTCCCGCCGGGCCTGGCCTTGCGGGCGGCGGGCCTGACGGGAGGCGCTCAGGTGGGCAGGAGGGTGCGCAGGGCGTAGGGGAGGATGCCGCCGTGGCGGTAGTAGTCGGCCTCGGTGGGGGTGTCGATGCGTACCCGCGCCGTGAACTGGATGGGGCCGGCGGCACCGTCGGCCATGACGGTGACCTCGCGCGGCATGGCGTCGGTGCCTGCCAGCCCGCGGATGGTGTAGGTCTCCTCGCCGGTCAGTCCCAGGGATGCGCGGCTGTCTCCGGGGGCGAACTGCAGGGGCAGGACGCCCAGGCCGATGAGGTTGGAGCGGTGGATGCGCTCGTAGGACTCGGTGAGCACAGCCTTGACGCCCAGCAGGGCGGTGCCCTTGGCGGCCCAGTCGCGCGAGGAGCCCGAGCCGTACTCCTTCCCGGCGATCACGAGCAGCGGTACGCCCTCGTCGGCGTAGCGCATGGCGGCGTCGAAGATGGCGGTCTGCTCCCCGTCGGGCAGGTGGCGGGTGACGCCGCCCTCGGTTCCGGGGGCGAGCAGGTTGCGCAGCCGGATGTTGGCGAACGTGCCGCGGATCATCACCTCGTGGTTGCCGCGCCGGGAGCCGTAGGAGTTGAACTCCTTTGGTGCGACGCCGTGTTCGGTGAGGTAGCGCCCGGCCGGGGAGTCGCGCTTGATGGCGCCTGCGGGTGAGATGTGGTCGGTGGTGACCGAGTCGCCGAGCAGAGCCAGCACCCGGGCGCCCTCGATGTCCGCGAGCGGCACCGGCGTACGGCTCATGCCCTCGAAGTACGGGGGCCGGCGCACGTAGGTGGAGTCCGGGTCCCAGGTGAACAACTCGCCTTCCGGGGTGGACAGGGCCCGCCATTGGTCGCCGCCCGCGAAGACATCCGCGTAGTCACTCGTGAACATCTCCGGGCGCAGGCAGGCGGCGATGACGTCCTGGACTTCCTGCTGACTGGGCCAGATGTCGCGCAGGAACACCGGCTTGCCGTCGTTGCCGGTGCTGAGCGGATCCTGGGTGAGGTCGACGGTCATCGATCCGGCCAGCGCGTAGGCGACCACCAGGGGCGGGGAGGCGAGGTAGTTGAGCTTGGTCTGGGGGTGGATGCGGCCTTCGAAGTTGCGGTTGCCGGAGAGCACCGCGGCCACCGCCAGATCGTGGTCGGACACGGCGCGGGCCACCTCGGCGATGAGCGGGCCGGAGTTTCCGATGCAGGTGGTGCAGCCGTAGCCGACGAGGTCGAAGCCGAGCTTGTTTAGGTACGGGATCAGGCCGGCGCGCGCGAAGTAGTCCATGACCACCTTCGAGCCGGGTGCGAGGGAGGTCTTCACCCAGGGCTTCGGCCTGAGCCCGTGTTCGACGGCCTTCTTGGCGAGCAGAGCGGCACCGACCATGACCTGCGGGTTGGAGGTGTTGGTGCAGGAGGTGATCGCGGCGATCACCACCGCCCCGTGCCCGATCTCGACGCTCGTGCCGTCCGCCAGGGTCACCGGGGTGGGATTCAGGGACGGGTCGTCGGAGGCCGGGGCGGTCTCGAAGTGGGCGGGTGCGTCGCCGGGACGGTTGCCGGTCGCCGCGACGGGGTCGGAGGCGGGGAAGGATTCCGCGCTGCTCTCGTCCAGTCCGACCGGCGCGGGGTCGCAGCGGACGTAGCCGCCCAGCACGGCGCGGAAGGCGCGCGGCGCATCAGCCAGGGCGATGCGGTCCTGCGGGCGCTTGGGCCCGGCGATCGAGGGCACCACCGCCGAAAGATCCACTTCCAGCGTCTCGGAGTAGGCGGGTTCATGCCCCGGGTCGTGCCACAGGCCCTGCTCCTTGGCGTACGCCTCCACCAGCGCAATGTGTTCGGAACTGCGGCCGGTCAGCCGCAGGTACGACAAGGTCTCCGCGTCGATGGGAAAGATCGCGCAGGTGGCACCGTACTCCGGACTCATGTTGCCGATGGTCGCCCGGTTGGCCAGCGGCACGTTGGCCACGCCGGGGCCGTAGAACTCCACGAAGGTGCCGACCACGCCGTGCGCCCGCAGTTTCTCCGCGATGGTCAGGACCAGGTCGGTTGCGGTGCTGCCCTCCGGCAGCGCACCGGTCAGCTTCACGCCGATGACCCGGGGGATGAGCATGCTCAGCGGCAGGTCGAGCATGGCCGCTTCCGCTTCGATGCCGCCCACACCCCAGCCGAGGACGCCCAGCCCGTTGACCATCGGGGTGTGGGAGTCGGTGCCGACCAGCGTGTCGGGGAAGGCGGTTCCCTCCTCGTCGAACACCACCCGGGCGAGGTGTTCGAGGTTGACCTGGTGGCAGATGCCGGTGCCCGGCGGGACGACCCGCAGGCCGGCGAAGGCGTTCTGCCCCCAGCGCAGGAACTGGTACCGCTCGGCGTTGCGCTCGAACTCCAGCTCGACGTTGCGGTCGAACGCCTCCGGGACGCCGTAGTAGTCGGCGATCACCGAGTGGTCGATGACGAGCTCCACCGGCCGCGATGGTTCGATGCGGGACGCGTCGCCGCCCAGGGCGGCCATCGCCTCGCGCATCGCCACCAGGTCCACGATGCACGGCACACCGGTGAAGTCCTGCATCAGCACCCGCGCCGGGGTGAACTGGATCTCCGTGGCAGGCTCGGCGGCCGGGTCCCAGCCGACCAGCGCGGTGATCTGATCGGCGGTCACCGCGCGGCCGTCCTCGTTGCGCAGCAGGTTCTCCAGCAGCACCTTCAGGCTGTACGGGAGGCGGGCTGTGTCGGGCAGTGCGTCGAGCCGGAAGATCGTGAAGGAGGATCCGGCGGCGCTGAGTGTTTTTTGGGCGGCGAACGTGTCGATCGGCACGGCGGCTGCTCCTTACGC
>NZ_POTZ01000634.1 GCF_003236365.1 Streptomyces sp. NTH33
CTCCTGCGGTCAGTCCGCTGACCCAGGCCCACGAGGGTATTCGGGCAGGCATGGGCACGCATCTCCTCGGCTGCTACTCGGCCGCTCGGGCGGGGGTCGGATCATCGTACTGCGGGCGGTGCGGGTCACCGCCCGCACGGGCTCAGTCCAGTACCGGCAGCAGGTCCGGCAGGTGGCCGTCCGAGGCCGCCGCCGCCCGCTGCCGCTCCTCCGGGACCTCTCCGTAGAGGGTGGTGCGGGGTTTGGCCGGGCGGCCGGCCGCCTGTGCGATCGCGGTCAGGTCCTTGACGGACTTGTGGGAGCCGTAGGAGGAGCCCGCCATCCGGGAGATGGTCTCCTCCATGAGGGTGCCGCCGAGGTCGTCGGCGCCGGAGCGGAGCATCTCGGCGGCTCCTTCCGCGCCCAGTTTCACCCAGCTGGTCTGGATGTGGGGGATGTGCGGGTGCAGCAGGAGGCGGGCCATCGCCGTGACCGCCCGGTTGTCCCGCGCCGTCGGGCCGGGGCGGGCGATGCCGGCCAGGTAGACGGGGGCGTTGGTGTGGATGAAGGGGAGGGTGACGAACTCCGTGAAGCCGCCGGTCCGCTGCTGGATGCGGGCCAGGGTGCGCAGGTGGCCGAGCCAGTGGCGGGGCTGGTCGACGTGGCCGTACATCATCGTCGAGCTGGAGCGGATGCCCAGCTCGTGCGCGGTGGTGACCACCTCGATCCAGGTGGCCGTGGGCAGCTTGCCCTTGGTCAGGATCCAGCGGACCTCGTCGTCGAGGATCTCGGCGGCCGTGCCGGGGATGCTGTCCAGGCCGGCTTCCTTCGCGGCCGTCAGCCACTCGCGGACGGACAGGCCCGTGCGGGTCGCGCCGTTGACCACCTCCATCGGGGAGAAGGCGTGCACGTGCATCCCCGGGACGCGCTCCTTCACCGCCCTCGCGATGTCGAAGTACGCCGTGCCCGGCAGGTCCGGGTGGATGCCGCCCTGCATGCACACCTCCACCGCGCCCACGTCCCAGGCCTGCTGGGCGCGGTCGGCCACCTGCTCCAACGACAGCGTGTAGGCGTCGGCGTCGGTGCGGCGCTGGGCGAAGGCGCAGAAACGGCAGCCGGTGTAGCAGACGTTGGTGAAGTTGATGTTCCTGGTCACGATGTAGGTGACGTCGTCGCCGACGGCCGCGGCGCGCACGTCGTCGGCGATGCGGCACAGCGCGTCCAGGGCCGGGCCGTCGGCGTGCAGCAGCGCCAGCGCCTCGGCGTCGGTCAGGCGCGTGGGGTCGTCGGCGGCGGTGCGCAGGGCGGCTCGTACGTCGGTGTCGACGCGCTCGGGGGTCATGCCGGGGGCGGCCGCCTCGCGCAGGGCGCCCCAGTCGCCGTAGACCTCGTCGAAGTCGTCGCGGCGGTCGGCGGTGCGCCCCCGGGTGTCGATGGTGCGGTGCAGGTCGGTGCGGCCGGTGGCGGTGAAGGCCTCGTCCGGCTCCTGCCAGGGCCGGCCCTCGACGACCGCGTCCTCGCGGGCCAGACCGGTGGCGGGGTCGGCCAGGGCGGTCACGTGCGGCAGCAGGCGGGGGTCCAGCCAGGGCTCGCCGCGGCGCACGAACTCCGGGTAGACGCAGAGCCGTTCCCGCAGCTCGAAGCCGGCCGCCGCCGACTTCTCGGCGAGCCGGCCGAGCCGGGGCCAGGGGCGCTCGGGGTTGACGTGGTCGATGGTCAGCGGGGAGACGCCGCCCCAGTCGTCGATGCCGGCGCCGATGAGCCGCTCGTACTCGGCGTCGACCAGGTTGGGCGGGGCCTGCAGGCAGGCGGACGGGCCCATGATGTGCCGGGCGACGGCCACCGTGGCGAGAAGCTCGTCCAGTTCGGCGTCCGGCATGCCGCGCATGGCCGTGTCCGGCTTGGCGCGGAAGTTCTGGATGATCAGCTCCTGGATGCCGTGGTAGGCGCGGGAGACCTTCCGCAGCGCGAAGAGGGACTGAGCGCGCTCCTGGTACGTCTCGCCGATGCCGATCAGGATCCCGGAGGTGAAGGGCACCGAGGAACGGCCGGCGTCCTGCAGCACCCGCAGCCGCACGGCGGGTTCCTTGTCCGGGGAGCCGTGGTGCGGGCCGCCCGGCTCGGACCACAGCCGCGTCGCCGTGGTCTCCAGCATCATGCCCATCGACGGCGCCACCGGCTTCAGGCGCTGGAAGTCGGTCCAGGACAGCACGCCCGGGTTGAGGTGCGGCAGCAGGCCGGTCTCCTCCAGGATGCGGACGGCCACGGCCCGGACGTAGGCGATCGTGTCGTCGTAGCCGTGCGCGTCCAGCCACTCGCGCGCTTCCGGCCAGCGGTCCTCCGGCTTGTCACCGAGGGTGATCAGGGCTTCCTTGCAGCCGAGTGCGGCACCCTTGCGGGCGATGTCCAGCACCTCGTCGGGCGACATGAACATCCCGTGCCCGGCACGGCGCAGCCTGCCGGGCACGGTGACGAACGTGCAGTAGTGGCACCGGTCCCGGCACAGCCGGGTCAGCGGGATGAAGACGCTCTTGGAGTACGTGATGACACCGGGCCGCCCGGCCGCCTGAAGCCCCGCGTCCCGCACCCGCGCGGCGGAGGCCGCCAGGTCCTGAAGGTGCTCGCCACGGGCCTGCAGCAGCACCGCCGCCTCGGCGACATCGAGGGCGACGCCGTCCCGGGCACGCTTGAGGGCGCGACGCATGGAGTTCTCGGTGGGGCCGGTCCCGGAAGCCGCGGAAGTCGTCATCCTCCGAGCATACGGTCGCGGTGACCAGGGCAAACCGGCGTTCCCGCTCTCCGGACGCGACGGGTGCCGCCGCGGCGCCTACGGTGGGAGGCGTGACCTTCGCGAGCGGCGCCGGGGCCACGGACGGCGGCCGGGAGACCCGGACGATCCGCGGCACCCTGCCCGCCGGCTCGCCGGACTACGTGTACGTCCCCGTCGAAGTCCCCTCCGGCGTACGGGAGATCAGGGTCGCGTACACCTACGACAGGCCGTCCGTCCCGGCCGGCACCCCCGGCAACGCGCTCGACATCGGCGTCTTCGACGAGCACGGCACCGAGCTGGGCGGCCGGGACGGACGGCCTGTCGTAGGTGTACGCGACCCTGATCTCC
>NZ_POTZ01000635.1 GCF_003236365.1 Streptomyces sp. NTH33
CCTCAACGCCGCCCCCGGCCTGGCCACCCGCCTGGTCAGCGCCGCGGTCGTCATCACCTTCATGGGCTCCTACGTCCTCTTCAGGGACTGGGAACGCTTCGGCCCCCTCCTCCTGCGCCACCCCGTCCTCCTCGCCGTGGACACCCTCTTCGGCGCCCTCCTCCTGATCGCGGCGGGCCCGGACAGCACACTGGCCTACGTCAGCGTGTGCACCCCCCTCCTCGCCGGCCTCGTCTACAGCTGGCGAGGCGCGGGCGTCTTCGCCTCGCTCCAGTCGCTGATCCTGCTGGTCGTCCACGCCAGCTCGAAGGAACTCTCCACGAACCTGGCCCAGTCGGCCCTCTTCCCCGGCCTGTGCGTCATCGCGGGCGCGGCCGGTGTCACCCTGCGCAACCTGCTCCTCCGCTTCGGCGAGGCCACCCAGGCCCTCACCACGGTCCAGGCCCGCCTCGCCGTCACGGAGGCGGTCGCCGCCGAACGCGCCCGCCTCGCCCGGGAGATGCACGACTCGGTGGCGAAGACCCTGCACGGCGTGGCCCTGGCCGCCGACGGCCTGGCGGGCTCGGCCGGAGCGGACCGCATGGACCCCGCCCTGGTCGGGCGGCAGGCGGAACTGGTCGCCCGCTCGGCCCGCCGGGCCGCCGCCGAGTCCCGCGAACTGCTGATGGACCTGCGCCGCGAGAACGACCCGGACCACGGCACCGACGTGCTCGCCGAACTCGCCGCCCGCACACACGCCTTCAGTGCCCGTACCGGCCTTGCCGCCGACTGCCGCCCGACCGGCGGGTCCGGCGTCCCGCCGGTTCCGCCCGCCGTGACCCGTCAGATCCTGACCATCGCCTCGGAAGCGATGGAGAACGCCCACCGCCACGCGGCGCCCACCCGCGTCGACGTACGCGCGGGCGTCCACGGCGACCTGCTGCGCATCAGCGTGTACGACGACGGGCGCGGCCTGCCGCCCGGCACCAACCTCGAACAGCTCCGCCGCACGGGCCACTTCGGGCTGGTCGGCATGGTGGAGCGCGCGGCCTCGGTGGGCGCCCGCATCCGCATAGGCCGCGGCACCCACCCCAGGGGCACGGAGGTCCGCCTGGAACTGCCGCTGGGAGCGCTGACGAGGACATGACCTGCGATCCCGCCACGACCCGAGAGGAGGCCGCCGCCATGCCGGCCGAGACGACTCCAGACCCCTTCGAGGGCTTCCCACAGCCCGCCCCGGCCGCCCCCCTCCGCGTGGTCGTGGCCGACGACAACCCCGTGGTCCGCGCCGGCCTGACGGCCCTGCTCTCCGGCCGCGCGGACATCACGGTGGTCGCGGAGGCCGCGGACGGCCGCGCCGCCTGGGAGGCCGCGCAGCGCCACCGCCCCGACGTCGTCCTGCTCGACGTCCGCATGCCCGGCGTGGACGGCATCTCGGCCCTGCCGCACCTGGTCCGGATCGCCCCGGTCGTGATGCTGACCTACAGCCGCGAGTCGGACATCGTCCAGGAGGCGCTGCGCCGGGGCGCGGGCGGCTACCTGGTCCACGGCGAGTTCACCGCCGACCAGTTGGTCTCCGCCGTACGGGACGTCAAGGAGGGCAGAGCCCACTTCACCCACACGGCGGCGGGCGCCCTGCTGGCCCGGCTGCGCCAGGACGAAGATGCGACTGCACACGGTTCAGAACCCCCAATAGCCGCTGACCCAGCTAATTCTGCGAAAAACCTTTCGCGACTGCAACCGCATGTGGGACAGTCGTCGTCTGGGTGGACAGGTGGCCGTCCGGCCGCCGTCGACAGGTCGAGGTTCCCACTCAGCACCAGGGAGGCGGAGATCATGGACCTCATCGCGTCCGGCATGACCAACCAGCAGATCGCCGCCGCCTGCTTCATCAGCGAGAAGACCGTCAAGAACCACATCAACCGCATCTTCGCCAAGCTCCACAGCACCAGCCGCTCCGAGGCCGCCGCCAAATGGCTGGGTACGGCCCCGAGTTCCTCACGAGGGTTGGAGTGAGAGGGGATGACGGTGATACGGAGGAAACGCGGCCGGGTCTCTCTTTGGGCCCGGGATTGGGCCCACGGACCCTCGGGCGGACCGTGCGCTCCGGCATACGTTTCCGGTGTCGCAAGCGGCACCGAGACCGAACCCGGAGGGGAACACCATGAGCGACCTGATGCTGAAGACCGCGGTTGCGACCAAGGTCCGCGTGCACGGCTGGAAGAACACGACGGCCGAGGCGATGCGCCGCCGCGCCGGCGACAGGGGGCAGACCGCGGTCGAGTACCTGGGCATCATCGCGGTGGTGGTGGCGATCGTGCTGGCGATCACGGGGACCAACGTCGGCCAGACGATTCTCAACAAGATCCAGCAGAAGATCAACGAAATCACCTGATGCGGCGACCCGGATACGGCGACGCAGGGCAGGCCTTCCCCATCTACATCACGGTGGTGGCGGGCCTGCTCTTTCTCGCGTTCGCTTACTTGGCAGTCGGCCAAGCGGCGGCCAATCGGAACGGGGCGCAGACGGCGGCAGACGCGGCGGCACTGGCGGCGGCGCAGGACACCCGAGACCAGCTCGCGGGCAAGTGGGCCGACACTGTGCTCGACCCGACCCAGTGGCAGGGCCTTCTCGACGGCAGCGCGGCGCAGTTGAACGGCTGCTGGCGTGCGTATCAGCTGGCAGGACAGAACGAAGCACACGTGGACGACTGCCAACCGCAGCTGGCAACGCTGAGGTACACGGTGTACGTCCAGACCGACAAACCCGTCGGGAAGTCCATCGTTCCGGGCACGGAGGGCGTGCGCTCCAAGGCACACGCCAGTGCCGTCATCAAGCCGCTCTGCACGTTCGACCCTCTCGCCGAGGGCTCCGACGACAAGGACGTGCTCCCACGGCTCACCTGCAAGGGCAGGAACTGGAACCTCGACCCGCACCACCTCACGGATCTGCCGCGACCCGAGGACCTCTTCGACGTCCATCTGGCCGACTGACAAGCGAACGACGAGTGGAGAAGGAAACAGAGCGATGAGTATTCGGTTCACTGCGAAGGCCCGCAGGAGGATGGTCGCGTTGACCATCGCGGCCGGTTTGGCCCTTGGCGTGGTCGGTTGTG
>NZ_POTZ01000636.1 GCF_003236365.1 Streptomyces sp. NTH33
TCGAGCCGCTGCTGCCGAAGCACGAGCGGCGGCTCCGGCACCCGGGACGCAAGCGGATCGATGACCGCAAGACGCTGCAGGGTGTGCTGTTCGTCCTCTACACCGGCATCCAATGGGAGTACCTGCCGCAGGAGTTGGGGTTCGGCTCCGGTTCCACCTGCTGGCGGCGGCTGGCCGAATGGCAGCAGGCCGGTGTGTGGAACGACCTCCAGCGGGTGCTGCTGGACCGGTTGCGGGAGGCCGACCGCCTGGACTTCTCCTGCGCCACCATCGACGCCTCCCATGTGCCGGCCAAGCGGGGACGCAGCAGCCCAAAAGTCGGTCCGAGCCCGGTTGACCGCGGGCGGCCGGGCTCGAAGCACCACGTGCTGACCGACGCACACGGCACCCCGCTGCGGGTGTCGCTGACCGGCGGCAACCGCAACGATGTCACCCAGCTCCTGCCGCTGGTCGACGGTGTGCCGCCGGTGCGGGGCAAGCGGGGCCGGCCCCGGCGCAAGCCCCGCGCGCTGTATGCCGACCGCGGCTACGACCACGACAGCTACCGCCGCCGTCTGCGGGAGCGCGGCATCGTCCCGAAGATCGCCCGGCGCGGACAGCCGCACGGCTCGGGCCTGGGCCGCATCCGGTGGGTCGCCGAGTCCGCCATTGCCTGGCTCCACGGCCCCCGCCGCCTACGGACCCGCTGGGAGACCCGGGACGACATGCACGACGCCTTCCTCCAACTCGCCCACTGCATGACCCTCGCCCGCAAGCACCCAGCATTCTGAAAGGACCCCTAATAGGGCTTGGTCAGGTAGGTGATGCTCTGGCGTGTCGGAGTGAGGGCAGCGGTGTCCGGCACAGCGGGCACCGCCCCGCCCAGCAGGCCAGCAGGACCTGCAGCGCGGCCACGACCTGGTAGGTCGTCAGGCCGCGGCCGCTGCCCTTGGGGACAGCCGCTCCAGGGTGCAGAACGCCTGGGCGACCGAGGCCAGGGTGAGGTGCCGCAGGAAGCCCTGGTAGGTGCGGCCCTCGAAGTCGCCCAGTCCCAGGGCGGTCTTCAGCTCCCGGTAGTCGTGCTCCACCCGCCAGCGGATCTTCGCCAGCCGCACCAGCCGACGCAGCGGGATGTCCGCCGGCAGGGTGGACAGCCAGTACTTCGTGGGCTCCTCCTCGCCGGCCGGCCACTCGGCCAGCAGCCAGCACACCGGCAGGTCCTCGCCCCGGTACGCCCGGCGCAGCCGCACCCCGGCCGGGCGCACCCGCAGCGCGGCGAACCGCGCGCGCAGCGGGCCCTTGCTGCCGGTGCGCCAGGTGACGCGGTGCAGCGCACCGCGTCCGCCGCCGGTGACCAACTCCCGTACCGAGACGGGCCGGTCGCGGTAGCGCGGCACCGGCTTGCGGCCGGTGCCCGACCACGGCGGGGCGATGCGCTGCGCGGTCCCGGGCAGCACCGCGGTGTCCGAGCGCACCCCGACCACGTAGGGGATGCCGCGCTCGGTCAGCGCCAGGCGGAAGGCGCCGTCCTGCCCGTAGCCCTCGTCGGCCACCACCAGCGGCGGATCCAGCCCCCAGCAGCGCAGCTCGTCGACCATGTCGAGGGCCAGCTGCCATTTGGGCACGTGCCCGACATCGTCGGGGATGCGGGCCCGCAGCCTGCGCCGGGCGGCCCGCTCGGGCTCGCCGGCCCGCGCGGGGTCCCACTCCTCGGGCAGGAACAGCCGCCAGTTGACCGGGCACGAGGCGGCATCGGTGACCAGGTGCACGCTCGGCGCGACCTGGCAGTTGGCGGTCTTGCCCAGCGCCCCGCAGTACTGCGCGGCCACCCCCGGCGAGGCGTGCCCGTCCTTGGGGAAGGACACGTCGTCGATGACCCAGGCGGCCGGGCGGATGACCGGTTCCATCTTCCAGGCCAGCTCGGCCAGCACCATCGGGTGCGGCCACGGGGAGTCGGCCAGGAACTGCTGCAGCCCCTGCCGGTCCACCCCCAGCCGGGCGGCCATCGGCTCCATCGACTTGCGCCGGCCCTCGCCCAGCAGCCCGCGCACGTACCGCTCACCCCACCGCCGCTGGTCGGACCGTCCCAGCGGGGCGAACACCTCGGCCGCGAACGCCGCCAACCGGTCCCGGACCTCGGCAAGCTCCAGCGGGGTCATGGCCCTCACCTCCGCGAGGTCGACACGCCGTCCACCTTCCAAGATAACCAAGCCCTACTAATACTCCAGTGAGATTTCGTGTCCTGAGCTGGTGGTTGTCGTTGTCCGGGTATGGAGGCGATAGCTGAAGTCGACCAGTGGCAGGGTGAGTTGGAGTCCGTGTTCGCGCGGGTGGCGGGCCGGTTCGCCCGCGTGGACCTGCGTCGGCGGATGCGGGACTACGTCCGCGGTCTGCTGGCGCCGGTGGGACGCAAGAACGGCTGGCAGCTGGCCGAGTGGGCCGGCCACCACGACCCGGCAGGTCTGCAGCACCTGCTCAACGGCGCCCGGTGGGACGCCGATGCGGTCCGAGACGATGTCCGCGACTATGTCGCCGAACGGCTCGGCCCGGGCGGGGTATTGATCATCGACGACACCGGGTTCATCAAGAAGGGCACCACCTCGGCGGGGGTGGGCCGGCAGTACACCGGCACCTCCGGGAAGATCGACAACTGCCAGATCGGGGTGTTCGCCGCCTACGCCACCGGCTCGGGCCGAGCCCTGGTGGACCGGGAGCTCTACCTGCCGAAAGCCTGGACGTCCGATCGTGACCGCTGCCGGGCGGCGAAGATCCCCGACGAACGCGGCTTTGCCACCAAGGGGGAACTGGCCCGGGACATCGTCCGCCGCTGCCTGGCGGCCGGCCTGCCCGCCGCCTGGGTCACCGCCGACGAGGCCTACGGCCAGGACTGGCACTTCCGCCGCCTGCTCGAGCAACTCGGCCTCGGCTACGTCGTCGCCGTGCCCAAGTCCCAGCAGATCAAGTCACTGGCGGGCATCTGGCGCATCGACCAGCTCATCGAGGAAGCACCCGGTGATGCCTGGCAGCGGCTGTCCTGCGGGGACGGGGACAAGGGCCCGCGCGTCTATGACTGGGCCGCGGCCAGACTGCCCGCCAACCTGATCTTCGAC
>NZ_POTZ01000637.1 GCF_003236365.1 Streptomyces sp. NTH33
GCCCCGCCCCTTCCCGGAACAGCTTCAACTGCCGCCCGAAGAGGTGCAGGATCCCCCGCCCCGGCTCGTACTCGACCTCCGCCCGCTGCCCGTTGTCCTCCACGCCCGGCACCTCCCGTACGTACTCACCCTGCCGATTCGCCCCGCACCGCGTTCACTTCCGCGACCAACGCGCCGCGCCGGGAGCCGGTCACGATCCGCCCCGCGTACAGCCGCGCTCCCAGTGGTGTACAGCCAAAACCGGTCAGCGGATCACGCCTGTTCAAAGCTACGCACAGCCAGCGACCGTTTACTCCATGAAGCCAGTAACTCCCCCGCAAAGGTGTACGCCGGACCCCGTGGAGGCCCCGCTCGAGTTCGCGATGCAGTTCACCTCGACCCCGCGCGGAGCACGCCTGGCCCGCCGGCTGGTCTCGCACCGGCTGAACGAGTGGGGTCACCCGTACGACTCGTCGGCGAACGAGACCGCCACGCTGATCGCGGCGGAGCTGACCGCGAACGCGGTGCGGCACGGGCACGTGCCCGGCCGCGACTTCCACCTGCGGATCAGCGAGGCGGAGGGCGTGCTGCGGGTGGAGGTCGGGGACACACGCGGGGAGCGGCTGCCCGCGCCCGGGACACCGGGCCCGGAGGGCGAGTCGGGGCGGGGCCTGCTGCTGGTGGAGACGCTGGCGGACGACTGGGGAGTGGCACCCCGGCCCGGTGGTCCCGGCAAGGTGGTCTGGGCGCAGGTGCGGCTGCCGGGGTGACCGGCCAGGACGGGCGGCCGGGCCGCACGTGTGGGGTGCGGGGTCACCAGACGAGGCGGCCGTCCTCGGCCTTGCCGTGCTCTCGCATCGCGTCCACCAGGAAGTGGAAGTACTCCGCCAGGGAATCGTGGGTTCCGAACTCGTTCAGGCCACCGTCACTCCATCGACCCAGCATTCCCGTGCCCGTGTCGATGAAGCGGCCGTAGAGCCAGTCCGTCTCCGCCTCGCGGGCCGTGCTCCACCCATGGATGACCTCCAGCCGTCGATGGCCTTCTCGACACTGCCTCGACACTGCTGCGCGTACGGACAGCATGATCGTCCGGTTCGGGCCGGGTGGGCATGGCTCCCGTTCGGAGGTGGCCGGTCAGGCCGGGACCGACTGTCCCGGGTACGCCGGTGCTCCGGCCGGACCGAAACCTCCCGCGGTCCGGGGCAGGTCGCGCGGGCTGGGCGGCAGCGGGTCGTGGAGGACATGTTCGGCGGGCAGCCCGGCGCGGGTGAGAGCGGCCGTCACCGCCTGGATCATCGCCGGCGGTCCGGCGAGCAGGGCGCGGCCGGCCGCCGTGGTGCCACCGCGGACCACCGCGCGGGCCAGCCGGTCGTACGCGTCCTCCCCCGGCGCCCCGCCCGTCACCGGGACCACGGACAGCCACGGGCGGCTGCGTTCGAGCCCGGTCAGGTACTCGGTGTCGTACAGGTCGGACAGCGTGTCGGCGCCCAGGAAGAGCCGCACCCGGGGCACCCGGGGCGCGGACGCCGACCGCGCGCGGCCGTCCAGTTCCCGCAGCAGCGCCTTCATCGCGGCCCAGCCGGTGTCCCAGGCCACCAGCCGCAGTTCACCCGCCGCAGTCTCCTCGCCGAGTGCCAGATTTCCCTTGGGGGGTCCGAGCCGTACCTGGTCCCCGACCGCGGTGTGGCGCACCAGGGCCTCGCTCACCCCGCCGGGACCGGTGCACCGGACGTGGAGCTCCAGCTCTCCGTCCCGGCCGGGGTCGCCGGCCAGGTAGTACGGGCGCCAGGTGTGCGGCAGCCGCGCGGACTCCAGCGCGGTGTGCTGCCCGGCCCGGTACCGGAAGGGCTCGTGCGGCCGGACGCGGAGCACCGCGAGGTCCGGACCGCACAGCCGGTGGTCCGTCACCGTGGCCTTCCAGCACGGCGGTTCGTGCAGCGCGGCGTCCGCGCCGCGCACCATGGCCGTGACGCCGAGCCGCAGCATCCGTACCCACGCCTGCTCGAGTTCCCCGGTCCAGTACTCGCCGGCCCGGACGCGCAGCGCCTCGCACAGCGCGGTCTCGAACGCCGCGTACTGCGCGGGGAGCACGCCGAGTTTGCGGTGGTCGCGGCCGAGCTGGGTGAAGGTCGCGGTGATCTGCTCGGGCCGGTCCAGATGCTCGATCAGATACCAGAACGCCCGTGCCAGATGGGCCTGCTGGAACTCCATCCCGGCGGGGAAGAGCGACCGCAGCGAGGGGTGCCGGGCGAACAGCGCCCGGTAGAGGTGGGCGATCAGCTCGTCGAACGGGGCCACCAGGTCGAGGTGGCGCATGATGGTCCGCTGGTCGGCGACCCCGTCGTACGGCTGTCCGGCGACCGGGCCCTGCGGGCCGCCACCGCTGTCCGCGTCCGGCCCGCCTCCCTGGGAGAGCATCTGCCGGCGCAGCCGCATCGCGTCGTGCCGGGCGAGGAGGGCATGGTACGTCCCGTTGTCCGCACTCATGATCAGCGACCCCTCCGCGTCTCACGCCCGACGGCGATGGGGGCGCTGCCCGGAAGCTGGCGGATGGGTCGAGACATGGGTGGGCTCCTGAGGGAACGTGCAAAGGACGACGGACGGACACACGGCGAACAAAAACCGACCCGTCCGGTGAAACCGCAGGTCAGTATGGCATTAAGGGCGAATTCCCCAAGGTCCCTGGGTATGAGGGCCGTTGGGCCCTGGACAAGGAAGAGCTCTCAGGACTCGGAACGTTCCAGCAGACGGCGCCGGTGCTGCGCTGGTTCCGCAAGCGGAGCTACGTGCGCCGCACGGTCCGCCGGACCAGGGCTTCGGCATCATCGAGGGCGGCGGTCAGCGCCCCGGGCTCCGGCTCCAGCCCGGCCACGATGTCATCGGCCTCGCGCAGCCCCGCCCGGGCGATCAGGCCCTTGTCGTTGGTGGTCCACTCGCCCCGGGCGGCCAGCACGGCGTGGGCGGCCTGGGTCGCGGCGAGGGCGATCGCACCGGTGACCTGGGTGAGGGCGCTCCTCGGGGCGTGGCCGGCCTTGGCGTAGGCGAGGGTGGCGGTGGCCAGGCCGTACCAGTGCTCGGGCGCCGACCTGCGCAGGGCGGCGCCCGAG
>NZ_POTZ01000638.1 GCF_003236365.1 Streptomyces sp. NTH33
CCTCCCTCATCGCCGCACAACGTCAGCGACAGGCTCCTCCCACCGGCCCAGCCCCCGGCCAGACACGCCGGAGCACCTCTGCAGATCAACCCGTACGCACCTCTGCACCAGAGCCCGTACGCCGACACCAGTCGCCGTCGAGGCGGAAAGAGAGGCCGGTGTCGTCCTCGATGTGCTTGGCGACGTGGAGCTCGGCGGGGTCGGGACCGTAACGCCGGACGGCACGGTCGAAGGCGCCGCGGGCGGCATCGGTCATCGGCAGGGAGGCGCCCAGCGCGGTCTGGAGTTCGCCGATCAGGCGGAGATCCTTGCCGCACAGGTCGAGGGTGAAAGAGGGGTCGTAGTGCCCGGCGAAGACGGAGGGTGCGTCGTGCCGGGCGACGAAGGAGTCGCCGACGGACTGCCGGACCGCCGACCACAGCACGCCCAGGTCGACGCCGTGCCGCAGGCCGAGAGCGAAGCCCTCGCCGAGTGCGGCGGAGGCGGTGAACCACAGCTGGTTGGTGACGAGCTTGACCACGTTGCCGGTGCCGAGTCCGCCGCACGGGATCACTGTGCCCAATGTCTCCAGCACCGGGGCGACCCGTTCCAGAAGGCTGGGCTCGCCGCCGGCGAAGAGGGTGAGCCGGCCGTTGCGGGCGCCGTCGACGGCGCCGCCAGACTGGTCCTCTCCGAGGCCACGTGGGGCGAACGGGACTACACCCGTCAGCAGCTCACCCGTGTCGTACAGGCGGCGCACCGCACACTGCGGCCGCGCATCGAGGTCGAGAACGTCGAGACCGCGCTGGAGATCGTCGCCCGCGGACACGCCGACACGATCGCGGCACGCGGCGTCGTCCACCGCCTCGCCGGCCAGCTGCCCCACCGGCTCCACTCCGCCCCGCTGCGGCCGAGACTCTACGACCACTTCGCCCTCGTGCACCGCCGCCACACCACCCTCAGCCGGGCCACCCGCACCCTCATCGACCTCGCCACCACCCGCCTCCGGCAGGCGACGGCCCGAGGCCGGCAGGCCGGCCCCTGAGGCGCCCCTGACACACTTTCACTCGGACAAGACGGATAACCAGATTACGGATCCGCTTCCTTCTGCATCTCGGAGGAATGAGATTGCGCAGACCGGGAAGGAGCTGCGGTCGGCCACATTTCCGCCAGGGCGTCATCCACCCTTTCTACTGCGTTGCCGATGTGAAGTCCAAAGGGTGAAGACATGCAGGGCGACGACCTTCGCGGCCAGCCCGGCGGACGACCCCGTTGCACCCGACGAGGTGGCAAAGCTGCAGTTCATCCGCCGAGAGTAGGGCTTGATGTCGACCTGTAGCCGCACGGCCGGACCGGCTGTCGCGGCCCGCACCTCCGACGGGTTGACGCCGTTGATTGCGACAGCAAATTAGCGCAATTGAGCCAATCCTGCTACGGTCGAAAGAAAGCCGCCCCTCTGGACCGGTCGATACGTGCGGATCCTGGCGATCGGATGCCTCCGTCCTGCCCGTGAGGGTGGGTGCGGGGCCGCATGGCGAAAATAAAGGGACATACGTGACGAACAGAAAAAGAGTAGCGATTGTCGGTGCCGGCCCCTCGGGCATGGCTCAGCTGCGGGCCTTTGAGACCGCAGCGCGCGCGGGGGCGGACATCCCCGAGATTGTCTGTTTTGAGAAACAGGCTGACTGGGGTGGCCAGTGGAACTTCACCTGGCGCACCGGACTCGACGAGTACGGCGAGCCCGTGCACTCGAGCATGTACCGCAATCTGTGGTCGAATGGGCCGAAGGAAGCTCTGGAGTTCGCTGATTACACCTTCGACGAGCACTTCGGTCGCGCCGTCTCCTCATACCCGCCGCGCCCGGTTCTGTGGGACTACATCGCCGCCCGGCTGAAGAAGACGAACGTGCGCGATTTCATCCGTTTCCGGACCGTCGTGCGCTGGACGGAATACGACGCCGAGCGTGAGGTCTTCACGCTCACGGTCGAGAATCTCCCCACCGGAGAAACGACGACCGAGGAGTTCGACCATGTGGTCGTCGCCAGCGGCCACTTCGCTTTCCCCAACGTGCCGCATTTCCCTGGCATCGAGACCTTCCCCGGGTACATCGCCCACGCGCACGACTTCCGCGGCGCGGAAGCCTTCAAGGGGCAGGACGTCCTCGTCGTCGGCTCCAGCTACTCGGCCGAGGACATCGGCAGCCAGGCGTTCAAGATGGGCGCACGCTCGGTGACGGCGAGCTATCGTTCCGCGCCGATGGGCTACGACTGGCCCGAGGGCTTCGAGGAACGCCCCGTCATCAAGCGCATCGAGGGCAACACGGTCCACTTCGCCGACGACACCTCGAAGCACATCGACGCCGTCATCCTGTGCACCGGCTACCTGCACAAGTACCCCTTCCTGCCCGACGAGCTCGCGCTGACCTCCCCGAACAACGTGTACCCGGACGGCCTTTACCGCGGTGTCGTGTGGCAGGACAACCCGCGTCTGGCCTATCTCGGCGCGCAGGACCAGTGGTTCACCTTCAACATGTTCGACGCGCAGGCCTGGTACGTACGCGACCTCATCCTGGGCCGCGCCGAGCTGCCGTCGGAGACCGAACGCTCCGCGTCCATCGCCGAGTGGCGGGAACGTTTCGAGAAGCTTTCCTCGGACGCCGAAGAGGTCCGCTTCCAGGCCGACTACGTGCGTGATCTGCTGCGGCAGACGGACTACCCCGAGTTCGACCTCGACCAGGTCGTCGAGATCTTCCTCGCGTGGAAGCGCGACAAGAAGGCCGACATCATGGGCTACCGCGACCGTGTCTACCGCTCGGTCATGACGGGAACCCTGGCCGCCGAGCACCACACACCGTGGCTCGAAGAACTCGACGACTCGATCGAGCGCTACCTCGCCGAAGACCCCGCCAAGACCCCGCAGAACGTTGAGCGCAGCCTAGCGGCGTAACTCCCCGAGGTCGGGGGCGGACCCCACTACGGGTCAGGGGCCCAGCAGCTCTCACTGCGGGCCCCTGACCCGTATCCATGGGGTGGGCACAACTGGGGGATGTCGGTTGCCGGTTGCCGGGGCCAGGGGGAGTGCGCCGTGGGTCGTGGGAGCGTGCCG
>NZ_POTZ01000639.1 GCF_003236365.1 Streptomyces sp. NTH33
GGGTGGAGCCGGGGGCGGCCGGACGTGGCGCACGTCTTCTCCTTCTGGGAGAGCCGCGCCTTCTACGACTCCTTCATGGCACGCTCCCACGACCGGCTGGCGGCGGCCCAGGCCGGTACGTTCAAGGACGCTCAGGCCCGGCTGTTCGACCACCGGTTCGACGTGAAGACGGGCTTCGAACCGCGTTTCGCGGACGTCGACCTGCTGCGCGTCGCCCTCTGCCGGGTGCACGAGGAGCACGCCGAGCACTTCACGCTGATGCAGGAGAAGGTCTGGAACCCGGCGATGGCCGGCTCGCCCGGCATGGTCCGCGGCCTGTTCGGCGAGGCCCCGGGCAACGAGTTCCTGGTGCTGTCCATGTGGCAGTCCTCCGCCGAGCACGGCAAGTACCGCACCGAGCGCGTGGAGCGCCTCGCGCTGCGCGCCCGGACGGAGGCCGACATTGCGGCGCTCACGGGCGACATCGTGGAGCTGGAGAGCACGTGGACGGTGTGACCTGTGCCGTATGGGGCCACCTGGACTCCTCGATCGGCTGTCACTCGATCTAGGGTCTTGGCATGGCACGACCACGGCGCATCGTCCTTGTCCGGCACGGCGAGTCAACGGGCAATGTTGATGACTTCGTGTACGAGCGCGTACCCGACCACGCGCTCCCGCTGACCGAACAGGGTCGGCGGCAGGCCGAGGAGACGGGCAAGACGCTGCGGGAGCTGTTCGGACGGGAACGCGTGAGCGTGTACGTCTCCCCCTACCGCCGCACCCACGAGACCCTCCGCGCCTTCCGGCTGGACCCCGGCCTCATACGGGTGCGCGAGGAACCGCGGCTGCGCGAGCAGGACTGGGGCAACCTGCAGGACCGCGACGACGTACGCCTGCAGAAGGCCTACCGGGACGCCTACGGGCACTTCTTCTACCGCTTCGCCCAGGGCGAGTCCGGAGCCGACGTCTACGACCGGGTCGGCAACTTCCTGGAGAGCCTGTTCCGCAGCTTCGAGGCGCCCGACCACCCGCCCAACGTGCTCCTGGTGACCCACGGGCTGGCGATGCGGCTGTTCTGCATGCGCTGGTTCCACTGGACCGTCGCGGAATTCGAGTCGCTGTCGAATCCCGGGAACGCCGAGGTGCGCATGCTCGTTCTCGGGGACGACGGCAAGTACACGATGGACCGCCCCTTCGACCGCTGGCGGGAGCCCGAGCCCTACGGGGCGACCGGATGGAGAGACTGAGCGTTGACCCCTGACCCCTCACCCGGCGGGCGCCTGGAGCGCGCCCTCGCCAGCGTGCGCGGACTGGCGGTGGGGGACGCGCTGGGCTCGCAGTTCTTCGTGCCGGTGAACCACCCGCTGCTCAAGCGCCGCGAACTGCCGTCCGGCCCGTGGCAGTGGACGGACGACACGGAGATGGCCTGCTCGGTGGTGGCCGTGCTGGCCGCCCACCGGCGCATCGACCAGGACGCGCTGGCCCAGTCGTTCGCCCGTCACCACGACTTCGACCGGGGCTACGGCCCCGCGGTCAACCGCCTGCTGCGCCTGGTCCGGGAGGGCGGCGACTGGCGAGAGCTGGCCGCCGCGCTCTTCGACGGGCAGGGGTCGTGGGGCAACGGCGCCGCGATGCGCATCGCCCCGCTGGGCGCCTGGTACGCGGACGACCCGGAGCAGGCCACCCACCAGGCCGAGATCTCGGCCCACCCCACCCATCAGCACCGCGAGGCCGTCGTGGGAGCCATGGCCGTCGCCGCGGCCGCCGCGCGGGCCGCCGCACCCGGCGGCCCGCCGAGCCCAAAGGCACTGCTCGACGGCGTCATCGCCCTCGTCCCGGCCAGGAGTGCCGTCGGCGCCGGTCTGCGGCGCGCCCGCGACATGCTCGACTACGACGACGCGGTCACCGTCGCCGCGGTCCTGGGCTGCGGACGGCGTACGTCCGCCCATGACACGGTGCCCTTCGCGCTCTGGTCGGCCGCCCGGTGCCTGGGGGACTTCGAGGACGCCTTCTGGACGACGGCACGGGCCGGCGGCGACGTCGACACCACCTGCGCCATAGTGGGCGGTGTGCTCGCCGCGGGGAAGGCGGGGACTCCGCCGGCCGAGTGGGCCGAGCGCACCGAGGCGCTGCCGGAGTGGGTGCCGACATCGCTGTAACGGGTCGGAATGCTCGCACGACCAGGGTGTTGCGGCCGGATCCCGGCAGCGTACGCTAAGGGCGCCATGCCGTACGAACCACCCACTCACACCGTCGAGCGCTCTCTCAGAGCCACGACCGGAGCGAAGGTCATTGCCGGTGTCGACGAGGTGGGGCGCGGCGCGTGGGCCGGCCCCGTCACCGTCTGCGCGGCGGTCACCGGACTGCGCCGACCCCCCGCGGGGCTCACCGACTCCAAGCTGCTCACCGTCAAGCGACGTACCGAACTCGCCGCGGAGCTGCAGCAGTGGGTGACCGCGTACGCCCTCGGGCACGCCTCCACGGAGGAGATCGACGACCTGGGGATGACGGCCGCGCTGCGGCTCGCGGCGGTGCGCGCGCTGGAAGGACTGCCGGTCCGTCCGGACGCCGTCATCCTCGACGGCAAGCACGACTACCTCGGCGCCCCCTGGAGGGTCCGTACGGTCGTCAAGGGCGACCAGTCGTGCGTGGCCGTCGCGGCGGCCTCGGTGATCGCCAAGGTCCACCGCGACAAAATGATGGCCGAACTGGGTATCGACCATGCAGACTTCGGTTTCGCGGCCAACGCCGGATATCCGTCGCCCGTGCACAAGGCCGCGCTGGAGGAGCGGGGACCCACCCCGTACCACCGGCTGTCGTGGGCGTATCTTGATGCGCTGCCCCGGTGGCGGCACCTCAAGAAGGTCCGAGTCCGGGCGGACGGAGCCGCTCCGGAGGTCGAGGGCCAGCTCGGCTTCGACTTCTGATCGCTCCACTCGCCCCGATGTGCCACCCACCCACGCGAGCCGCACCAATGTTTGATAAAAATCAGCCCATGCCTCTCATTCCCGAGGAGCCTCAGATTCACGAGAGCGCCCAGGGTCCCCGCGTCACTCCGGCCGCCGGCCGCATCGCGCCGACCCCTCGTCCCGTTCCCGGCC
>NZ_POTZ01000063.1 GCF_003236365.1 Streptomyces sp. NTH33
GCCCTGGGACGGTGTGCGCGACGCGGGCTCCTTCGGCCCGACCGCGCCGAAGCCGCCGTACTCGGAGGCCTTCGCGCAGTACCTGTCCGACCCGGTCGTCCCCGGCGACGACTGCCTCAACCTCAACGTGTGGACGCCCACGCCGGACCCGGGCGCCCGGCTCCCCGTCCTGGTGTGGCTGCACGGCGGCGCGCTGACCCGCGGCTCCTCGGCCGTGCCCGTGTACGACGGGCACACCTTCGCCCGCGACGGCGTCGTCCTCGTCTCCGTCAACTACCGCCTCGGCGTGGAGGGCTACGGACTGTTCCCGGACGCCCCCGCCAACCCCGGCCTGCGCGACCAGCTCGCCGCCCTGCGCTGGGTCCACGACTCGATCCGGGCCTTCGGCGGCGACCCCGGCCGGATCACCCTGGCCGGCCAGTCGGCCGGGGCCATCAGCATCGGCGCCCTGATCGCCGCCCCGCAGGCCCAGGGCCTGTTCCGGCGGGCCGTCCTGCAGAGCGGGCCGCCGGAGGCCACCGACCGCGACAGGGTACGGCGGATGGTGCGGCGCATGGCGACCCGGCTGAAGGTGCCCGCCACCGCCGAGGCGTTCGCCGCCGTCGACCGGGACCTGCTGCTGCGCACCCAGGCCGAGGTCGGCCGGCTCAGCAGCACGGTCCTCGGCGGCCCCGCCTTCGGCATCGTCGTCGACGGCGACCTCGTGCCGCGCGATCCGCTGGACGCTCTCGTGGACGGCGACGCGGCGCGCGGCGCCGACCTCCTCATGGGCTGGACCCGCGACGAGTACCGGCTGTGGCTGGTCCCCGGCGCCCTGCTGGAGCGCGTCGACCGGCTCGGCCCGGTCGCGCTGGCCGGGGCGATGGCCCGCTGCCACTGCGGGCACGAGGTGGTCCGCGGCTACCGCGCCCGGCTTCCCGGGGCCGGCCCCGCCGAGATCGTCGGCCAGCTGGTCACCGACCACCTGCTGCGCCGCCCGCTGCACCGCCTGGCCGACGCCCGTCCGGGCTCGTCGTACGTCTACGAGTTCGCCTGGCCCTCGCGACTGCCCGGCCTCGGCGCCTGCCACGCCCTCGAGCTGGGCTTCGTCTTCGACTCCGGCGACCTCCCGGACTCCCGCAAGCTCGCCGGCGAGGGCGCCCCGCGGGAACTGGCCGACGCCATGCACGCCGCCTGGGTCCGCTTCGCCACCGACGGCGACCCGGGCTGGCAGCCCTGGGACGCCACCCGTCCGGTACGCGTCTTCGACGAGGGCCCCCCGCACACCGCCCACGGCCCACGCGACGCCGAACTCGCCCTGTGGACGACCGGCACCACCCCCGACCACGCGCCGCCCCCGTCGGACGGCACCCGCGCCCGCTCGGCGGAACTCCGCGCGGTGGTACGGCGACTGCGCCGCCCGGGCGGAGTGAGCGGACGCTGACGCACGAGGGGGCGATGGCCGTGGGACGGCTACCGCGCCGACAGGACCCGGGCGACCTGCGCGATCGCCTCCGGCCCCACCCGGCAGCAACCGCCGATCAGCCGGGCACCGGCGGCGCGCCACGTCCGGACCTGTCCGGGGCCGAAAGTGGAGCGGCCGGCCCACGTCCGGTTCCCGGCGTCCCAGGACTCACCGCTGTTGGGATAGACCACGACCGGCTTGCCCGTGACCCGGGCGGCCGCCTTCACCGCGGCGGCCGCGTCGCCGGGCGCGCAGCAGTTCACGCCGACCGCGATCACCTCGTCCGCGTCGGCGGCCAGGGCGAACGCCTCCTCCAGCGGCTGCCCGGCACGGGTGCGGTCGCCGGCGACGGTGTACGACAGCCAGGCCGGCACCCCCAGTCCGCGCACCGCCCGCAGCAGCGCCCGCGCCTCGTCCGTGTCCGGCACCGTCTCCAGCGCCAGCACGTCGGGCCGGGCGCCGGCCAGCACCTCCAGCCGGGGCCGGTGGAACCGCCCCAGTTCGTCGACGGTGAGCCCGTAGCGTCCCCGGTACTCGGAGCCGTCCGCGAGCATCGCCCCGTACGGCCCCACCGACGCGGCCACCCACAGCGGCCGGGCAACGCCCCCGGCGTGCGCCCGCCGCGCCGCCTCACGGGCCAGGTCCACGCTCAGCGCGATGAGTTCGGCCGCCCGGTCGCGCCCGATGCCACGCTTCCCGAACCCCTCGAACGTGGCCTGGTAACTTGCGGTGATCGCCACGCTCGCCCCCGCCTCGAAGTAGCCCAGGTGCGCCCGGGTGACCGCCTCGGGCCGCTCGGCCAGCAGCCGCGCCGACCACAGCTCGTCACTCAGGTCGTACCCGGCCGACTCGAGCTGGTTGGACATTCCTCCGTCGAGCACGAGCGGGCCCGCGGCCAGGGCGGCGGCGAGGTCGCCGGTCACGGCGCGGCGCGGGTTCATCGGCCGGCACCGCTCGGGCCGGTCCGCGGCCGGAGGGCCTCCGCCTCGCGCGTCTCGCCCGGCTTCCCTGCCTCGCCCGCCTCGCCCGGCTTCCCTGCCTCGCCCGCCTCGCCCGAGCGGGACCAGGCGAGTCCCTCGAGCCGTTCGATGCCCTGGTTGAACTCGATCAGCAGGGTGAGGAACTGCTCGGTCCTGCGATCCGTCCAGCCGGACGCCTCGATGAGGCGCCGGGCCCCCGCACGGCTGATCTCACGGTCGGCCTCCAGCCGCTCCAGGCCCAGCGCCGTGGGGCGGAACCTGCGGGCCATGCCCCCGTCGGGGTCCGGGATGCGTTCGACGAGACCGCTGCGGAGCATGGCGCTGACCTGACGGTTGATCGTCGAGATGTCGACCTGGAAGGTGTGCGCCAGCTCCTTGAGCGTGGGCGGCTCGCCGCTCTCCAGACGGGTGAGCAGGACGTAGGCCGAGCGGTCCAGGCTCTGGCCGATCCGGGGACCCCGCGAGGCGACGAAGTGCCGGGACAGCAGGGTCAGCTCCCGCTCCAGATCACTCAGCCGGCGCTCTTGCTCGCTCATGTCGCTGGTCCTCTTCCGCCTCGACTCCCCCTCATCATGGCGCATGCCCGCCGCGTGCCCGGAGACTGATCGGCGACCATTTGTGCATGATGCACATAATATGTATCGAGCACATCATGTGCATAGTGCACATGGCGCTGCGTCGACGGAAGGACATCCCATGGAACGCCTCAAGGACAAGGTCGCGGTCATCACCGGCGCGGGCAGCGGCATCGGACGGTCCGCCGCCGAACTGATGAGCCGGCAGGGCGCCCGGGTCGTGGTCGCCGACTACGACACCGAGGGCGCCGAGGAGACCGCCCGGACCGTCGAGGCGGCCGGCGGCCGGGCGCTGCCCGTCACCGTGGACGTCACCGACGAGGGCTCGATCGCGGACATGGTCGCCGCGGCCGTCGCCGAGTTCGGCGCCCGCGGCTTCCCGGTCATCGGCACCACCAGCCTCGGTGTCGCCGCCTCCGCCGGACTGCCCGACGGCGCCGCCGCGACCCGGGACGACACCCTCCGGCTCGCACGAGTGCCGGCCCTCGCCCGGTTGCTGGGGGGAGGGCGAAGCCGTCCGGGCGGCGGTGAGGGTCGCCGTGCGTCCGGGACGGGTCCGGGCGCGCCGGCGGGGTGCCGGCGCGCCCGGTGGGTGACGGACGCCGTGGGCGTCAGGAGGCGTCGCAGGTGATCGAACCGACCGGATAGTCGTTGCCCGTGGACGTGGCGGTGAACCCGAAGGTGACACTGCCGTCAGGAGGAACGGTCCGGTTGTAGTCGGCGTTCCTGACCGTGACCGCGCCGTCGGTGCCCGTGGTCAGGGTGCCGTTCCAGGCGTTGCTGATCTTGGTCCCGGTGCCGGGCTTCCACGTCACCGCCCAGCCGTTCAGCGGTGCCGTGCCGTGGTTCATCACTTCCACGGAAGCCTGGAACCCGCCGCCCCAGGAGCTCTGCACGGTGTACACGGCCATGCAGGAGCCGGTGTGCGGATCCGTCGGAGTCGGAGTGGGTGTCGGGGTCGGCGTCGGGGTCGGCGAGCCGGAGCCCCGGATGCCGGTCACCTCGCCGTGGCCGCCGTCGAAGACGATGTCGGAGCAGGAGAAGAAGTTCTCCTGGCTGTCGGACCGGACCCACTGGATGAAGACCAGCGCGTTGTCCGAGCGGCCGGAGGGCAGCTTCAGGTCCCAGTAGTAGTGGCCGCCGTCGGTGCCCGGTGAGCCCTTCTGGGGCGGGTTGGTGACCGTCTGGATCAGGTCCAGGTCGGCCCAGCGCAGCTGGGACGTGGGCGACCAGCCGGGCTTGGTCAGGTAGACGCGGAAGTCACCCGGGTGTGCGGCCCAGTTGCTGTACTGGACCTGCATCGTGGCCCCCGAGGTCAGGTGGGTCCGGGGCCAGTCGGCGCGGGCGGCGTTGTAGGCGGAGAAGTCGTACGGCGAGCGGTTGCCCGCGCTGCACAGGGTGCCGTCCGGCACGTAACCCGACCCCCGGCCGCCGGCGTTGGAGTCGAGCACGGCGAACCAGTTGTACAGGGGCGTGGCACCGCTCTTGGACATGGCGTCCCGGCAGGCGGGGTTCGTCGGGTCGAGGCTGCCGGTGGCGGTGCGGGCGTCCAGGTAGCACAGGTAGGTGCGCGAACCGGGCATCATCGCCACGCCGTGCGCCTCGGCGCGGCCCTGACCGAGGAGGGTCAGGCCCAGTGCCGCGAGGAGGGTGGCGAAGGCCGCCGCCACCGAGAGGAGTCTGCTGCGTCGAGCCACGTTCGGTCCTTCCTTCCTGCTGTGGGGGGACTGCTTCCGTTTCCTTTCGTGCGTGGGTGCGTTCGGGGCCGGGTGCGTCTCAGGCGGTGGTGCAGGCGGTGCCGTTGAGGGTGAAGGCGCTCGGTGCGGCGAACGCGCCGCTGTAGCTGCCCTGGAAGCCGAACGTCTGGCTGCCGCCCGGCGCTATCCGCGTGTTGTGCGCCAGAGCGCTCGCGGTGACGGCGCCCGAGGACGGGGTCACGGTGGCGTTCCACGCGCTGGTGACACGCTGCCCGGAGGGCAGGGTGAAGGCGAGCCGCCAGCCGTCCACCGGCGCCGAACCGGTGTTGCGGACCGTGACGTCGGTGGTGAATCCGCCCGACCAGACGTTGGTGGCGTACGTCACCGCGCAGGCGGTCTGGCCACCGGGGGTGCCGCCCCCGTTGTCGCCGCCGCTGCCGCCCGTGCGGATCTCCGAGGAGAACGACGTCACGGCGAGCCCCGTGCCGTTCTGCCAGGGCTCGAAGCCCGCCTGGATACTCGTCAGGTACCAGTTGTTCGCGGCCATTTGGCGGGAGACCGCCTGCTTGACGAAGTCCATCACGTCGAAGCTCCAGCTGCCGATCGCCGACGGGGCGACGAAGGACAGCACGTCGTTGGAGCCGTTGTTGCCGGTCCACACCTGCCAGGAACGGCCGGCGACCGTGGCCGTGCCGGTCTGCGAGCCCACCGGCTGGACGGGCCCGACCTTGTTGAACCAGATCATGATTTCGGTCCGGTTCACGCCGTCCTTGCGCGGCGTCGGGTCCAGCCAGATGTCGTAGGCGGCGTCGTAGACCGCGTCGCTGACGTAGCTGTACGAGATGCTGGTGGGGGCACTGGAGATGGTGTCGAGCCGGGCCGGAAGCGCCGTGCCCGGGGAGCAGTTGGTGTAGTGGCAGCCGTTGTAGACGGACGGGTACGACTTCGGGGCGCCGTTGGTGGGCACCGAGCCGTCGGCCCGGTTGATCCGGAAGCCGGAGTCCGTGACGGTGATGCACTGGGCGGCACTGGTGCCCCAGCGGTTGTTCTGGACGACGTAGCGGCCCTGGATCGTGGTCGATCCGAAGGTTTCGCAGATCTGTGTGTCGGCCCGCGCCGCCGGGGCGGACGCCAGGGCGGCGGCGATCAGGGCGAGAGTCGCGAGCAGCGCGCCCAGCAGGCCGCGCGCGGGGTTGATCCGGTGTGGCAACAGTCGCATGGGGGCCTCTTCGGAAGAGCGACGTCGGGGGAGAGAGGAGCGCCCGCCCGCATATGCGTGGGAGCGCTCCCACCGGTTGAGGCGGACTATAGGAAGTAACGCATGTCCCTGACAAGGCTGTGGGCGGGAACTGTGACAAGGAACCGCGGAAGCCCAGGTCAGCGGGCTCGCCGCCGTCAGCCGACGAGAAGGTCCGCGAGGAAGGCGTTGGTGAACTTCCCGGTCGGGTCCAGGTCCCTGGCCAGGGAGCGGAAGTCGTCCAGCCTCGGGTAGCGCGCGCGCAGGGCGGCCGTCGGGACGGTGAAGACCTTGCCCCAGTGCGGGCGGGGGCCGAAGGGCTCCAGGGTTTCCTCCAGGCGGCGGACCACCGGGAGTACGGCCGCCGTCTCCTCGACCCAGGTGAAGTGCACCGCGACGGTGTCCCGGCCGTAGGACGGGCTCAGCCACTGCTCGTCGGCGGCGACGGTGCGCACCTCGCAGGTCTGGAGGGCCGGGGCGATCGTCCGCCGGATGCCGTCGAGGGCGTGGAGCACGTCGGTGGCGCACTCCCGCGGCAGCAGGTACTCCGACTGCAGCTCCGCGCCGCTGCTCGGGGTGAACTCCGCGCGGAAGTGCGGCAGGCGCTCGTGCCAGGGGCCGGGCACGCCGAACTGCCGCGTGCAGTTCTCCGCCGGCATGCCCGGCACCGGGTGCAGCGCGACCTTGGCGGGCACCGCCCACGGGAAGGCGGGCAGCGGCTGGTCGGTGCGGCGCTTGAGCCACACCTGGCGGAAGCCGGGGTCGCGCCAGTCGGTGAACAGGCTGACGCTGTACGCGGCGGCGGCCACCGTCTCGAAGTCCAGCTCGTCCAGGGGGAGTTCGGTGAACAGGTGCTGTTCCACCCCGTAGGCCGGCTCCAGGTCCAGGGTGAGCGCGGTGACCACGCCCAGCGCGCCCAGGGAGGTGACGGCCCCGCCGAACCGCGCGTCGCCCCGGCCGATGACGGCCGTCGAGCCGTCCGCGGTGACGATCTCCACCTCCCGTACGGCGGCGGCGAGCGGACCGTTGCGCACGCCGGAGCCGTGGGTGCCCGTCGCCACCGACCCGGCCACCGAGATGTGCGGCAGGGAGGCCATGTTGGGCAGGGCCAGGCCGTGCGCGTGCACCCGGCGGGCCAGCTCCGCGTACCGGACCCCGCCGCCCACCCGGACCGTGCGGGCCGCCGTGTCGACGTCCACCTCGGCCGGCAGCGCCTCCAGGGAGAGCAGTGTGCCGTCGGTGCCCGGGTCGGCGATCTCGTTGAAGGAGTGCCCGCTGCCCAGGGCGCGCACCCGCGCGCTCCGGGCGACCAGCGCCCGCACCGCGTCGAGCGAGCCCGGCCGGTGCAGCTCACCGGCGGTGTAGGTGATGTTGCCCGCCCAGTTGGTCACGGTCCCGGCCATCCCGGTCATCCCGGCCTCCGCCCCCTCGTACCACGGCCTCGTACCACGGCCCACGTGCTCACCGGGGAACCTACCCGACGGCGCCGTGCCGCGCTCACGGCGTCCGTCCGGGGGGACCCGGCACGACCCGCGCGCGGGCGTGGGCATACCGTGAGGAGCCGTACACACGAGTCTGGAGGAGAGACGGGATGGGCAACCGCACCGCGCTGGTCGAGGATCTGATGGAGCGCTTCCCGCACGTGCCGCGGGAGGCCGTCTTCAAGGAGGACCTGCTCCGGGGCGGTGTGGCCTTCGATCCCTCCGCGCTCAGTGACAACGAGGCCGGCGAGGTCAAGCCGAAGTCGTACTTCATCTTCTCCTTCGACCACGGCACCCTGCCCGAGCTGGGCGAGGCCGCGCTCAGGCGGCCGCCGGAGGAGATCATCCTCACCGGTGGACCGTACGACCTGCGGCGCACCGTCGTGTCGGTGCGCGTGAACCCGTCCTCGCCCTACCGCGTGGCCGCCGACGACGAGGGGCTGCTCGGCCTCTACCTCGACGGCAGGCGCATCGCCGACGTCGGCGTGCCGCCCATGCCCGAGTACTACCGGCACACGCTCTCCAACGGGAAGTCCGTGATGGAGGTGGCCCCGACCATCCAGTGGGGCTACCTGATCTATCTGACCGTCTTCCGGGTCTGCCAGTATTTCGGTGCCAAGGAGGAGTGCCAGTACTGCGACATCAACCACAACTGGCGCCAGCACAAGGCGGCCGGCCGGCCCTACACCGGCGTCAAGGACGTCGAGGAGGTCCTGGAGGCGCTCGAGATCATCGACCGGTACGACACCCAGAAGGCCTCCACCGCCTACACGCTCACCGGCGGCGCCATCACCAAGACCGTCGCAGGCCGGGACGAGGCCGACTTCTACGGCCACTACGCCAAGGCCATCGAGGAGCGCTTCCCGGGCCGCTGGATCGGCAAGGTCGTCGCGCAGGCGCTGCCCAAGGCGGACGTGCAGCGGTTCAAGGACTACGGCGTGCAGATCTACCACCCCAACTACGAGGTGTGGGACCGCCGGCTGTTCGAGCTGTACTGCCCGGGCAAGGAGCGTTACGTCGGCCGCGACGAGTGGCACCGCCGCATCCTCGACTCGGCGGACGTCTTCGGGGCCCGCAACGTGATCCCCAACTTCGTGGCCGGCGTGGAGATGGCCGAGCCGTTCGGTTTCACCACCGTCGACGAGGCCATCGCGTCCACCACCGAGGGCCTGCGCTTCTTCATGTCGCACGGCATCACGCCCCGCTTCACCACCTGGTGCCCGGAGCCCACCACCCCGCTGGGCAAGGCCAACCCGCAGGGCGCGCCGCTGGAGTACCACATCCGGCTGCTGGAGGCCTACCGCGCCACCATGGACGAGTTCGGCCTCGCCTCGCCCCCCGGCTACGGCCCGCCCGGACCCGGCCGCGCGGTCTTCTCGGTCAGCTCCTTCATGGACAGCCTTCCCGCCGAGGAGGGCGCGCAGGAGACGGGCGAGGCGAGCACGGTGTGACCTCCCGGATACCGTGAGTCGGAAAGGAGCTCCGCCGCGTACTACGGAGCGGAGTCGAGGACTTCGGTATCCGTGACGAGAAGTGAATACGAGGCTTGTCAGTTGCGCCGGGGACGTGAAAAGCTCGTGCCCTGCCGCGAGGTTCCCCCCCCAACTCCGTTCTGAATATGGTGAGTTGCCTCGCCCGTGGATGCAGTGGATGCAGGAGACCCATGCCCGACCTGCCGAGCCCCAAGGACGCGACCGAGGCCGCGCTGCTCGCCGAGTGCTGGGACGCGGTGCTCTCCTACGCCGACCTGTGCACGGCCGGCTCCTCCGCGGCCCGGGAACTGGCCACGGAGGCGTTCGCGCTGGGCCTGCGCGAGGTCCGGGCCGCCGAGGCCGGTGCGTCCCGGGGCCGTCGTACGCCCCGGCTGCCGGCGATACCGCTGGCGCTGACCGTGGTGCGCACCACCGCCGCGTCCTGGGAGGCCGACGGCCTCGGCCACCGGCTGGACCCGGACCTGCGCCTGTGGCTCAACTCCGGCAAGGCCGCCCGCTACACGGGCCCGCCGCTGCACCGCCCGATCGCCCTGCGCGGCCTGCGGGACCTGCAGGAGCCGGACGCCGCGCTGCTGTGGCTGGCCGAGGTGGAGGCGCTGCCGTCGACCGTCGTGGCCCGCAGGCTCGGGCTCGACCCGGCGGTGGTGTCCGAGGAACTCGACCAGGTCCGGGGCCTGTTCCGGGACCGCTGCCACCGCAACCACCTCGACACCCCGCTGGACGCGGAGTGCCGCACGTACGCCCGGCTGCTGGACGCGGTCACCCGTTCCTCGCCCGCCGCCGAGACCCCCGAGGACCTCACCCGGCACCTCGCCACCTGCGTGGACTGCGCGGAGGCCGCCGGCTGCCTGCGGCTGAACGGCGGCGGACTGCCGGCCGCCCTGGCCGGCGGCGTGATCGGCTGGGGCGGCCTGGCCTATCTGGAGCGCCGCCGCCGGGCCGCCGACGTGCGCCTCGGCACGCGCCGCCCCGAGCCGGCGGACGCCGGCGGCGGGGATCCGGCCGAGGGCGCCGCCCGGGCGCGGGTCGTGCGCGGCGGTCTGCTCGCCGCGGCGGTCGTGCTGTCCGGGCTGGCGCTGGTGGTGTCGATGATGCCGTTCGGCGGCTCCACGGACGCCGCCGCGCGCGGCGGCGCCGACAGCCGGCCGGTCGCCGACTTTGAACCGTCCCTGCCGGCCGCCGACCCCTCGACGTCCGCCTCCGGCTCCGTTTCGGCCTCCGGCTCCACCTCCGCGTCCGCCTCGCGCACGCCGTCCGCGAGCGGCACGGCGACCCGGGCCGGCCGCGGGAACCCCGACCCCGAACCCCAGGGCACCTCCACCGCCACCGCCGACGGGGGCGACTCACCCGGCACGCCCGGCACGCCCGGCACGCCCGGCACGGACCCGAGCGCCCCGGCCGTCTGCCGGGTCCGCTACGACCTGACGAACCAGTGGACCGACGGCTTCCAGGCCGCCGTCACCGTCACCACCGCCCGCTCCCTCGACACCTGGCGGGTCGCCTGGTCCTTCCGCGACGGCCAGCGCGTCGCCCACATGTGGGACGCGAGCGTCACCCAGAACGGCTCCCGCGTCACCGCCACCGCCGCCGACTACAACAAGTCCGTCGCCGCGGACGGCACCCTGTCCTTCGGCTTCATCGGAACCTGGCAGGACAGGAACACCACACCGCACGCCTTCACACTGAACGGCCACAGCTGCACGACCGCCTGACAGCACAGCGGGGCAGAAAGGCGCTGCCCCTGCCAGGAGGCGCGACGCGTGCACGGCGCACCCGCATGACCCTGACGAGTGCGACGCAGGGTCCGCGCCGGGGCCCGGAGGCGGGCCTGACGTCACAACGGACCGGGCATGTCGGTGTGCGCGCCTTGCCGACGGGGGCCCGCCGGGTGTGACCCGAACGGCCCTGTCGGGTACCCGGGCGGCCGGGGAGGGTAGGGGATGTGCCACCGGCACGCGGGACCCCGACCGCTGTCCCGACCCGGTCCGTCCCGTCCCGGCCCGACCCGGAAAGGAATCCCGATGTCCGTCGAGACGCAGCAGGTACCCGCCGGGCTCACGGACGAGGAGCTCGCGAGGCTGGACGCCCACTGGCGCGCCGCGAACTACCTCTCCGTCGGCCAGATCTACCTGATGGCCAACCCGCTGCTGGCCGAACCGCTGCGCCCGGAGCACGTCAAGCCGCGCCTGCTCGGTCACTGGGGCACCTCGCCCGGCCTCAACCTGGTCCACACCCACCTCAACCGGGTCATCAAGGCCCGCGACCTGAACGCCCTGTGCGTCTGGGGACCCGGCCACGGCGGGCCCGCCGTGCTCGCCAACTCCTGGCTGGAGGGCTCGTACACCGAGACGTATCCGGACATCACCCGGGACGCGCACGGCATGGCGCGGCTGTTCAAGCAGTTCTCCTTCCCCGGCGGGGTGCCCAGCCACGTCGCCCCCGAGACGCCGGGCTCCATCCACGAGGGCGGGGAGCTCGGCTACGCGCTCTCCCACGCCTACGGCGCCGCGCTGGACACCCCGGACCTGGTCGTCGCCTGCGTGATCGGCGACGGCGAGGCGGAGACCGGCCCGCTGGCCGCGTCCTGGCACTCCAACAAGTTCCTCGACCCCGTCGACGACGGCGCCGTCCTGCCGATCCTGCACCTCAACGGCTACAAGATCGCCAACCCGACGGTGCTCGCCCGGCTGCCCGAGGCCGAGCTCGACGAGCTGCTCAGGGGATACGGCCACGATCCGATCCACGTCACCGGCGACGAACCGGCCGCCGTGCACCGCGCGATGGCCGAGGCCATGGACACCGCCCTCGACCGCATCGCCGCACTCCAGCGAGCCGCCCGCGAGGAGGGTGTCACCGAACGGCCCCGCTGGCCCATGATCGTACTGCGCACCCCCAAGGGCTGGACCGGCCCCGCCGAGGTCGACGGCCTGCCCGTGGAGGGCACCTGGCGCGCCCACCAGGTCCCGCTGGCCGCCGTCCGGGACAACCCCGAGCACCTGCGGCAGCTGGAGCAGTGGCTGCGCTCGTACCGCCCCGAGGAGCTGTTCGACGAGCACGGCGCCCCGCGCCCCGACGTACTGGCCTGCGTCCCCCGGGGCACGCGCAGGCTCGGCGCCACCCCGCACGCCAACGGCGGACTCCTGGTACGCGAACTGCCGCTGCCGCCGCTGGAGAAGTACGCCGTCGAGGTCGACAAGCCCGGCGCGACCCTGCACGAACCGACCCGCGTCCTCGGCGAGATGCTCCAGGACGTCATGGCCGCCACCGCCGACCGGCGCGACTTCCGTCTGGTGGGCCCCGACGAGACCGCCTCCAACCGCCTGCAGGCCGTCTACGCGGCCAGCGGCAAGGCCTGGCAGGCCGAGACCCTGCCGGTGGACGAACACCTCGACCCGCACGGCCGGGTGATGGAGATCCTGTCCGAACACACCTGCCAGGGCTGGCTGGAGGGCTACCTCCTCACCGGCCGGCACGGGCTGTTCTCCTGCTACGAGGCGTTCGTGCACATCGTCGACTCGATGGTCAACCAGCACATCAAATGGCTGCGCGTCACCCGGAAACTGCCCTGGCGCGCTCCCATCGCCTCCCTCAACTACCTGCTCACCTCGCACGTGTGGCGCCAGGACCACAACGGCTTCTCCCACCAGGACCCCGGCTTCGTCGACCACGTCCTCAACAAGAGCCCCGAGGCCGTCCGGGTCTACTTCCCGCCGGACACCAACACCCTGCTGTCCGTGGCCGACCACGCGCTGCGCAGCCGCGACTACGTCAACGTGATCGTCGCCGGCAAGCAGCCCTGCTTCGACTGGCTTCCCATGGAGCAGGCGAAGGTGCACTGCGCGCGCGGCGCCGGCATCTGGGAGTGGGCCGGCACCGAGGACGGCAGCCGCGAACCCGACGTGGTGCTGGCCTGCGCGGGCGACGTGCCCACCCAGGAGGTGCTGGCCGCCGCCCAGCTGCTGCGCCGGCACCTGCCCGAGCTGGCCGTGCGCGTGGTCAACGTCGTGGACATCGCCCGGCTGATGCCCAGCGAGGAGCACCCGCACGGGATGACCGACTTCGAGTACGACGGGCTGTTCACGCGGGACAAGCCGGTGCTGTTCGCCTACCACGGCTACCCGTGGCTGATCCACCGCCTGGCCTACCGCCGCGCCGGCCACCCCCACCTGCACGTGCGCGGCTACAAGGAGATCGGCACCACGACCACGCCGTTCGACATGGTGGTCAGCAACGACCTGGACCGCTACCGCCTGGTCATGGACGTCATCGACCGCGTCCCCGGCCTCGCGGTGCGCGCCGCCGCCGTACGCCAGCGCATGGAGGACGCCCGGCTGCGCCACCACGCCTGGATCCGGGAGCACGGGGTGGACATGCCCGAGGTCGCGGACTGGTCCTGGGACGGCTGAGGCCGGCTGCTCGCGGGGTCGGGGCCGACCGGCCCTGGCCCCGCGGCGGGCCGAGGGGAAGAATCGCAGGGGACACCCACGACAGTACGACGACGGCACAAGGAGCGATTCGATGGCGGACCGTGAGCAGGCCGGACCCGACACCCCGATCCGGGTCTTCCTCCTCGACGACCACGAGGTGGTACGGCGCGGGGTGCACGACCTGCTGAACGACGAACCGGACATCACGGTGATCGGGGAGGCCGCGAACGCCGAGCAGGCCCTGGTCCGCGTGCCCGCGCTGCGCCCGGACGTGGCGGTGCTCGACGTCCGGCTGCCGGACGGCGACGGCGTGACCGTCTGCCGTGAGCTGCGCTCCCGCCTGCCGGAGCTGGCCTGCCTGATGCTGACCTCGTTCGACGACGAGGAGGCGCTGCTGGACTCGATCATGGCGGGCGCCTCCGGCTACGTGCTGAAGCAGATCCAGGGCTCGGACCTGGTCTCGGCGGTGCGTACCGTGGCCCGCGGCCAGTCGCTGCTCGACCCCAGCGCCACCGCGAAGCTGATGGCCCGGCTGCGGGGCGGGCAGGAGCAGGAGGAGCCGGACGAGCTGCCCGGGCTGACCGACCGGGAGCGGGAGATCCTGGCCCTGATCGGCGAGGGGCTCACCAACCGGCAGATCGGGCAGCGGCTGTACCTGGCCGAGAAGACGGTCAAGAACCACATCTCCCGGCTGCTGGCCAAGCTCGGCGTGGAGCGGCGTGTGCAGGCCGCCGTGATCGCCACCCAGGCCCGGGACCGGCTGCGCGGCAACAACGGCCGCTGACGCCACGAGGGGAACGGCCCGGGCCCGGCTGCCGCGGACCGTGGGTCCGGGTCTCCCCGGAGAGGTACGCCGGTTTCAGGAGCGGGCCCGCTCCTCCCCGTGGGCGGGCGGGCAGCGCACGTCAGGGGTGCGGATCCGCCCCACCCGCCCGGGGGAACGCCGTATCACGCCGTCCGGTCGGTGGACGCGGCGCCGCCGGTGAGGTTGCACTCGACGTCGACCACGCCCTCCACGGCGCGCACCAGACGGGCGGCGACGGGGACGAGCGAGGTGTCCCGGACGCGGCCGGTGAGGGTGACCACGCCGTCGCGGACCTCGACGTGGACGGGGCCGGACGGAGCGCGGAAGAGGTAGGAGACGATCTCCCGGCCGACCTCCTCGGCGATGTCGTCGTCCGGGCGCAGGAAGACCTTCAGCAGGTCGCCCCGGCTGACCATGCCCTCGAGCAGGCCCTTGTCGTCGACGACCGGCAGCCGCTTGACCCGGTGCAGGGCCATGAGGCGGGCGGCCTCGGCGAGAGTGGCGTCGGCGCGGACGGTGACGGCCGGGGCGGTCATCACGTCCTCGGCGGTGATCCCGCCCGCCTTGGCCAGGTCGGGCAGGCGGCGCAGCTGGGTGAACCGGTCCGGGTCGCTGTCGCGGAACTCCTCCTTGGGCAGCAGGTCGGCCTCCGAGACGACACCGACCACCCGGCCCTCGCCCTCCAGCACGGGCAGGGCGCTGACCTTCCACTGCCCCATGAGCTCGACGATGGTCTTGAACGGGGCCTCGCGGCCCACCGACACGACGGTGTGCGTCATCACGTCGCTCACGATGTGCGGACTGACGTGCACGGTCTCCTCCTCGGTGCGCCGGGTCGCGGTCATGGCCCCTCCCGTCACTTGGCGCCGCTGCCGTAGGGGGCGTACAGGTCCAGGAGCCGGATGCGCGCCGACTGCAGACGGTGCGCGACCACCCTGCCGACCCACACGGCGACCGCGCGGCCGAACTCGGGGTTCTCGTCGCAGAGCTTCCGCACGGCCTCGGCGTCGAACTCGTACGCGCGCACCGGGCTCGCGGCCTCGGCGCCCAGCTGCCAGACGTACGGCGTGAAGTGCCAGGACCAGCCGACCAGTTCGCCGTGGCCCAGTGACTCGATGACGGCGGCTTGCCGACCGGGGACGTGCAGGTCGAGGGCGACCGTCCCGGTCTTGATGATCCAGAACCGGTCGGCGTGCCGGCCCTCCTCGAACAGGCGGGTGCCGACGTCGAAGGACACCTCGTGGGCGAGGGACATCAGGCGTGCGCGGTGCTCCGCCGGCAGGGCCGCGGCCAGCGTGGTGGTGGAGGTCATCGTCTCCGGCTCCTTTCGTACCCGTCGCCGCAACCGGCCGACGGGTGCGTCGCTCGGCCCCCTCCGGGATGCCGTGGGGGCTGCTGACTCCAGCCTGTGCCCCGGCGGTGCCCACCGTCACGGGCCACCCGGACCCGACGGGTGGGCCGTTCGGCCCAACCCACCGGCGCACCCGCCACGGCGGGGCCGGCCGCCCCGGCGCCGCGGACCGTGCCACCGACCCCCGGGGTCGTGCCGCCCCGGGGGTCGGTGGCCGACTGCCCCGGTATCGGCGGGGGCGTGCTGTCCCGGCTGTCGTGGGTCGGCTGCTCCGGTGTTGCGGGTTGGGCTGCCTCGGCCTCCGGGGTCGGCTGTTCCGGTGTCGGCGGGGGCGGGCTGTCCCGGCTGTCGTGGGTCGGCTGCTCCGGTGTTGCTGTGGGTTGGGCTGCCCGTGCCGCGGGTTGTGCCGCCCCGGTCCCCGGGGCCGTGGCGCGCAGGCGCTGCGGTGTCGTGTCGCCGGGCGGCTCAGCCCGTGGCGTGCAGGTCCGTGAGTTCGCGTCCCGTGACCATCGCGGCCTCGATGCGGATGAAGACGTCGTCCTGGATGGGCATCCACGAGTCGGGTCCCGTGCGCAGCAGCCGCTCGTGCTCGGCGAGGTCGGTCACCACGTGGGCCCGGCCGGTGACGACCACGCTCCAGCCGGACCGGGTCTCCGTGGCGAACTCGTCGGCCTCGAAGGCGACCACCACACCGTCGACGGCGCGCACCAGGTCCGACCGGGCCGAGGTCCGCACGAGCACGGAGGCGTCCGTGTCCAGGGCGAAGTTCACGGGCAGCACCGCCGGAAGGGCCTGTTGCGTGTACACGACCCGCCCGACCGGCACCTTGCCCAGCAGCCGCAGGCACTCCTGCCGATCCAGCGCTCGAAAGCCGTCGTTGTGCACCATCCGTCCATCCTCCCCGCGCGGCCCCGCCGGGGGTTAGGGCCGATCGGCCCTAACCCCCGGCGGGGAGGGTCCGGGGGCTCCTGGGCCCGGGTTGCCCGGCAGACGATGACCGTCTGTACGAGAGCCCTGCCGTCCGCAGCACCTCGTCCGCCCGGTCGATCGTCCGTGGCAACGGAATCCTCCGTCCCTGCTCGAACGACGCCACCGTGGACGCCGAGTAGCCGAGTAGGCGGCCGAACTCCTCGCGGTCCAGGCCCTCCCGCACCCGCAGTGTCTTCATGGACTGGCCGAACGCCGTGACCACGCCCTGCCCGGCCTCGCCCTCCGGGCGCCGCCGGACCCCGTCGTCGTTCTCCCAGCCGTCCCCGAGACTCACGACGACGCCATCACCCTCACGCGCAGCCGACCTCGCCGCCGCCTCATCCGTACGCTTCGTCATGCACCACCGCCTTTCCCGGCCCAACGCCCACGCGGGGACGCCGTCACGCCGCTTGCCTCGTACACGTGTCGACGCGGCGCGTACAACCGGTTCGCGTCGGTGCGTCACCCGTGCCCGCGCGGAAGCACTCACCGGTGTTCGCCCACCCGTCCCGCCGCGCTCCGAGGTGAGCGCCTGACGGCGTCTTGTGCACTTGTCCCAGGCGTTCTCCGACGCACCGGCCCTCGCGCGCATGCCTACGGCGCCCCGCACCCCGTACAGTCGCGCCGTGGCCGCTGGTGCAGTGGGCACCGTACGGTCTTGGGATGCCGTTGTCCGGTTCGCAGGCGGCCTTGGTCCGCCCGTACGTCGCTCACGCTCTCGCCGAGCGTGAGCGTGAGCAGGTACGACAGCGTCGGCGCCGTCTCACCATGGTCCTCGTGACGCACTCCGGCATCGACCTCGACCGGCACGTGGAGGGCACGCTCCGCGAGGCACGCCGGCTCCCGTCCAGAGACCGGCACGGGCCACCGCCCCCGGGAGCAACTCGCTTTTTTGGAGGCCGTTGACGTTCCTGGTGCAAGGCAGTGTCACCTATCGGCCGTCCAGGACGGCCTCCTCCTCGATACGCACGCCCAGTTCGGTGAGGGCCGGTGCAGGTCGGGGTCCCGCGGGGCGTCGGCCGGTGTGCCGGTCAGGGGCGGGGCCAGGGGAGTGGCGGCGGCAAAGGCGGGCAGGGACACGGCCGGGTCGGCCGGCAGTCGGCGCAGGGCCTCGGCGGCGTTCCCGAGCAGGGCTTTCGCCGCGTGCGGGGTGCGGGCGAGACGGCGTACCAGGCCGTCCTGGCGCAGCCGGTCGGCCCAGTCGGCCAGCTCGGGCCCGGTGGTGCGGATCAGTGCGTCGAGCGGGGCGTAGGCGTCCTGCCAGGCGTGCGCCTCCCGTTCGCGTACGTCGGTGAGCCGGGAGACCGGGCCGGTGAGGGCGGTGACGGCGGTGGCCAGGCCGTCGGGGCTGATCCCGGAGCGCCGCAGGACGGCGTCCACCGCGTCCAGCCGGACGCTCGGCGAGCGTCCGGTGCCCGGAGCGCGGCCCAACAGGCGCTCGGTGGCGGCACGCTGCGCGGCGGTGGGGACGGCCAGGGCGACCGGCCCGGTCAGGGGCTCGTCCCGTTTCATGCGGCGGCGTACGCGGTCGACCAGCCAGGCCAGTTCGGGATCGCCCAGGAGGCGGGTCGGACGGTCGCGGTCGACGGACACCGAAGGCAGCCGGGGTGTACTCGCGTCCTCGCTCATGCCGTCCTCAGGCCCTGGAGTCCAGCTGTGTTACTCCGTGGGGTCGGGGACGCGGCCGGCGGGTGGTCGGCCCTTCAGCGCGGTGTGTCGTGGTGGGCGATGTGCGGGGTGACGGCCATCGTCCGGACCAGGCGGCGGTGGGTGTCGTGGTCGTAGCCGCGGTCGGCGTACAGCCGTCGGGCCTGCGACGGGGCCTTCCCCGGCGGGACGCGATCTCCCGGGCTCATGACACCCACCCTGCTGAAAAGCGTGAGCAGCCGGCAAATGAATGCCACTCTCGCGCTCAAATGAGCGGCGTGTGAACACCGAAGGCCGAGACGTTCACACTTTTCAGAAGGGGTATGTGCCTCCTGGCCGGACGTCTCGCGGGGGCGTGTCCCACGCCATGGTGCAGGTGATCAAGCCCTTCGCGTTCCGCTCCGAGGTCCGTGGCGGTCTCCGGGGATGCGGCAGCCCGCGGAGTGCCCCGCTGAGGCGGGCCGGACACTCGATCCGGCGGAGCCGACCGCCCCCCACCTGCGGAATCCGGCGCCTCGATGCCCTGCGCCACATGGTGGGACGCAGTCGTCCGCGGCTCGGGCATCAGGGCAGGTGGCGGTCAGGACGGAGGAGGACTTCCGTCGGTGGCCATGCGCTGACGCCGGTAGTGGCGAGCTGCTCGGGCACGGTTTCCGCACGACGGCTTGCACCATTCCTGCCGCCCATGGCTCTTGACGAAGTAGCGCACGCAGCGGGGTGCGGCGCAGGCCCGCAACTGCTCGCGCTGCGGGCCGCTCAGGAAGTCGATGGCGGCGCGGGCCAGGGCTGTTACGAGTCGGACCTTCGGGTCCGACTCCGCCGACAGCAGGCGGGCCGCGGGGGCACCATCCGGCGGCCAGTCCAGATGCGGGACAACCGGCTCACGGGCGGCAACCGTGTTGAGGTGGGTCAATGCCTGCGCGGCCGACATCAGCCGACGGGCATCCGCCGCGCTGGGGGGAGCGGGGCTGACCGCCCGTGCGAACAGGGCCCGGACCGCACTTCGCAGCTCGATGATCTCGCTCCTGAGGCCTTCGTCCGCTGCGATTCCTCCCGCCGGGAGATGGTCGGCCAGCAGGCCGGCCTGCGCCCGGATCCAGCGGGTTGTTCCGTGTGCCGTGGCGAGGTCGTCGGTGACGCCGCCGTCTCCGTCGTGGCGGATCGTGCTCGCCAGCTCCAGTGCCAGTCGGTGCTCCATCAGCGTCTCCTTTCCCACCTGCCCGTCAACCACTTGGTCACCTTCCCGCGCACACCCTAAAGTCTCTAACGGAAAAACGAGAATTTCCGTTAGGTTCCGGGGTGGGGCGACGCACCACGCCTCGGTGTGAACCGGCGGCCAGAGCCGCCATGGGAGGGGACAGAGATGACGGTGCTGCTTGCCCAGATCAGTGACCTGCACCTGGACGGCAGCGAGAGGGCCACCCGGCGCGCCGGCCGCGTCATGGACTACCTGCGGGCCCTTCCCCGCCCGGTCGATGCCGTCCTGGTCACCGGAGACATCGCCGATCACGGAGCGGAAGCCGAATACGAGGAAGCCGCCCGCATCCTGACGGCCCCCTTCCCGGTACTCACCTGCCCCGGCAACCACGACGCGCGTCCGGCCTACCGCAAGGCCCTGCTCGGCGAGGCGCCCGACCAGGGCCCCATCAACCGGATCCACCACATCGCCGGGACCGCCATCCTGATGTGCGACTCCACCATCCCCGGCCGTGACGAGGGGCGCCTCGACGCCCAGACGCTCGACTGGATCGACACCCAGCTCACCGGGCTGCCACGGGACACCCCGGCACTGATCGCCTTCCACCAGCCGCCGGTCAAACTCCACCACCCGCTGCCCGACTCCGGAATGCTCGAACAGCCCGGACAACTGGCCGCCCTGCTGGACGCACACCCGCAGGTTGCCGCCGTCCTGACCGGACACGCCCACACCGCGGCCGCCTCGGTCTTCGCCGCCCGCCCCCTGATCGTCTGCCCGGCCGTCACCTGGACCCTGCGGATGCCCTGGGAAGGCGACCGCCCCGCAGACCGCGACCAGCCGCCCGGCCTCGCCTTCCACATCCTCGGCGACGACCGGCGTCTGACCATCCACTACCGCGTCGTGCTCTGATCCCACCCGTTCGACGAACCGGAGGCATCGCGGTCCGCCCCTGTGCCGCTCCCGGCTTCCTGACGGCGGCCCTTCCCCTGGTTGCCACTTCGGAACCGGCCTGTCGGCCCGGGTCCTGCACTCCAGTCAGGCTTTCATGGCCGTCGAGGTCATCGGCGTCGCCTATCCGGCTCGCGACTACGTCGCTTCCTCGTTCTCCGGACGGACAGGACAGGGAGCGGGCCGGCCAAGGGGATGGCGGTGCCGGGCCACCGAGGCGCGTTCGTCTTCCCTTCGGACCATATCGCCGGTCAGGAAGGCGAGTTCGGCACGCAGCGCGGTCATGCGGGTCCGCCGGGCCCTGATCCGGCAGTCATGGCCGGAGCTTCACGTTGAGTTGCTTCCCGGGAAAAGCGGTGGCGTCCGCAGGCGTGGCCCCCCTAGGGTGAGTCCTGCCTTTCGCGGTGGCCGTTCGGCCGCCGCTGCCGGTCGAGCGAGGAGAAAAGGAGGTGTGACCGATGGCTGTCTTTGTGATGGGCGCTGCCCGCATCCGGAAGTTCATCCACTCCACCTCCGTGGCCCTCGGCTGACCCATTCCCACCACTCGCGCACGTGCCTGTGCGCGCTGCCGGGGCCGCCCTTGTGAAGGGTTCCCCCTTGAATCTCGCTTCGCTTTCCGCTTCACCGCACCCTCTCGCCCCGTACGGCTGGGACGAGGGCTGGGAGTCGGCGTTCGCCCCCTGTGCCGGGCAGGGGCTCGTGCCCGGGCGTGTCCTGCGCGTCGACCGCGGGCTGTGCGATGTCGTCACGCCGGCCGGTACCGTGCGCGCCGACACGGAGTTCGTCGTCCCCCGCGACCCGATGAAGGTCGTGTGCACGGGGGACTGGGTGGCGGTCGATCCGGCCGGCGAGCCCCGGTACGTCCGCACGCTGCTGCCGCGCCGCACCGCCTTCGTGCGCTCCACCTCCTCCAAGCGGTCCGAGGGGCAGATCCTCGCCGCCAACGTCGACCACGCGATCGTCGCCGTCTCGCTGGCCGTCGAGCTGGACCTCGGCCGTGTCGAACGGTTCCTGGCGCTGGCCTGGGAGTCCGGGGCGCAGCCGCTGGTCGTGCTGACCAAGGCCGACCTCGTACCGGACGCGACGGGGCTGGCGTACCTCGTCCAGGACGTGGAGACGACGGCGCCCGGTGTGCCGGTGCTGCCGGTCAGCGCGGTCACCGGGGACGGCCTCGACGTCCTCGCCGCCGTCGTCTCCGGCGGGACGTCCGTGCTGCTCGGGACGTCCGGGGCCGGCAAGTCCACGCTGGCCAACACCCTGCTCGGCGAGGACGTGATGGACGTCCGGGCCGCGCGGGACGTCGACGGCAAGGGCCGGCACACCACCACCACCCGCAACCTGCTCGCGCTGCCCGGCGGCGGCGTGCTCATCGACACGCCCGGGCTGCGCGGGGTCGGACTGTGGGACGCCGAGAGCGGCGTCGGGCAGGTGTTCTCCGAGATCGAGGAGCTGGCCGGACGGTGCCGGTTCCACGACTGCGCGCACCACCGCGAGCCCGGGTGCGCGGTGCTGGCCGCCATCGACGCCGGCGAACTGCCCGGGCGGCGGCTGGAGAGCTACCGCAAGCTCATGCGCGAGAACCAGCGGATCGTCGCCAAGACCGACGCGCGGCTGCGCGCGGAGATCAGACGGGACTGGAAGCGCAAGGGAGCCGAGGGCCGGGCGGCGATGGAGGCCAAGAGGGGGCGGTGGAGCTGAGCCGTTCCCGGGTGTCATGTCCGGCTCCCGCGCGCGGCGGTCCCGCCGGGCCGCCGCGCGCGGGGACGGGGGAGGCCGCGTGCCGGGTGCGGGTCAGCCGTGTCGGTCCCGGGCCACCCAGCCCCGCTCGTAGGCGTGCCAGCCCAGCTGCAGCCGGGTGGTCACGCCGGTCAGTTCCATCAGCCGCTTCACCCGGCGCTGCACGGTCCTCAGGCCCAGGTCGAGCTGCTTGGCGACGCTCGCGTCGGTCAGGCCGGCCAGGAGCAGGGACAGCACCTCCAGGTCGGTGGCGTCGGGACCGTCCGGGGCCTCCTCGACGACACCGGCCGCCCCGAGGCGCAGCGGCAGGGCGTCCCGCCACACCGACTCGAACAGCCCGTACAGCAGCTCCAGCAGACCGCTGGCGTGCACGACGAGCGCGGTGGGCTCCGCGGTGTGCGAGGTGAGCGGCACCATGGCGAGCGTCCGGTCGGCGATCACGAGTTTGGTCGGCACGGTGTCGCGGACCCGCACCTGTTCGTCGCGGCCGAGCGCGGCGGTCAGCTCCGTGATGCCGCCCGGCAGGTCGAGCACCGCGCGTTCGAGCACCACCCGGTAGCGGACCCCGCGGCTGGCCGCCTGCTCCTCGGCGTGGTTCTCCATGGCGGAGACGGCGATCGGGCTGCCCGTGACCAGCGCGCACACCTCCTCGCCGGCGCCCAGCTGGAGCTGCAGGAAGCGCTGCGCGACCGCGGGGGCGCCGGTGACGACCTCGACCAGGTCGTGCACGGCGGGCTCGGCGGCGGCCACCCGGTACTCCTCGGCGAGCAGCACGGCCGCCAGTTCCGCCTTCTCCAGCTCGTGCCGCTGCTGGGTGAGCAGGGCACCCAGCGCCACCCCGGGTGGCGCGGCCACCCAGCGGCCGGGCCGGGCCGAGGACCGGGCCGCGAGTCCGTGCCGCTCCAGACGGCGCAGGGCGCGCTCGGTGTCCTGCTCGCCGAGCATCAGCCGCCGCGCGAGATCGGGCACCTCGGCGGCGCCCACGGACACCAGGGCCCGGTACGCCGACTCGTGTGTCTCGTCCAGACCTATCGCTGCCAGCATCAGCTGCCTTTCCTCCCCTTGCGGATCCCCGGGTACCCGTTCCGCGGTGTGTCCGTCGTGGCGGAAAACAGCCACGGCGCAAACCCGCCGCGGCTCATCATCGCCGTACCCCCCGTCACTCTGACAAGGTGGCGCTTGGGAAGCACCGATACCCGGCCGTGGACATGGCCTGCGTGAACGCGGGATCCGCGCCGACGGGCCGGGCGCCGGGCGGACCGGCCCGCGGTCATGCGAGGGCCGCGCCCGACGGCGGCGTTTCAGCCGCCCAGACCGTGACCCGGGTCCGGGTCACCCCGGTGTCGCCGGGCGGTTCTCCCGTGGGGGGTGGGACCGCCCGGCGACGGATTTTCCCGATGCCCGTTTCCATCCGGCTCCCGCGGTGGACAATTGAGGGCATGAGCCAGCAGGGGGGAAGGCCCACCGGTCACGAGGACGACTGGTGGGGGCAGTTGTACGACGACTCCACCGAGGACACCGGCCCCGCGGCCACGTCCGACTCGCTGGACGACCGCTTCACCTCGGCGGCCGAAGCCGTGACCCCACCCC
>NZ_POTZ01000640.1 GCF_003236365.1 Streptomyces sp. NTH33
GACCGGGGTCGGGGGGTGGCCGATGACGCACCGGCCGCCGGGAGGCGATGTGGCCATGGAGAGGCAGGACCAGTTGATCGTGGCGGAGGACGGCACGCCCTGGGTGCGGTCGGACCTGGCGCCGGATGTGGAGGACGACGACATCCGCTGGCACCGGGCGCCGCGGGACCTGTACGAGCGACTGGAGCACGCGGGGCTGCTGGGTGACGCGGACCGTACGTCGTCCGGCGGGGCTCGGCTCGGGAGCGGTGGTCCCTTGTGGTGGGCGGCCGGCGGGCTCGCCGTCGGAGTCGGCGGCACGCTGCTGATGCGCCGCGCGGCGGCCCGGCGTGGTGCCGGACCGCCGCGGGAGGAGCCACGACAGCAGCTGATCGACTTGTGAAACCGGACCGGGTGCGTCAGCCCAGGTCGATCTCCGGGTACAGCGGGAAGCCGGCCACGAGGTCGGTGGCCCGCTGGGAGATCTCGTCGGCGATCTTCGGGTCGAGGACGTGGGCGGCCTTGGACGGGGCGCCCGACTTGGTGGTGCCGGGCTCGGCGGCCGTCAGGGCGCGGTCGATGAGGCCGGCGACCTCGTCCATCTCGGCGGTGCCCAGACCGCGGGTGGTCAGCGCGGGGGTGCCGACGCGGATGCCGGAGGTGTACCAGGCTCCGTTGGGGTCGGCCGGGATCGCGTTGCGGTTGGTGACGATGCCGGACTCGAGCAGGGCTGCCTCGGCCTGGCGGCCGGTGAGGCCGTAGGAGGAGGCGACGTCGATCAGGTTGAGGTGGTTGTCGGTGCCGCCGGTCACGAGGGTGGCGCCACGGCGCGACAGGCCCTCGGCCAGGGCACGGGAGTTGTCGACGATCCGCTGGGCGTAGTCCTGGAAGGAGGGCTGCCGGGCCTCGGCCAGGGCAACCGCCTTGGCGGCCATGACGTGCGGGAGGGGGCCGCCGAGGACCATCGGGCAGCCGCGGTCGACCTGGTCCTTGAGGGAGTCGTCGCACAGGACCATGCCGCCGCGCGGGCCGCGCAGCGACTTGTGGGTGGTGGTCGTGACGATCTGGGCGTGCGGGACCGGGTCGAAGTCCCCGGTGAGGACCTTGCCGGCGACCAGGCCCGCGAAGTGGGCCATGTCGACCATGAGCGTGGCGCCGACCTCGTCGGCGATCTCGCGCATGATCCGGAAGTTCACCAGGCGCGGGTAGGCGGAGTAGCCGGCGACGATGATCAGCGGCTTGAACTCGCGGGCGGAGGCGCGCAGGGCCTCGTAGTCGAGCAGGCCGGTGGCCGGGTCGGTGCCGTAGGAACGCTGGTCGAACATCTTTCCTGAGATGTTCGGGCGGAAGCCGTGGGTGAGGTGGCCGCCGGCGTCCAGGGACATGCCGAGCATGCGCTGGTTGCCGAAGGCCTGGCGCAGTTCGGCCCAGTCGGCCTCGGAGAGCTCGTTGACCTGGCGGACGCCGGCCTTCTCCAGGGCGGGCAGCTCGACGCGCTGGGCGAGGACGGCCCAGAAGGCGACCAGGTTGGCGTCGATGCCGGAGTGCGGCTGGACGTAGGCGTGACGGGCGCCGAAGAGCTCGCGGGCGTGCTCGGCGGCCAGCGACTCGACGGTGTCGACGTTGCGGCAGCCGGCGTAGAAGCGGCGGCCGACGGTGCCCTCGGCGTACTTGTCGCTGAACCAGTTACCCATGGCCAGCAGGGTGGCCGGGGAGGCGTAGTTCTCGGAGGCGATCAGCTTGAGCATCTCGCGCTGGTCGGCGACCTCCTGGCCGATGGCATCGGCCACGCGCGGCTCGACGGCGCGGATCACGTCGAGGGCGGCGCGGAAGGCGGTGGACTCACGGGACAGGGACGCAGAGTTCTCGGGCATCAGGACCTCCGGACGTGGCGTTCGGCGCGTTCGGCGTTCACGGTACGGCCCAGGCGCACGGCACTCTTTCCCGCTCGGGCCGCTCCCCGATGGTCGGTCCCATCCCAGCGCGCCAGTCACGGCCCGTGGTCAGCCTACCGGGCGCGCCGAACGGCGCATTTCCCGCGTCCACCATGCGGGCGGGGATAGGAAAGGGGACGGCCCCCCTTCCACCGGGGGGCGCCCCTCGCCGTCCTCGGGAGCCCGGGAGCCGCCGTGACCGCTACGGAAGACCTCATCGCCACCGCCGACGCCCACAGCGCGCACACCTACCACCCGCTGCCCGTGGTGATCGCCACCGCGGACGGGGCCTGGATGACGGACGTGGAGGGCCGCCGGTACCTCGATCTGCTGGCCGGCTACTCGGCGCTGAACTTCGGGCACGGCAACCGGCGGCTGCTCGACGCGGCCAGAGCGCAGATGGAGCGGGTGACGCTGACCTCGCGGGCCTTCCACCACGACCGGTTCGGCGCGTTCTGCGAGCAGTTGGCGGCGCTGTGCGGCATGGAGACGGTGCTGCCGATGAACACGGGCGCGGAGGCGGTGGAGACGGCCGTGAAGACGGCCCGCAAGTGGGGCTACACGGTCAAGGGCGTGCCCGCGGAGATGGCGAAGATCGTGGTCGCGGGCAACAACTTCCACGGCCGTACGACGACGATCATCAGCTTCTCCACCGACCCGGAGACGAGGGCGGACTTCGGGCCGTACACGCCGGGCTTCCAGATCGTGCCGTACGGGGACCTGACGGCGATGCGGTCGGCGCTGACGGAGAACACGGTCGCCGTGCTGCTCGAGCCGGTCCAGGGCGAGGCGGGGGTGCTGGTGCCGCCGGCCGGTTACCTGCCGGCGGTGCGGGAGCTGACCCGGGAGCGGAACGTGCTGTTCGTCGCCGACGAGGTCCAGTCGGGGCTGGGGCGTACGGGCCGTACCTTCGCGTGCGAGCACGAGGGGGTGGTTCCCGACATGTACGTCCTGGGCAAGGCGCTGGGCGGCGGGATCCTGCCGGTGTCGGCGGTGGTGTCGTCGCGGGAGGTGCTCGGGGTGTTCCGGCCGGGCGAGCACGGGTCGACGTTCGGCGGGAATCCGCTGGCGTGCGCGGTGGCGCTGGAGGTGATCGCGATGCTGCGCACGGGCGAGTACCAGGCGCGGGCCGCGCGGCTGGGCGAGCGTCTGCAC
>NZ_POTZ01000641.1 GCF_003236365.1 Streptomyces sp. NTH33
CGCCGGTGGACTCGCCGGGGCGCTGAGCGGAGGCAGCGGTGCACGCGCGATGCGGCGGACAACGGTCGTTTCCGCTCGCGCGGCGGTCGCCGGATCGCATGGCGCGGACAACTCCGGCCGCGTAGGCTCGGACGACCGCCCAGCGGGAGGCGGCCGGGAGGGGTGGGGCGATGGTCTTGGCCGGGTCGGCCGCCGGGCCCGTCCGGCTCGCCCTGGATCCCGCCGTGCTGGCCGGCCAGTGCTCCGTCTCCTTCTGGATCCCGGCCGCGGTGCTCACCGCCGCGCTGGTGATCAAGCTGCCCACGATCATCCGGCTGTGGCAGGACCCGATGCTGCGCGCGGTCGGCGGGCTGCTGCTGCTCGCCTGCGCGGTGTTCGTGTTCGTGGCACCGTCGACGATCCGCTGGACCAACCGGGTCACGGGCGTGCCGAACATCTCGGCGCCCTGGGTGTACTCGCTGCTCACCGCGTTCTGCGGGTCCTGTCTGCTGCTGATCATCGCCTGGCGGAACGGGCTGTCGGACCGTTCCGCCGCGACCCGGCGTGCCATGCGCTGGGTGATCTCGGTCTACTCGGGGGTGATCGTCGCGTTATGGGTGCTGTTCGCGCTCGCCGACGTGCCCGTGGAGCGGCTGCGGGACCTGGACACGTACTACGCCGACACCCCGTTCATGCGCGAGGAGATCCTGCTCTACCTGCTCGCGCACGCCGTGGCCGTGCTCATCACCTCGCGGGTGGTGTGGAACTGGGTGCGCACCGACGGGCTGGACGTCTGGCTGCGCTGCGGGCTGAAGTCGCTCGGCGTCGGCTACGGCCTCAACCTGCTGTTCGACGCTTCCAAACTCACCGCCGCGGCGGCCCGTTGGACCGGGCACGACCTGGACTGGCTGAGCACGGACGTGGCGCCGCCCGTCGCCTGTGTGTCGGCCATCCTGATCGCGGTGGGGTTCATCCTCCCGCACGCCGGCCAGTACCTGCACGGCCGCTGGCGCGTGCGGCTCGCCCACCGCGAACTGCGGCCGCTGTACCTGCTGATGCGGGCCGTGAACGGCCGGGGGCCGGCGCTGCTGCCGCGCGGCGGCCCGGACCTCAGGCTGACCCGGCGGGAGACGTTCATCCGCGACGTGCTGCTACCGCTGGCCCGCCGTATCGACGAGGAGCTGCACCGGCGGGCGTACCGGGCCGCGCTGGAGCTGGGGTTCGCGCCGGAGGAGGCCGGGGCGCTGGCCGCCGCGGTGACGGTCCTGGACGCCGTGGAGCGGCGGGAGCAGTCGCCCGAGGGCGACGGCGGCCCCGACCGCGACACCACGGAACTGCTGCGGGAGATCGGCGCCGTCTCCCGGGCGCTGCGCCGCCCCGACCGTGTCGCGGCGGTACGGCTGCGGGCCGCGGCGCCGGCGGGGAGCGTGCCCGCCCATGAGTGATCATGGTGAAAGGACCTTTCCTCCTCGCCCCGGGCCCGGGGATGATGGGGGCAGGCGTGAGAGGTGCACGGGGGAAGATGGTGCGTAGGAAAAGGGAGATGCGGCGGCTGGCCGACGCGCTGATCGACCCTGTCCGGGTGCCGGTTCCCGCCGATCCCGAGACGCTGTTCGCGGCGCTCGTCGACTCCGTCAGCGCCTGGCGGGGCCGCCGGGTCGTGGTCCGCCGGGAGGTCTTTCCGCCGCACACCGCCAGCGGGTTGTGGCTGGAGGGCGAGACGCAGGACGTGGTCGTCGTGGACCGGCGGGCCGCCGTGTGGCACCAGATCGTGATCTTCTGTCACGAGGTGTGGCACATGAGCCGGCGGGCCGCCGACGCGGACGCCGCGCCCGCCGCGGGGCCGCCCCGGCCGGTGGCGGCGCGCACCGACTTCAGCCTGGCGGACGAGCAGGAGGCCGACCGGTTCGGCATGCTGATGGGCCGTCGGCTGCGGGCCTGGCTGGAGGAGCCGGCGGACCCGGTGTCCGGCGTGGGCGCCGACGGCGGGCAGGATTTGGCCGGACGCATCGGGGCTGCGCTCAACTACCGTGGGAACAGGGGTAGATGAGCGGACTGATCAACTACGTCAGTTGTGGTGTGCTGTGGCTGGGCCTGGTGGTGAAGGCCCCGGACCTGCTCCGTCACTGGCGTGATCCGTATCTGCGGGCGATCTGCGCGGTGCTGGGCCTGGCGGGTTCCTGTTTCCTCCTCGGGGCCCCGCCGACGGTGGGCGCGGTCAACCGGCTCAGCGGCGTCCCGAACCTCGCCGCGCCGCTGACGTACGCGTCGATCACCGCCTACAGCGCGGCCTCCCAGGTGCTCGTCGTGTACTGGCGGGGCGGCGCGCGGGTGCACCGGGTGGCGCGGCGCTGGATCGTGGCCTACGCGCTGGTGCTGGCCGGCATCGCCACCGCCTTCGCGCTCGGCGAGGCGCCGGTGGAGCGGCGTACCGACCTGGACACCTACTACGCGACGACCCCGTTCATCGCCGAGATGATCGTGCTGTACCTGGTGGGGCACCTCGCCGCCGTCAGCGTCACCACGGTCTCCTCGGTGCGGTGGGCGCGCGAGGTGGACGGCTGGCTGCGCGCGGGGCTGCTGGTCCTGGGGCTGGGGTCGCTGTGCGGCGCCGGGTACAGCGTGACCAAGCTCGTCGCCGTGGTCGCCCGCTGGTGCGGGCGGGACTGGTCGGAACTCGGTACGGACGTCTCGCCGGCCGCGGCCGGGCTGGGTGCGCTGCTGACGTCGGCGGGCATCCTGGTGCCGCTGGCCGGGCCCCGGCTGGCGGAGTGCCGGCGGGCCCGGCGGACGTACGCGCGTCTGGAGCCGCTGGAGCGGGAGCTGGACGGCGTCCTCACCCGCCGCCGCCTGCGGCTGCCCCGGCCGCGCTGGGCGTCCTCCGGCACGCGGCTGATGTGGCGGCAGACCAGCATCCACAACGCGCTCAGCTACCTGGACGCGTCCTTCGACCGCTCCCTGTACGAGTGGACCCACGAGGCGGTGCTGGAGGCGACCGGCGACGAGGAGCGCGCCGAGGCCGCCGCGTGGGCGGCGGTCATCACCGCGGCGGTACGCGACGGCCCCGCCGCCCCGCCGTCCGGTGC
>NZ_POTZ01000642.1 GCF_003236365.1 Streptomyces sp. NTH33
CGGGCTGACCGCTGGGGTCCGGGGGGAGGTCACTCACGGGGCCCAGTCTACGTACGCGGCCTGCGGGCATGCGTGCCACCGTGGCCTGTGCCCGCCCCGCGCGACCGAAGGCCCCGGAGCCCGACGGCTCCGGGGCCTTCAGCGGCGTACGGCCGTCACGCCTGCGGCAGCCGCTCCAACTGCGCGGCGATCCGCGTGATGTCCTCCTCGGCCTTGGCCAGGCGCGTACGGATCTTCTCGACCACGTGGTCCGGCGCCTTCGCCAGGAACGCCTCGTTGCCGAGCTTGGCGTTGGCCTGCGCCTTCTCCTTCTCCGCCGCGGCCAGATCCTTCGCCAGCCGCTTCCGCTCGGCGGCCACGTCGATCGCGCCCGACAGGTCCAGCGCGACCTCGACGCCCGCCACCGGCAGGGTCGCCGTGGCCGTGAAGGAGCCGCCCTCCGGCTGCAGCCGCAGCAACTGCCGGATCGCCGCCTCGTGCGGCACCAGCGCCGTACCGTTCAGCGTCAGCCGCGCCGGCACCCGCTGGCCGGGCTGGAGGCCCTGGTCGGCGCGGAAGCGGCGGACCTCGGTGATGACGGACTGGAGGGTCTCGATCTCCTTCTCCGCCGCCGCGTCCCGGAAGCCGCTGTCGGCCGGCCACTCGGCGATGACGACCGACTCACCACCCGTAAGGGTGGTCCACAGCGTCTCCGTGACGAACGGGACCACCGGGTGCAGCAGCCTCAGCGTGACGTCCAGGACCTCGCCCAGCACCCGCTGGGAGACCTCGGCCGCCTCGCCGCCCTCCTGGAAGGTGGTCTTGGACAGCTCGACGTACCAGTCGAAGACCTCGTCCCAGGCGAAGTGGAACAGCGCGTCGGACAGCTTGGCGAACTGGAAGTCCTCGTAGTACGCGTCGACCTCGGCGACGACCGAGTTCAGCCGGGACAGGATCCAGCGGTCGGTCGCCGACATCCTCGAGGCGTCCGGCAGCGGACCGTCCACCGTCGCGCCGTTCATCAGCGCGAAGCGGGTGGCGTTCCAGATCTTGTTGGCGAAGTTGCGCGAACCCTGGACCCAGTCCTCGCCGATGGGGACGTCCACGCCCGGGTTGGCGCCGCGCGCGAGCGTGAACCGGAGCGCGTCGGAGCCGTACTTGTCCATCCAGTCCAGCGGGTTGACCGCGTTGCCGAAGGACTTCGACATCTTCTTGCCGAACTGGTCGCGGACCATGCCGTGCAGGGCGATGGTGTGGAACGGCGGGGTGCCGTCCATCGCGTACAGGCCGAACATCATCATCCGGGCGACCCAGAAGAAGAGGATGTCGTAGCCGGTGACCAGGACGGAGTTCGGGTAGAACTTCGCCAGGCTCTCGGTCCGTTCGGGCCAGCCGAGCGTGGAGAACGGCCACAGGCCGGAGGAGAACCAGGTGTCGAGGACGTCGGTGTCCTGCTTCCAGCCCTCGGCCTCGGTACCGGGCGGCTCCTCGTCGGGTCCGACGCAGACGACCTCCCCGTTCGGCCCGTACCAGACGGGGATCCGGTGGCCCCACCACAACTGCCGCGAGATGCACCAGTCGTGGAGGTTGTCGACCCAGTCGAAGTACCGCTTCTCCATCTCCTGCGGGTGGATCGCGACGCGGCCGTCCCGGACGGCGTCGCCGGCGGCCTTCGCCAGCGGGCCGACCTTGACCCACCACTGCATCGACAGGCGCGGCTCGATGGTGGTCTTGCAGCGCGAGCAGTGGCCGACGGAGTGGACGTAGGGCCGCTTCTCGGCGACGATCCGGCCCTCCGCGCGCAGCGCGCCGACGATGGCGGAGCGGGCCTCGAAGCGGTCCAGGCCCTGGAAGGGGCCGTGCGCGGTGATGACGGCGTGCTCGTCCATCACGGTGATGGCCGGCAGGTCGTGGCGCTGCCCGATCTCGAAGTCGTTCGGGTCGTGCGCCGGGGTGACCTTGACGGCTCCGGTGCCGAACTCGGGGTCGACGTGCTCGTCGGCGACGACGGGGATGGACCGGTCCGTCAGCGGCAGCTTGATGAGCTTGCCGACGAGGTGCCGGTAGCGCTCGTCGTCGGGGTGGACGGCGACGGCGGTGTCGCCGAGCATGGTCTCGGCACGGGTGGTGGCGACCACGACGGTGTCGTCGCCGTCGCCGTACTTCATCGAGACGAGCTCGCCGTCGTCCTCCTGGTACTCGACCTCGATGTCGGAGATGGCGGTCAGGCACCGGGGGCACCAGTTGATGATGCGCTCGGCGCGGTAGATCAACTCGTCGTCGTAGAGCCGCTTGAAGATGGTCTGGACGGCCTGGGAGAGCCCCTCGTCCATGGTGAAGCGCTCACGCGACCAGGCGACGCCGTCGCCGAGACGGCGCATCTGGCCGGAGATCTGCCCGCCGGACTCGTTCTTCCACTGCCAGACGCGCTCGACGAAGGCCTCGCGGCCCAGGTCGTGCCGGGACTTGCCCTCCTTGGCGAGTTCGCGCTCGACGACGTTCTGGGTGGCGATGCCCGCGTGGTCCATGCCGGGCTGCCACAGCGTCTCGTACCCCTGCATGCGCTTGCGGCGGGTGAGGGCGTCGATGAGCGTGTGCTCGAAGGCGTGGCCCAGGTGGAGCGAGCCGGTGACGTTCGGTGGCGGGATGACGATGGTGTACGGCGGCTTGTCACTCTTCGCGTCCGCCTCGAAGTAGCCCCGCTCTACCCAGCGCTCGTACAGCGGCCCCTCTACGTCGGCCGGCGCGTACTGGGTCGGCAGTTCGGTGTCGGGCGCTGGTGGCTGCTGCTGAGCGTTCTCGGTCACGGGGCCAGTTTAGAGGTGTCACGACGCGGTCCCGAACCGCATGTGTTCTGTAACGGTGCGGGACCCCGACGACCTGCGCGCGGCGTGCCTGGGTGAGGATGTCAGGAACACATAAGCATCTGGAGGGGACCCAGTAATGAGCAGCAACCAGCCGGGCCCGTACGGCGGGCAGCCCCAGCAGCCCGGACCGTACGGCCAGCCGGGCCCCTACGGCCAGCAGCCGCCGCAGACGCCGCCCGCGCAGCCCGGCTACGGCTACCCCCAGCAGCCCCCTC
>NZ_POTZ01000643.1 GCF_003236365.1 Streptomyces sp. NTH33
GGCATCATGACCCCCTCGCACGCGCCGGCGCGCCCGAGGGGGTCATGATGCCCTTACGGAAGCAGGGGAGGCGGCCATGACCTTCGTCGGGATCGGCGGTGTCGTCCACCACGCCGTCGTCGACGGCAGGGGACCGCTCTGCGTGCTCAGCCCCGGGCTCGGGATGTGCTGGTTCGACTGGGACCCCGTCGTCGCCCTGCTCTCCTCGCACCGCACCGTCGTCCGTTTCGACCGTCCCGGACTCGGCCTCAGCGGGTACACGCGCGCGTGGCCGACGCTCGCCGGGGAGGCGCGGCGCATCGCGGCCGTCCTGGACGTGCTCGGTCTGGACGGGCCCGCCACGGTGGTGGGGCACTCGCTCGCCGGGTTCCACGCGGAGGCCTTCGCCCGGCTGTTCCCCGCGCGGGCGGCCGGGCTCGTGCTCGTCGACTCCAGCGTCGAGGAGCACCCCCGTCCCCGCAGGGCGCGCGCGGTACGGAACGCCGCCACGCGCGCGTGCGCCACGCTGGCGAGTGCGGCCGGGCTGCCGCGCGTGGCGGGGCCCTCGCTGCGTCGGGCGGCGGTCCGGGAGGGCCGGGTCGGCGGCGGGGAACCGGCGTCGTACGACCTGGTCCGGCGCGCGTACTCCACCAGCCGCTGGCTGCGCGCGGCCCTCGCCGAGAACGCCACCTACGCCGACCAGGCCGTCGCCCTCGCGGCCCTGCGCCGGTCACGGCCGCTGCCGTCCGGCCTGCCCGTCACCGTGCTCGCCGCGGACGACCCCCGCCGGTCCCCGCACCGGCGGCAGCACTGGCTGGCCCGGCAGCGGGCGCTGGCCGCGGCGCTGGACGGCACGCTCCGGGTGAGCGGCCCCGCCGGCCATCTGCTCATGCTCGACCGCCCCGAGGACGTCGCCGACGCCGTCCTGCACACGCACGCGTGTCCGCCCCTCGGCAACGAACAGCGGACGCACGGCGGCTGAAGCCGGACGCCCCGGTGCCGGGGGCGGCGGAAGCCGACGTGCCCCTTCGAGGGCGAGCCCGCGCGGATGACGGCCGGTCAGGCGGGCGAGCCGGCGCCCCCTGGTGCCGCGCGTGCGCTCGCGCACGGCGGGGTGGGGCGAAAGCGCCGAAAGGGAGCCCGGCCGATAAGTTGAATGCCAGATGCATATTATCTACCCTGGCCGCATGCGGCTGCTGCGCTCCACCGACATGGCGTTGCGCGTCCTGATGCGGCTCGCCGTCGCGGGCGGGTCCACCCCCACGACCCGGGAGGTCGCGGCGGACATGGGCGTGCCGTACACGCATGCCGCGAAGATCGTCGCCGAGCTCCAGCACCGCGGGCTGCTCACGGCCCGCCGCGGCCGCGGCGGCGGCCTGAGCCTCACCGAGGCCGGCCGGAACGCCTCGATCGGCGCGCTCGTGCGGTCCCTGGAGGGCGAGGGCGACGTCGCCGACTGCGACGGCACCACGCCCTGCCCCCTCAGCTCCGACTGCCGCCTGCGCGGCGCCCTGCGCCGGGCCCAGGAGGCCTTCTACGCCACGCTCGGCCCCCTCACGGTCGCCGACATGGTCGCGGCCCCGACGGGCCCGCTGCTGCTGGGACTGCCCAGCGTCCGGGCGGCCTCCTGAGCGGGCGGACGCACACCGTGAGACGCACCAGGACACGGAAAAGCCGGCCGGGGCGGTACGCACCGCCCCGGCCGGCTTCTCGCACGGGCCGGCGGACTCGGTCAGGCCGCGGTCCGGGCCAGCCACAGGTCCGGGCCGAAGACCTCGTAGTGGATGTCGGCCGGGGCCACACCCTTGGCGAGGAGCTGCTCGCGCACCGCCCGCATGAAGGGGAGCGGGCCGCACAGGTACGCGCGCGTGCCGGCCGGGACGTCGACGTCGGTGAGGTCGGCCAGGCCGGGCCGCCCGGCACCCGCCGCGTCCTCGGCGCCCTGCTCGTAGAAGAAGACGGCCTGGGCGTCCGGCAGCTTCGCCGCGTACGCCTCGTGGTCGGAGCGGAGCGCGTGCACGGCGGGGGAGCGGTCGGCGTGGACCACGGTCACCGGGGCTCTGTGGCCGGTGAGGGAGAGCTGCTCCAGCATGGCGATCATCGGGGTGACGCCGATGCCGGCGGAGGCGAGCAGCAGCGGCGCGTCGGTGTCCTCGAGGACGAGGTCGCCGTACGGGGCGGACAGCTGCAGGACGTCGCCCACGCGCACCTGTGCGTGCAGGTGGTTCGAGACCTCGCCGTCGGGGGTCGTGGCGTCGCCGGCCACCCGCTTGACGGCGAACTGCCGCACCGGCGAACCGGGCGCCGCGGTCAGGCTGTACTGGCGGATCTGCCGGGCGCCGTCCTCGAGCTTCACGCCGACCGAGACGTACTGTCCGGCGCGGTAGCCGGGCACCGGGCCGCCGTCGGCCGGGCGGAGCCTGAAGGTGGCCACGTCCGCGGTCTCCTCGATCCGCTCGACGACCTCCCACTCGCGCCAGCCGGTCTGCTCGCTCTGCTCGTACAGCCGCTTCTCGATGGCGATGAGGGCGTTGGCCATCAGCCAGTAGACCTCGGTCCAGGCGGCGGCGACCTCGGGGGTGACCGCGTCGCCGAGGATCTCGGCGATGGCCGCGAACAGGTGCTCGTGGACGACCGGGTACTGCTCCGGGAGGACGCCCAGCGACGCGTGCTTGTGGGCGATGCGCTCCAGCATCAGGTCGGGCCGCTGGTCGGGGTTGTTCACCAGGTAGGTCGCGAAGGCGGCGATGGAGCCGGCCAGCGCCTGCTTCTGCGTGCCGGCGGCCTGGTTGCCGCGGTTGAACAGGTCGCGCAGCAGATCGGGGTGGGCGTCGAACAGCCGGGCGTAGAAGCGCTCGGTGATCTCGCCGATGGCCGCGCCGACGGCGGGGAGGGTGGCGCGGACGGTGGCCGCTGACTGCTCGGACAGCATGGGGACTCCTCGAAGGCTCGATCGTTCGGTGCGATCGCTCGACTGATCGAAACGGTATTGAAACTTGCATTTGATATGCAAATTAAGCGGGCGTGGCCTACGCCACATGGGAAAGGCTTCGGCCATGACGAGGGAGTCGCTCCGGGGGC
>NZ_POTZ01000644.1 GCF_003236365.1 Streptomyces sp. NTH33
GCACCGAGACCGTGCAGGTGGCGGCCGGCCCCCTCCGCGCCGGCCGCCACCTGCACGGTCTCGGTGCCCTCCGTGTCGACGTGGCCGAGCTGCGGGCGCGGCGCCAGCGGCCCCAGGTGGAAGACGATCCGCGCCTCCACCTTGCCCACGTTGCGGAACCGGTGCCGCATGTACGCGGGGATCATCAGACCCTGCTCCGGCCGCAGCGGATGCGGGTCGCCGTCCAGATCCACCTCCAGCTCGCCGCAGACGACGTACACGAACTCCTCGGAGTACGGGTGGTAGTGCTCGCCGATGCGGTCACCGGGCTGCACGATGGCCACGCCCATGAAACCGCTGGTGGAACCGACCGTGGCCGGGGTGAGCATGGCGCGCAGATCGCCTCCGCGCTTGGTGTTGGGCTCGACCTCACTGAGATCCACGATCCTGGGTCGGGGTTTGATCACGTCGTTCCTCCCGTGGTGTGCTACGTCGACTCGCGGGGTGCTGCGCCGACTTGGGGATGCGTCAGGCGTCCGGCGCGGACCGGCGGTCGGTGATGCGCTCCATACGGGCCAGGGAGAGCAGCCGCGCCAGGTCGCCGCCCTTCCCGGCGGCACCCTCGTCGAGCAGGGTGGTCAGCTCCGACACCTGCGCGGAGTCCGCCAGCCCCAGCGCCACGGCCGGGTCGACGGCCTCCAGACCACCCCGGACGTCGATCAGCCGTACGACCACGTCGTCCCGCTCGAACACCGTGCTGCGCGACACCGGCCCGCGCGGGTCGTCCGCGGCCCGCTCGTCCTGCCGGGACAGCAGCTCGGCCAGCTTCATGCCCCTGCCCGGCCGCGCCGGGTAGAACAGCGCGTGCCGCTCCGCCTCCTCGCTCTCCTGACCGGTCGTCACGTGATGCACGGCGGGCAGCGCCGCCCGCGTGAAGAACACCCGCGCGGACTCCTGGTCGTTCAGGTCCCGGTCCTGCTCCAGATACGGGTTGATCGCCTCCTCCACCGCCCGGATCCCCGGCTGCCGGGCCACATGCCTGAGCGCCGCCAGCAGGTCCCCGCGCACCTCGATCGCCCGCACCACCCGGTTGCCGTGCATGAACAGCGAGGTCCGGCACAACCGGGTCGTGTCGTCGACCCGCGCCTCGGGCGACTTGTAGTTCGCGAGAAGTTCGGCGACCTTCCGCTCGCTGCCCGGCTTCACCGTGAAGGTGAGCGCGTGCCGGATCACACCGTCACCGATCCGCGGCTCGGTCTGCAGCCGCCGCCCGGCCGCCGCCTTCTCACCGCCGGTCTCCCGCACGATGTGGAACCGCAGCGACCGGGTGTCCCGGATGCAGCTGTGCATCGGCTCCACCATCCGCACGTGCTCCTCGCTGTTCACCCAGGCGAGGAACGGCGGGGCGCTCTCCCACTCGCTCGTGATCAGCCACTGGGACGGATTCTCGATCGACTGGCACAGCTGGTCGCTGACATGCCCCGGAACCGAGGCGACCTGCTTGCCCATCTGCTCGTACGCCTCCAGGAACTGCTGCTGGGCGCCGTCGCAGACGTCCACCAGCAGCACCACCCGGAGCCGGGAGCCGTCGAAGACGGACTGGGAGACGGTTTTCGAGGCCTGCTGCTCGGCGGGTTCTGAAACGCGCTCAGAAATGGCGGTCATCTGCGTACGTCTCCTTGGCGGGACTGGGGAAGCTTCTTGAGGCTCGGTGGATTTCTCGGAACTCGGGGACTTCTCGGGACCGGGGGCAGAAGGAACGCCGGCCGCGGATGACGCGACGTCAGCGTGATCTCGATCCTGAGCCGGGACCGAACGGTCCGCGACTCGTGTGCACCACCCGGGTGATCACAGGGGTGATTGGTCCCCCCGACGCACGCGGACCCGCCCTCCACCGGGCATGGAAACTGCGACGCGCCCCCGCACCCGCACCCCGCTCCTGGAGGCACCGATGCACCAAGAAGCCGACCACCAGGTACCCGTCCTCATCGTCGGCGGCTCCCTGGTGGGTCTGTCCACCTCGCTGTTCCTCGGCCGCCTCGGCGTACCGCACCTGCTGGTCGAGCGGCACTCCGGCACCTCCATCCACCCACGCGGACGCGGCAACAACGTGCGCACCATGGAGCTGTTCCGGGTCGCCGGCATCGAGCCCGACATCAAGACGGCCGCATCCCTGCTCGCGGACAACCACGGCATCCTGCAGACCCCCACCCTGGTCGGCGACGCCGGCGAATGGCTCTTCAAACACATCGACCCGGGCGGCGGCCTCGCGAAATTCAGCCCCACCGCCTGGTGCCTGTGCAGCCAGAACGACCTCGAACCCGTCCTGCTCGCCGGCGCCCGCCGGCTCGGCGGCGACCTGCGCTACTCCCACGAGATGGAAACCTTCGAACAGGACGACGAAGGGGTCACAGCGGTCGTACGGGACCGGGCCACCGACGAGCGCTACACCGTCCGCGCGGCCTACCTCGTCGCCGCCGACGGCCCCCGCAGCCCCGTCCGGCGCAGCCTCGGCATCGGCCAGAGCGGCCCCGGCGACCTCTTCGCCAACGTCAGCGTCACCTTCCGCTCCAAACTCCTCGCCGAGGTCGTCGGCGACCGCCGCTTCATCTGCTGCTACCTCACCGACCCGGACGCCGACGGCGCCCTCCTCCCCGTCGACAACAAGGAGCACTGGGTGTTCCACGCTCCTTGGCACCCGGAGCGCGGCGAAACCCTCGACGAATTCACCGAGGACCGCCTGGAACGGCACATCCGCCGCGCCATCGGCACCCCCTGCCTCGACGTCGAAATCACTGGAAAGGCGTCCTGGCGAGCCGCCGAACGAGTGGCCGACCGCTACACGGCCGGACGTGTGTTCCTCGCCGGCGACTCAGCCCACGAAATGTCCCCCACCGGCGCCTTCGGCTCCAACACCGGCATCCAGGACGCCCACAACCTCGCCTGGAAACTGGCCGCCGTCCTGCAGGGCTGGGCCGCCCCCGCCCTGCTCGACACCTACGACACCGAACGCCGCCCAGTCGCCACCGCCACCAGCGCCCGCGCCTCCGCCCGCTCCGTCGAACACAGCCACCCCGGCTT
>NZ_POTZ01000645.1 GCF_003236365.1 Streptomyces sp. NTH33
CCCCCGGCGCCGGGAAGGTCAACCTCGACAAGGGCCGGGTCAGCCTGCAGAAGAACCAGACCGTGTCCCTGGTCAAGGGCGGCCGCCCGCTGCTCTCCCGGGTCAAGATGGGCCTCGGCTGGGAGCCGGCGTACCGCGGCGCGGACATCGACCTGGACGCCTCCGTCATCGCCTACGGCCCGCAGCGCAACCACATCGACAGCTGCTACTTCGGCAAGCTCACCATCCTGAACGGCGCCGTCAAGCACTCCGGTGACAACCTCACCGGTGAGGGCGCGGGCGACGACGAAGTGATCGTGGTCGACCTCGGGCGCCTCCCCCAGGAGGTGACCGGACTGGTGTTCACCGTGAACTCGTTCTCCGGCCAGAAGTTCAACCAGGTCGCCAAGGCCTACTGCCGCCTGCTGGACGCCACCACGGAGGAGGAGCTGGTCCGCTTCGACCTCACCAACGCCGAGCCGCAGACCGGTGTGATGATGGCCAAGCTCATCCGGCAGTTCACCGGCGAGTGGGAGATGACGGCCATGGGCGACTTCGTCAAGGCCCGCACCGTACGGAACATGGTGAAGCCGGCCGCCCAGGCGCTGTAGGACACAATGCGCCTGTCGCGCAGTTTCTTCACCAGAGGATGAACCACACATGATCACACTGACGAAGGAAGACGGACCGGCGGACCTGGACGGGGTGACCCACATGTCCATCGGGGTGTCCTGGGACCCGACCGCGGGCGCCAGCGGCGGAGTGCTGGGCAAGCTCCGCCGCAAGGCCGGCACCGACCTGGACCTGATCGCCGTCGCCATGCACGGCTCGGACCCGGTGCGCCTGGCGGGCCTGGACTCGCTGGACCCCATCGGCAACGGCTCGCTGCTGCACAGCGGTGACAACCAGACCGGCCACGGGGACGGCGACGACGAGACGGTGACGGTCGAGTTCGCCCGGATACCGCCCCACATCACCTCGATCGTGTTCGTCGCCGCCGCGTTCAAGAAGGGCAGTTCCTTCCAGAAGGCGCGCAACATCAGTTTCAAGGTGTACGACGCGACCGGGGGCAGCTCCCAGCAGGTGGCCGACATCTGGCCGAGCCTGCTCACCCAGGACAACGGCTGCGCCGTGGCCAAGGCCATGCGGGTGGACGGGTCCTGGAAGCTGCAGGTGATCAACGAGACGGGGAAGATCAAGCAGGGCGACGAGCACGCCCTGATGCGGTTCGCCGTCAGCAAGTGACACGCCGGCCGCGGCCCGCACCGGACCGGTGCGGGCCGCGGGAACAACCGCCTTGCGCGGAACGGGCCGCAGACTCAACCACCGCGCACGGAACGGGCCGCGGACTCAACCACCTTGCGCGGAACGGGCCTTGAAGGCCGCCTTGCGGGCCTCCTTCGCGATCCTCCTGTCGGGGTGGAGCCGGCCCATCGCCTCCAGCACGTCCGCGGTCTGCGGGTGGCGCACCCGCCAGGCCGCCGCGAAGAAGCCGCCGTGCTGTTCGGCGAGGCCCTTGACCAGGGCGTGCAGTTCCTCGGAGTCGCCCTCGGCGGCCAGTTGCGCGGCCACCGTGTCGATGGTCAGCCAGAAGATCATCTCCTGGGACGGCGCCGGTACGTCGTCCAGGCCGCGCTCGGTCAGCCAGACCCGGGCCAGCCCGCCCAGTTCGGCGTCGTCGAGCACGTCCCTGAGCGCCGGTTCGGCCTCGACGCCGACCAGCGACAGGGCCTGCTGGCAGCGCAGCCGGCGCAGTGGCGCGCCCGGGTCCGTGCCACGGGCCGCGGCGAGCAACTCCCTTGCGGCGACGAGGGGTTCACGGCGGGCGAGCCACTGCTCGGTCTCGGCGTGAGCGGCGGCCGGGGGGAACGCGGCGGTGCCGTCGAGCAGCGCGTCGGCGCCCTTGTCCGCGAGGTCGCCGACCACCGGGGCCTCATGACCGGTCTCCAGCAGCCGGGCGCGCAGCCCGTACAGTCCGAGCGGGGTCAGCCGCACCATGCCGTAGCGGGCCACGTCGGCCTCGTCGACCGGCGTCGACGGCTCCTCCTCGGCGTCCGTCATCAACTCCTCGTCCACCGGCCGGTACGCGACGAGTCCGACCGGCTCGAGCAGCCGGAACCGCTCGTCCAGCCGCATCATCGCCTCGGAGACCTGCCGCAGCACGTCGTCGGTGGGCTCCCCCATGCCGTCGGGCACGACCACGGAGGCAGCGAGCACGGGCAGCGGCACCGGACCGCCGCCGGATCCGCCCTCGCCGACGGTGAGCAGGTAGAGGCCGGCCAGCACCTCGTCGAGGAACTCCGCCCCGGCCTCCAGGTCCCGGCCCGGCGCGGGCAGGCCGACGGCGCCCTCGGCCGGCTCACCGGCCGGGTCCTCGCCGCCGGGCACGCTCGCGTCCGCCAGCACGGCCTTGAGCGCGGTCAGCCACATCGCGAGCACGTCGTGCGGCGAGCCGCCGGTCAGCAGGCCCAGGCCGGCGCCGGCCGCGGCGGTGCCCGCCTCCTCGCCGGTGATCCCGACGAGTCCGGTGTCCACGGCGATCCGCCACGCCTCCCTCGTCCGGGCCGCCGCGTCGTTCCCGCTCAGGCCGAGCACCCCGGCCGCGGCGGACAGTTGCTCCTCGGTCAGCAGCCCGTCGGCGTCGACCCGCCTCCCGTCTCCGGTCCAGCGGGCGAGCCGCGCGGCGCGCGACAGCAGCGGGGTGGCGAGCGCGTCCCGGGCCAGCTCCGGTTCGGAAGCGAGCCGAACCGGCGGGAGCGGGGACCTGTCTGACATCGGCTGGTTCTCCTAGCGGACGTGCACGGCCGTACGACTCGACCGCTCAGCCTAGACGGGTTTCCACCGATGCCGCCCCATTCATCTCCCCTTTACCAGCCGCCCATGGCCGAAACGTTGACAACGAACCCGGCCACACAGGAGATTGACGCGCGTAGAAATCCGCAGCAGAAGGCCTAATATAACAACGGCACAGTCGAAGCGAGCGTGACAGTCACCAAGCTGATCGACGCGATTGTCACGGCGGACGGGCCGGGCACCACGAACGGCGCCGCCACCTCGCGCAGCCCGCCCATGCCC
>NZ_POTZ01000646.1 GCF_003236365.1 Streptomyces sp. NTH33
CCGCGACGCCCGCAGAGGAGTCCACGACATCAACCTCGACGCAGTGGCGATCCGGCAAGTCGGGATACCAGACACCACACCGACTCTGCAGTCAACCCCCGAAGAACTTCCGAGGGCGACCACTTAGGGCGTGTCCGGTGGGTCACGGGTGACCCACCGGACACGCCCTAGTCCTGCCTGTACGTCGCGAACAGGGATGAACCGACCGGCCCATGACGTGGGTCGAGCGGCGGGGCGGCTTCGGTGATCGGAGTCCGGCGGAACAACCCGTCCAGCCGTCAGCGCTGCTCCTGTACAGCGGGTACTGGTGAACCATGACCGGCACCTTCACCACCCGCACCGTCGACGTGACAACCGGCTCCGCCGAAACCATGCACGACCTGACGAACGCGTGCTCCGCGTTCCTCCGGGAGGTCGCTCACGGGAGAGACGGACTGCTGAACGTCTTCACCCCGCACGCGACGTCCGGCCTGGCCGTCATCGAGACCGGGGCCGGCAGTGACAACGACCTGCTGGCGGCCCTCCGTGAGGTTCTTCGCGCGGACGACCGCTGGCAGGACCGCCACGGCGGTGCGGTCCCCGGCCGCGATCACATGCTCCCGGCCCTGGTCCCGCCCCACGCCACGCTGCCCGTGGTCGGCGGTGAGCTGGAGCTGGGGACCTCGCAGTCCGTCGTTCTGGTGACCACCGGCCGGGACACCCCCGACCGAAAGGTCCGGCTGTCCTTCCTCGGCTGACCGTACGCCGCGCTGCCCAGGCGTTCAGGTCCGCGGAGTGCTGCCGGTGTCGATGAGGATCTGTTCGGCCTGGGTGACATTGTCGGCCCGTACGGCTCTGGCCATTGCGGCCCGTGCCGCGTCGGGTGCCGCGTCGGGCGGGACCACCAGCAGAGCGAAGTGATCGTTCTCGCCCCGGGTAATGAGGACCGTGTCGTCACCGACCGGGAAGGAGTCGATGCGCACGACCCGGTCGTCGACGGTCTGCCGCGCCGGGAACTCCTCCCAGGCACTCCCGTCCAGGACCACGCGCATGATGGGACCGAGGCGCTCGGTCAGGGCGGTGATCAGACCGGGAAGCTCGGCATGGATGTCGCGGGAGCGCGGCCACCACGCACCGTTACAGGACTCCCCCGCGTTCTTGCGTCGTCTCCAGCCGCAGGAGCGCCGTCCCAGGTCTCACGGAATGGTGAATCGCATCCGGCAGAAGCCCGGGAAGGCGTGGGGTGTCGGAATCGGCCATGATGTGCTCGCCTGTCTCCGAGAGTTCCGCGCATTCACTCGTCGTCCGGAATGTGCCGGCAGCACCGGGCGAAGCGCTCGCAGTAATCCCACCGTGCTCCGCAGGCCGGCGGCCGGTCGCCCACAGGGTCGTCGCACGCCCGCGTTCCCGCAAGGTTGCCTGGTCGCGCGAGGCCTGCGGACCCGCCTGCCGGAGTAGGGTGAAGAAACCGAGAACACTTCGCACACCGGCGCCCATGCGGGTGTCGTTCCCGGCGATTCGCACTGCCGGGCCGTCGACGACGAGCCCGGGGCAGGGTTCGCATCATGGCTGTCACTGTCGACCGTACGACCACCGACGAGCATGCCCCTCCGCCGCCCGCTCGCCTGTCCCTGACGCCGGGAACGGTGCCGGGGCTTCTGGACGGTGCCTGGTGGCCTCGCTCGCGTGACCTCTCCCGCGAGCTCCCCGCACTGGCGGAGAGGCTGGACCACTCCTGGGGGCGGGTTACCCACGTCACGGTGAATCCGGCCTTCTGGCCCGTGATCCCGCGCAAGGTTCCCGTCACCGGACACACGGTGCACGTGGGGTGGTTCACGAATGAGCAGGACCCGCACAAGCTCCTCGTGTTCTCCTACACCGCGGAGCGCCTGGACCTGCTGATCATCCCGCCGGAGACCGACCCGGCCGGCCGCGAAGGCGGTACCCGACTCCACTTCACCGTGGACACAACGCATTCCGCCGAACCCGCGCGATCCTGGCTGGCGACCAGCCGGGCTTCGGCCGCCGACCGCCCAAGGAGGCTCCGCCCCCTGCCAGGCTGCCGTGAACAGGAGCAGGGCCCCAGCCAGTGGACGCCGCGACCTCCCCTCGTCCCCGAGGGCGAAGCTCACGAAAGGACCGTACCGTTGGCCCATGAGCGTCTTCATCAAGCTGGTGGAGAATCGGCCGCCAAAGGAGTACGCGAACGAGCGTAGGGCGGATATCTCCTACGACGACACCGTCGAGGAGAATACCGAGATCACTTACCAATACGACGTACTTCCCAGCGGGGCCCTGAGAATCCTCCGGGTTATGAGAGGAGCGGAAGCCGTCATCCATGCGGTCTACGCCCCGGGCCTGTGGTTCCGCGTCGAGGGCCTCTGCCGCGGCACTACGGAATAGCGGCACGAACAGGGCCCGAACAGAAAACGTCATACCTCGGCTGCTGGAACGAGGCCGGATCGCGCGGGAGCGACCACACGAGATCTACCGACCGAGCCGAACGCGGCGACGTCACCCAGCTCGGGCACCCACTTGAAGCCGTCCAGCCCCGAGAACACCTTGCCGGGGGTGCTCGCCCCATGTCCCGCGCCTCTCCTGTTCAGCAGGACCGTTGCCAGTCAGGAGCCTTCAGGGACTGTCCGGGGACGTTGATCACCCTGCGGTGGCTCCTTCCACCGCCCCCCCTCGCCCGACGTTCCGCGGCAGGTGCGACTTCAGCCGGGCCCACTCGGCGTCGGATAGATCACCCCGCCCCACAAGAGTCGGAACGACATGGACGCCGCCCAGTCACCAGACCCGTAGGACACTGCCTAGAAGGCCACTGAAAATCTTTTGCGTTCCGGCCCCGGACCGGTAGGTCCGGGGCCAGTCTTGTGGCATGCAGGGGGAATGGGCCGGGGAGTTAGTCGGGCCGGATGTGTGGGAGACCTGCCGGGAGTTGATCCAGGGCGCGAGCGTTCTCGGGTGGCGAGACGTCATAGTTGCGATGTAGTGGGCGGGTTGTCGCCTTCGCCGGTTTGGTGAAACAGGACGCGGCTCCGGATGATCAAGGTGTCTAAGCCGTTGATCAC
>NZ_POTZ01000647.1 GCF_003236365.1 Streptomyces sp. NTH33
AGCCCCGCCTCCCCCCGCGTCAAAAAGCACGCCGACCGCCGCAACGCTCCCGTGTTGCCCAGCGCCTCCTCCGCCCGCTCGACGAACGACTCGTCCGGCATCCGCCGCCCCAACTCCACCGACTCCACCGTGTGCTTGGAGAAGCGGACCAGCTCCCCGAGCTCCGCCCGGCTCAGCCCCGCGTGCTCGCGCAGCGCCTGGACGACAGCCCCGAACGTCCGCAGGCTGTCCGACGGGCCCGGTTCCCGCTCGCACTCCGCGCCAGCAGCCGCCGGTTCGACGTGGTCGGTCGTCATTCGAGGCCCACCTCCAGGTGCACACGTGCCAGTTCCCCCTGCTGGAGAACGACCAGAGTGGCCAACCCGAATTCGTACAGTCCACCGAACGTGTCCGTACGCTGACCCAGCGTACGGACCGGAGCAAGTGTTCCCGCCCGCCCAACCGGTCCCGAAGGCATCACCGACCGTTCCTGCACGCGACATTCCTCACGGCCGCGCTCGCCCTGCCGCACGGAAGGACATTGCCCGAGTGGAGGGCCGTGCTCGGGTCACTCCTTCTTGACGAAGCGGAACCAGCGCCCTTGGAAGTGGGCGAGCACGTCACTCTCATCTTGAACAAGGACGGCAGCCGCCAGCCGTGCTTCGTCACCTACTTCAACGAGCAGACTGGCCGACACGCCACCGCCCGATACCAAGTCCGCGGCACACAACCCTGACCGGCTATGGCTGAGCCGCCGGCGCAGTCAGACGAGGACTTGGTGCAGTTCCGGCCCTCTTGGGACTGCTCTCGGCCGACCCGCACGAGTGTGGCCTCATGCGGCACTAGGCGCTGGCCTGATGTGAGAGGGCAACAAGGCGCAGACGCCTACACTTGTCGCGCATGGTGGGCATGGCGGTTCCGGAGCGCATCAGGCAGGCGATCGCAGCGCTGGACGTGCGGCCATCCGACCGGCTGCTGGAGATCGGCTGCGGCGGCGGGGTCGCGGTCGCACTGGTCTGCCCGCTACTGACCACAGGCACGATCACGGCCGTCGACCGTTCCGCCACGGCTACGTCACGGGCCGTACGGCGCAACGAAGACGCGGTCCGGAACGGCCGGGTCAGAATCGCGACGACGGCATTCACCGAGTCGGGCCTGACGGCCGCGGGCCTCTCCGACCGACGCTTCGACAAGATCTTTGCGATCAACGTCAACCTGTTCTGGACCGGCCCGGCCCGCGCAGAACTGGCACTCGCCGCAGACCTCTTGGCTTCGGGCGGCGCCCTGTACGCCTTCTACGAGCCGCCGGGCGATCGCCTGGACGAGCTCGCCGAGAAGGTCACCGGCACTTTCACTGCGGGCGGATTCAGCGCAGAGGTGATCCGCGCGGCATCGATCGTGGGCATTGTGGGCCGCCCCAAGCTCACAGCTGAAGCCGGCCCCTGACCGCCTGCTCGACGTCGGCGGAGGCCCGGAACAGGGACTGGTGGCCGAGCAGTTGGGCCACCACCTTTCGATACACGCCCTGGATCGAATGAGACGGGACACTGGCAGGCTGCGGCCCTGCGGGACGGCCCGCCTTCGCGACGAGCGGTCATCCGGCCAGGCGCGGGAAGAGGCTTTCCGTGTTGCCCCGGTCGATGGCCCGGCGGGTGTCCGGGACAAGGGCGTAGGCGTCCATACGCAGCTGCGTGGTCTTGGGCGTCTCGCGCACTCTCCTGTCGAGTCGGGGCAACCGGCACACCGCCCCGAGGCCCTGCCCCAGCATGCCGGACGACCGGCCCGAGCGGCCGGTCCAACCGTACGCCACGTGAACGCCACGAACCGCGTCCGAACCGTCACGGCCCACGCCGAAAAGGGTCACCTCGTGTTCTTGGAGTCGCGTACGGGGACGCACTGTTGGACAGGTTCACGGAGTTCCGCGGAAAGAAGGCAATCGGCGAACGCGCCCTCGCACAGCGCATCTACAGTCGGCCGACGTGTTTTGGAGGGACGATCAGGCAGCCGTTCCCAGCCGCCGGCCCAGCCTTACCCGCGTTGAGCGCGGCGCGGACAACCGCGCCGCCCCGTCTTGCCCATCGCGTCTCCCCCGCCCGCGGCACATCCCGGTGGTGATCGGCGACACCATGATCTTGTCGGTGAATCCGTACGGCCGTGCGCGCTCAAGGGGTGCACTCCGCGAAACCGTGAACACTTTCCCGGAAAGTGCTCACGGTTTCGCAACGGGGGGGCCGAGCGGAGGGGAACCAGCGCCCTTGGAAGTGGGCGAGCACGTCACTCTCATCTTGAACGAGGACAGCAACCACTGTCCGTGCTTCGTCACCCACTTGAAGGAGCAGACTGGCCGGCACGCCACCGCCCGGTACCAAGTCCGCGGCACACGATCCTGACCGGCTACCGCTGATTCGCCGGCGCAGCCAGGCGAGGACTTGGTGCAGCTCCGGCCGTATCGGGACTACTCTCCGCCGGTCCGCACAAGTGAGCTGTTGTCCCCACAGGTGTAGACGCGGCGTGCGTTCTTCTCGATCTTGCGCCTGACCTCCTGACTGAGGTCGACGCCCTGCATCTCGGCGATCGCGGCCAGGTAGAGGAAGACGTCGGCGAGCTCCTCCCCGTGGCCGGAGCTGAGGCCCTCGCCGCCTGCTCCCTCCGTGAAGAGTCCTGCATTCTCCGCGAGGAGTCCGTTTACTCTCCGCGTGGAAGTGTTGCTTCTTCGTAGACCGACGGCTCCCCCGGGGTTCCCCAGGAAGCCCTCTCGAGAGGAAAAGCCTCACCTACGCACGGTGCAGCGCCCGGACGACGCGGTGAGAGCGGTGCTCGCCCGCCTCGACGGTCGGTGACCGGGACGGGCACCGAGAACGTAGCCGCCGTCACGGCGTTCCGCCGTCAGTGACTTCCCAGGGCGGGGTCCAGTTGTCGGCGTACGGGCTGTAGTGCAGAGGTATGTACGGGCTGATGTGCAGAGCTTGAGTCCGGGTCAGCTGACGGCGGTGATGCCGCCTTCGATGGCGGTGAGGCGGTTCTTCAGCCGGTAGCTGGCG
>NZ_POTZ01000648.1 GCF_003236365.1 Streptomyces sp. NTH33
AGACAGCCTTCACGCCGCCTCCCGGTAGGCGGCCGCCTCCTCCAGGTCCAGCCTGCGCAGCAGGGTGCGCAGCATCTCGTCGTCGATGTAGCGCCCGTCCCGCAGACGTACGAAGACCTCGCGCTCGGTGCTGATCATCTCCCGGGACAGCCGGCGGTAGGTGTCGTCGACCGACTCGCCGGTGACCGGGTTGACCTGACCGAGGCGCTCCCACACGGAGTTGCGGCGGCGCTCCAGGACCGTGCGGAGCCGGTCGGCGAGCGGCCGGGGCAGGGCGTTGCGCTCGTCCTGGAGGAGTTCCTCCAGACGCTGCTCGGCGGCCCGGGAGGCCTGTGCCTGGGCGTTCGCCTCGGCCAGGGTCTCCACCTGGGCACTCCGGCCGGGGAACCTCAGCAGGCGGATCAGCGGCGGCAGCGTCAGGCCCTGCACCACCAGCGTTCCGATGACCGTCGTGAAGGTCAGGAAGAGCAGCAGGCTGTGCCTGGGGAACGGCTCGCCGTCGTGCAGCGTGGCCGGGATCGAGAAGGCGATGGCCAGGGACACCACACCCCGCATCCCGGCCCAGGCGGTGACCATCGCGCCCCTCCAGGTGGGGTTCTCCTCCCGTGCGCGGACGCGCCGGGACAGCAGGCGGGGCAGGAACGCCGCCGGGTACACCCACACGAACCGGGTGGCGACGACCACCAGGAAGACGGCGACCGCGTACCAGGCGGCCTCGGCGCCCGCGTGCGCCCTGAGGCCCTTCAGGACGACCGGCAGTTGCAGTCCGATGAGGGCGAACACCGAGGACTCCAGGACGAAGGCGACCATCTTCCACACCGCCTCCTCCTGGAGCCGGGTGGCGAAGTCGACCTCCCACGCGCGGTGACCGAGGTAGAGGGCGACCGTGACGACGGCGAGAACACCGGAGGCGTGCAGCTGCTCGGCGACGCCGTAGGCCACGAACGGGATGAGCAGGGAGAGCGTGTTCTGCAGCAGCGGCTCCTTCAGGTGGGTGCGCAGCCAGTGCAGCGGCGCCATCAGCACCAGTCCGACGCCGACGCCGCCGACGGCCGCGACCAGGAACTCCTCGATGCCCCCGGCCCAGGTCGCTCCCTCACCGACCGCGGCGGCCACCGCCACCTTGTAGGCGGTGATCGCGGTGGCGTCGTTGAGCAGGGACTCCCCCTGCAGGATCGTGGTGATCCGCGAGGGCAGCCCGACCCGGCGGGCCACCGCCGTCGCCGCGACCGCGTCCGGCGGCGCCACGACCGCGCCCAGCACCAGCGCGGCCGTCAGCGGCAGCCCCGGCACGATCAGGTACGCGGCCCAGCCGACCGCGAAGGTCGCGAACAGCACGTACCCGACCGAGAGCAGCGCCACGGGCCGCAGCTGCGCGCGCAGGTCGAGGTAGGAGCTGTCGATGGCCGACGTGTACAGCAGTGGGGGCAGCAGCAGCGGCAGGACCACTCCGGGCTCGAGGGTGTAGGCGGGCACGCCGGGGACGTAGGAGACCGCCAGTCCGGCCGCGACCAGCAGCAGGGGTGCCGGTACGGGGGTGCGCCGGGCGGCCCCGGCCACCGCGGTGCTGCCCGCGACCAGCAACAGCAGCGGCATCACGTCCATCGTCCTCACCCGCCCGTCGTTCTCGCCGCCCGCTTTTCCACGCGGTCACCCGCGCGCCCGTCGTAACCTGGCAATCATGAAACAGTGCACGCACGCCGGCACGCTGCCGCGTCCGGAGCCCGCACCCGAGAGCGAGACCTGTCCGGAGTGCCTGGCGGACGGCACGGATCCGGTGCAGCTGCGGCTGTGCCTGACCTGTGGGCACGTCGCGTGCTGCGACTCCTCGCCGGGACAGCACGCGACCAGGCACCACAAGGAAACCGGCCATCCGGTGATGCGGACCTTCGAGCCCGGTGAGGACTGGCGTTGGTGCTTCGTGGACCACGTGCTCGTGTGACCGTGCCCGGGCGGCCGGGCTCGTGCGACCGGGGCCGGACGGTCCGACGGTTCGACCGTCCGGCGTCTGGGTACGACAATCCGGCCCGCGCTGTTCCCATTTGGGCCCGCAGACCCCCTAGCCACGGAGCGTATCCGTAGGTTTACTATGAGTGACAGCAAGGGGTCGGGGTCCCGGGACAGGAATGCCGAGAGCGCGGTAGCGTCACGGCTGAACCATGTATCGCGTTACCCCCGGGGGGCGACCCTCGGCCCTGAGAGAGCTTGTACCACCTTGGAGGTGAGGGTGTCCCAGATCGCAGGCGAGCCCGTGGCGAACCAGGACTTCGTGGAGGTCCGGCTGCCGGCTGCGGGTGCCTACCTGTCGGTGCTGCGGACGGCCACGGCCGGTCTCGCGGCCCGCTTGGACTTCACCCTCGACGAGATCGAGGACCTGCGCATCGCGGTGGACGAGGCCTGCGCGATCCTGCTCCAGCAGGCCGTGCCCGGCTCGGTGCTCAGTTGCGTCTTCCGGCTGGTCGACGACTCGCTCGAGGTGACCGTCTCGGCCCCGACCACGGACGGTCACGCGCCCTCGCGGGACACGTTCGCCTGGACCGTCCTGTCCGCGCTCGCCGGCAAGGTCTCCTCCGCCGTGGACGAGGACAGGACCGTGTCGATCAGCCTCTACAAACAGCGCGGCGCGGGACCCGGGCCGGCGTGAGGGACGGGGACGGGCCGGTGCGGGACGAAGAGCGCGGCACACGGGAGCTGCCGGCCGAGGGCGGGATTCCCGCCCGCGCGGACGGAGCCACGAACCCGGGCGGGACCACCCCGGGCGGCCCCGCCGTGCCCCGGCGCGCGGCGGGCGGCATCGACGGCATCCCGGAGCAGGCCAGGCCGCACCCGGAGGACGAGCCGTCGGCGGCCGGCCTCCCGGGCGACGGGCAGGCACGCGGCGACGCCGTGCGGGACACGCCCGCGCCGGCGCGGAGCGGAGCCGGTGCCGGCCATGGAGGTCCTCCCCACGGGGATTCCCCCCGTTCACGCGAAGGCGTGAACGCGGGGAAGGAGGCGGGGGCTCGGGG
>NZ_POTZ01000649.1 GCF_003236365.1 Streptomyces sp. NTH33
CCCCCGCCGTCAGCAGCACCCGCTCCACCGGCAGCCCGTGCCGCGCCGCCACCGCCTCCCGCGCGGCCCGCCCGTCCGGGTAGGCCGCGAGACCGGTGAGCGAGGCGGCGATCCGCTCCCGCAGCCACGCCGGAGGCGTGCCGGCCCGCACGTTCACGGCGAGGTCCACCAGGGCCGCACCGTCGTCCCGCACCTCGGCGTCTCCGTGGTGCCGCAGGTCGTGGCCGTGGACGCCCAGCATCCCGTCCTCAGTGCGCATGGGAGTGTGCGTGTCCACCGCGGTGGTGCCCGTGGTGGTGTCCGTGGTGATGGCCGTCGTCGTCCGGGTGGTAGTGCGGCTGCTGCGGCAGCCCCACCTTGTCCTCGAAGCCCGGCAGCGCGATCCGGTACACGCACGAGTCGCAGTTCATCCGCAGGTCGCCCTTCACCGCCTCCTCGTACCGCTCCCTCACCAGGTCCAGCAGCTCCGGCTCCGGCCCGATCACGTCCGCCGAGCGCACCTCGACCTCCGGGTGCGCCGCCGCCCAGTCCGCCGTCTGCCGCCGCACCCGGTCCGGCAGGACGCCCGTGAACAGGAAGTAGGGGAGGACCACGACCCGCCGCGCGCCCAGCCTCGCGCACCGCTCCAGACCGCTCGGCACGTCCGGCGCCGCCAGCGACACGAACGCCGTCTCCACACCGGCGTACCCCCGCCCCTCCCACAGCAGCCGCGCCGCCTTGAACACCTCGGCGTTGGCGTCCGGGTCCGTCGAGCCACGCCCGACCAGCAGCACCGTCACCCCGGAGCGGTCCCAGGAGGGATCCACCGCCTCGTCCAGCCGCCGCTCCAGCACGCTCAGCAGCGCGGGGTGCGGGCCCAGCGGGCGGCCGTAGGTGTACGAGATCCCCGGGTGCCGTTCCTTCTCGCGGGCCAGCGCCGCCGGGATGTCGCCCTTGGCGTGCCCGGCGGACACCAGCATCAGGGGTACGGCGGCGAAACGCCGTACCCCCCGCCCCACCAGATCGGCCACCGCCTCGCCCAGCGGCGGCGGGGACAGCTCGATGAAGCCGCCCGCGACGGGCAGTTCGGGATGGCGGCGGCCCAACTCCCGTACGAAGTCACGGAACGCCTCGGCTCCGGCCTCGTCCCGGGTGCCGTGACCGGCGATCAGCAGGGCGGGCGGCGGGGTGGTCACAGGGTCTCCTCGGGTGATGCGAGCGAAGTGGGGTGGTACAGCAGGGCGTTGAGCGCGGCGGCGGCGACCGCCGAACCGCCCTTCTCGGACACGTTGCTCACCGCGGGCAGCCCGCTCTCGCGCAGCGCGGCCTTGGACTCGGCCGCCCCGACGAAACCGACGGGCAGACCGATGACGAGTGCGGGGGAGGCGTCCAGCCCCAGCAGCTCCTCCAGGGCGGTCGGGGCGCAGCCGATCACCCACAGGGCACCCGGGCCGACCTCCTCGTACGCCAGCCGGACCGCGTGCGCCGAACGCGTCAGCCCGGGGCCCGGCCCGGCGTCCTTCAGGCGGCAGACGGTGTCGCGCCGGGTGATCCCGGCCGCCACCATCTCCACGTCCACGACCACGGGCGCCCCCGCGTGCAGCGCGGCGTGCGCCGTCACCAGCTCGCCCTCGTCCATGACGAGGTCGGAGGCGTACTCCAGGTCGGCGGCGGAGTGGACGACCCGCTCCACCACCGCCCGCGTCAGCGGAGGGAGGTGCGAGGTGTCCAGGCGGGCGCGCAGCCGCCGGAAGGACTCCTGCTCGATGGGGTGGACGACGCGGTTCACTTCCGGTCCTCCCGGGTCTCCTGCCAGCGGTAGCCGCGCGGCGTGACCATCCGCCCCGCGATCTCACGGGTCGCCGTGTTGCCGACCGTCACGACCGTCATCATGTCGACCGTCGCCGGGTCCAGCCCGGCCAGCGTCGTCAGCCGGCTGGACTCGTCCGGCCGCGAGGCGTTGCGTACGACACCGACCGGCGTCGTCGGCTCCCGGTGCCCGGCGAGGACCGCCAGCGCCTCGGGCAGCTGCCAGTCGCGGCCCCGGGAACGCGGGTTGTAGAAGGTCACGACGAGGTCGGCCTCCGCCGCCGCCCGCACCCGCCGCTCGATGACCTCCCACGGCGTGTGCAGGTCGGACAGGCTGATCGACACGTGGTCGTGCCCGAGCGGCGCGCCCAGGACCGCCCCGGCCGCGAGCGCCGCCGTGACCCCCGGCACGCCGACCACGTCGATGTCGTCCGACGCCTCGGCGAGCGCGGGGGAGGCCATGGCGTACACCCCGGCGTCCCCGCTGCCGATCAGCGCCACGGCGTGGCCGCGCCGGGCCTCGGCGACCGCCGTCCGCGCCCGCTCCTCCTCCGCTCCGAGCCCCGACTCCAGAATCCGGGTGCCGGGCCGCAGCAGGTCGCGGATCTGGTCGACGTACTGGTCGAGCCCCACCAGCACGGAGGCGCGCCGCAGTTCCGCCTTCGCGCGCGGAGTCAGCAGGTCCCTGGCGCCCGGCCCCAGCCCGACGACCGCGAGCCGGCCGCGCCCCGGCCGCCGCACCACGGCACACGTGGCCATGGCCGGCCGCCCGTCCGCCCGCTCCGACTTCCGCTTGGGCACGAGGAGTTCACCCCCGCCGAGCAGCGCGGCCGCCTCCGCGACCGACGGCGTACCGACGGCGGCGAGCGGTGCGGCGGACGGGTTGGGCACGTCGACCGCCGCCAACTGCTCGGCGGAGTACGTCACCAGGGGGACCCCCAGCCGTCCGGCCGCCGCGACGAGGCCCGGCTCCTTGGCCTTGGCGTCGACGGTGGCGAGGCAGGAGACGGACCGCACGGACAGCCCCGCGTCCCGCAACGCGCCCTCGACCAGCCCCAGCACCTCCTCCACGGGAGCACCCCCGGACGCGCCGACGCCGACCACGAGGGACGGCGGCCGCAGGACCACCTCGCGCCCGCCCGGCTCGACCGCCCGGTCCGTCACCCGTACGGTGTACGGCCCCTGCGCCACCACCGGCACGGTGTACGGCC
>NZ_POTZ01000064.1 GCF_003236365.1 Streptomyces sp. NTH33
GGGCTGCACGCCGGTGGACCTGGGCAGCTGGGTGGAGCGCTGGCTCGGCGGGAGGCTCTGCGTCCGCTTCGACTGGTGACCGGACGGCAGGCAGCGCCCCCGTCGGTGGCGGCCGGTCCGCCCCGGGGGCCGCCGCCGGCGGCGCGCACCGCCCGCGCACGGCCGTCACCGCTGTCCGGCCTCGGCGGCGACGGCCGGGCCGGGCACCGAGGCGGCGGGGGCGGGGTCGTCCTCCTGGTCCTTGCGCCGGGGCCGCACCAGCAGGGCCAGACCGCACAGCAGCCCGCCCGCGCTCGCGCCCACCAGGGCGGTCACCCAGGCGGAGGCGGACGTCGGCTCGGTCGGCCTGACCGCCCGGGAGAACTGCACGAGCTGGACCTGGGTGCTGTCCTTGGCGGTGCCCGCCTGCCGGATCAGCGCCTGGGAGACGGCGTTGGCCATGTCCGCGGCCAGCACCGGACGCGAGGAGGTGGCCGACACGGCGACCATCGGAGCGTCCGGCGAGGTCGCCGCCTGCACGTTCCGCTGCAGGGTGCGCAGCGGCACGCCCGCCCTGTCCTGCGCGTCGACCAGCACCGCGAGCTGGGTGGCGACCCGGCCGTAGGCCTGCGCGAAGCCGAGGGCGGAGCCCGAGTCGGACTTCGCGGTCGGCACGGCGACGACATAGCTGGTGGCGGTGTATGTCGGGGGTGTCAGCACACCGTACGCGCCGCCGCACAGACCGCCGAGGACGGCGCCCGCCGCGAGCACGGACCAGGACGGCGGCCGCAGCCTCCTGAGACGGGCCAGGGACAGGCGGCGCTGACGGGTCGGGGTGTCGGTCATGAGGGGCTTGCTCCCAGGGATGAGACCAGAGGTGAGGGGGATGGCGACGAGCCGGCGACCGCTGCCGCGTACACGTCCATGAGCCGGGCCGCGCTGCGGGTGATGCTGTAGCGGTGCACGGCCTCGGGGGCCGTGCGCGGCCGGGGACCCGCCGCGCGGACCTCGGCGATCGCACGGGCGTACGCCTCGGGGCCGCCGCGCACACGGCGGGCGGCGGCCGGCGGCGGCAGGGCCTCGATGGCCGGGCAGGAGGCGTAGAGCACGGGCAGGCCGCAGGCCAGCGCCTCCACGGCGGCCAGACCGAACGCCTCCTCCGCGGACGGGGACGCGAGCAGGTCCATCGCACAGGTGAGCGAGGGCAGGTCGGGGCCGGAGGAGCCGTCGGGAAGGTAGGGACGTTCACCGGTGAACAGGACGCGTCCGGCCACACCGGCCTCGCGGGCCGTACGGCGCAGGGCCTGCTCCTCGGGGCCGCCGCCCACCAGCAGCAGCCGGCAGTCGTCCGGGAGCCGGGTGAGCGCGTGGACGAGGACGTCGAACCGCTTGCCCGGGGCGAGCCGGCCGATCCCGCCGACGACGTACGCGCCCTCGGGCAGGCCGAGGTGCTCGCGGGTGCGCTCGCGCCGTTGACGGTCGAAGCGGAAGCGGTCCAGGTCGATGCCGTTCGGGATGACCTCGATGCGGGGCGCGGGCACGCCCCAGTGCTTCAGCCGGTCGGCCACCGCCGGGGAGACGGCGACCGTCGCCGAGCCCAGGCGCTCACTGGCGAGGTACAGCGCGCGCACCCCCGCCGTCAGCCTGCGGCCCTCCATCTGCGAGTCGCCCAGGGAGTGTTCGGTGGCGACGACCGCGCGGACCCCGGCGAGGCGGGCGGCGAGCCGGCCGTGGACGCAGGCCCGGTACAGGTGGGTGTGCACCAGGTCGCAGCCGCTGGCGCGGATCAGCCGGACCAGGCGGGGGAGCGCGGCCAGGTCGCGGTTGCCGCCCATGCCCAGGTGGGTCACGCGGACGCCGTCGGCGGCCAGGCCCTCGGCGACCGCGCCGGGGTTGGTGAGCGTCACCACGTCGCAGTCGACGGGCAGGTGGCGCAGCAGCAGGCGCAGCTGCTGCTCGGCCCCGCCGACGCCGAGGCCGGTGATGATGTGCAGGGCCTTCATGTCACAGGCCCTCCACCGGACGCCGCCGCAGCCGGTGCAGCCGGTGCTTGAGGTACAGGCGCCAGGAGGTGTCGTCCTGGCCGACGTGCACGCGCGGCAGGGCGTGCGGGCCGGTGAGCGGGCCGGGGTCGATGGCGCAGGCGTAGGCGTAGCCCGCCTCCCGTACGGCGTCGACGGCGCGCGCGTCGATGGTGCCGTAGGGGTAGCAGAAGCCGTCGACGCGGACGCCGGTCAGCTCCTCGAGCAGCGCGCGGCTCTCGACGAGCTCGGTCTTGAGGGTGAGGTCGTCCGCCTTGGTCAGGTCGACGTGGGTCAGGCCGTGCGAGCCGATCTCCATGCCCTCGGCGGCCGCGCGCCGGATGCCGTCCGCGGTCAGCAGCGGCTTGCGCGGGCCGAGCGGGTCCCAGGCGTTGTCGCCGCCGAGCCGTCCGGGCAGGGCGAACAGGGTGGCGCGGCAGCCCCAGCGGCGCAGCAGCGGCAGGGCGCCGGTGACGAAGTCGGCGTACCCGTCGTCGAAGGTGAGCCCGACCAGGTCCCGACCCCCGCCCCGGGCGCGGGCGGCCAGCAGCTCGGCCACGGACACGCCCCGCAGCCCGCGCCGGCGCAGCCAGGCCAGCTGCAGGCCGAGCCGCTCGGGCGTGACCGTGATGCGGTACGGGTCGTCGGAGCAGTCGCCCACCGAGTGGTACATCGCCACCCACGGGAGCGGACCGGGACGCGGGACGGAGGGTCTGCCGGTGACGGGGAGGTCACCGGTGCCGGCGGAATCAACGGAAGCGGCCATGTGTGAGCCTTCGTGTGACGGTGCGTACGGAGCGGAGTGCGGAGGCGCAGCCCTGGTCGCCCAGGGCCCAGGCGAGCGGGAGGAAGACGGCGATCACGGTCAGGAAGCCGGCCGCCAGGCCCGTCACCGGGGAGTCCGGCCGGCTCGCCACGAACGCGCCGGCGACGGTGGCGACGATCGCGGCGCGCACGGGCCTGCTCAGCTCGGCCAGTACCTGCCGGACGCGGATCGAGAGACTGTGGGGGTCGCTCTGCCGGCCCGCGCGCAGACCGGCGAGCAGCACGGCGGCGGTGACGGTGATGCCGAGGGCGTTGGCGGCGGCGATGCCGGCCACGCCCCAGGGAGCCACGGTCGCGGCGCCGACCCAGGACGTCACGGCGATGCCGGCGGTCATCGCGCCGACCGGGTACCAGCTGGGCCGGCCTGCCGAGAAGTAGCCGCGCACCAGGGCGCCCACCAGGGTCTGGCCCAGCAGCCCGAGGGCGTACACCCGCATGACGTCCGCCGTGGCGGCGGTGTCGCTCGCGGTGAACGCGCCGCGTTGGAAGAGCAGTTCGGTGATCTGCGGAGCGCAGGCGACCACGGTGCACATGCCCAGCAGGACCAGGCAGGAGGCCAGTGCGAGATCCCGCTCCACCCGGCTGCGGGCGCGTTCGGTGTCGCCCTCGGCCAGGGCCCGGGAGACCACCGGGAAGGTGACGGTGCACAGCATCAGCGACAGCGTCATCGGGATCTGGGCGACCTTCTGCGCGTAGTTCAGGTGCGAGATGGCCCCGGCGGGCAGGGTGGAGGCGAGGAAGCGTTCGACGAGGACCTGCGACTGGCGGCACAGGGCGAACAGGAGGACGGCGGCGACCAGGGCGGCCTGCACCGGCCGCGGCTCGATCTCCTCGCCGGCCGGACGGGGCGCGGGCTTGCGCGACGTCAGCTGCCGCCACAGCGAGGGGACCTGCACCGCCACCATCAGAAGGCCGCCCGCCGCGACCCCGACCGCCGCGGAGCGCACGCCCCAGCGCGCGCCGAACAGGAACATCGCGGCGACGATGCCGGTGTTGTAGGCGACGTAGATCGCCGCGGGCGCGAAGAAGCGGCGGTGCGCGCGCAGGGCGGCGCTGCAGTACCCGGCGAGCCCGAAGGCCAGCACGCAGGTCGCGGTGAGCCGGGTGCAGTCGGCGGCGAGGCGGGGGTCGGGCAGGCCGGGCGCCAGGACCCGCACCAGGTAGGGAGCCCCGCCGGCGACCAGCGCGGCCACCGCGGCCAGGGCCAGGCACAGCCGGGGCAGGGTCGAGGCCACCAGGGCCCGGACCGGGTCCCCGGCCGCGCCCCGGGAGCGGCGGGCCAGCGCCAGGCTGAACGCCGGGATCAGCACCAGCGCCAGCCCGTCCTCGATGAGGAGGGTGGCGGCGAACTCCGGCACGGTCCACGCCACCAGGAAGGCGTCGGTGTCGCTGCCGGCGCCGAACAGCCGCGCCAGCGCCTGGTCGCGCACCAGGCCGAGCAGGGAGCCGGCGATGGACAGCGACGCCGTGACGAGGGTGGCCCGGGCGAGGAACTTCCGGGACGCCGAGGTCGCCTCGGCTCCCTCCGCGGCCGTGGCGGCGGCACGCGCCGGGGGTACGGTCGCCGCGCCGCCGGTCGTGGGTCCGGGGGTGTGCGAGGGACTCACCGTCATCGGGTCACGACCTCCTCGGCGCGCTCCGGCGTCCCGCTCGGCGGCACGGTGTCCCCGCGCTCCCCGCCGGCCAGCGCCCACCACGCCACCAGCCCCAGGGCCATGCCGGTCAGCACGGTCGAGGGGCCGCCGATGTCCCCGTAGGCGAAGTCGGTCAGCAGCCACAGCAGCAGTCCGCAGGCGACGAGCGCGCAGTCGGGCACCGGCCCGCGCCCGCGCGAGCGCCACAGCCCGCGCAGCGCGCACACCAGCAGCGCCAGCCAGCTCCCGACGAGCCCGAGCAGCCCGACCAGGCCCTGCTCGCTCAGCACCAGCAGGTACATGTTGTGCGGCGACAGCAGCGCCTGCCGCTGGTACGCCGCCCCGGCGCCCGCGATCTCGGCGCCCGACGACAGCGCCAGGGTGGCGTGCCCGTCGCGGTGCTGGGGGAATCCCTTCAGCCCGACGCCGGTCAGCGGGTGCTCGCGCCAGATGCCGGTGGCGGACGCCCACAGGGTGTACCGGTCGACCACGGACTGGTCGGGGGCGTCGGCGACCCGCGCGATGGAGTCGATCCGCTCCTGCAGCAGCGCCGTACCGACACCGGCCCCGCCCACCAGGATCACGCCCGCCGCGGCGAGAGCGGCGCCCGCCTTCAGCGCGCGCCGCGCCCCGGCCAGCACCAGCTGCACCGCGCACGTCAGGGCGGTGGCGATCCAGGCGCCCCGGCTGAAGGACAGCGCGAGCGGCAGCAGCAGGACCAGCGCGCAGCCGGCGGCGGCCGCCCGCTGCCGCACCGGTGCCCGGCCCAGCGCGATGCCGACCGCGCACACCAGGCCGAGCGCGACCACGCTCGCCATGCCCATCACGTCGTGCGCTCCGAAGGTGCCGACCGCCCGGATCTCCTGGCCCTGGTAGGAGGCGCCGGTCCCGGTGACGTACTGGTGCACGCCGAGGGCCCCCTGCCACAGCGCGAGTCCCACGAACGACCAGGCCAGCAGCCGGAAGTCGGCCCGGCCGCGGATCAGCAGCAGTACCGCGGTCGGGACGAGCACGAAGATCTGCAGATAGCGGCCGAGGCCGTCGAACCCGGCCGCGGTCGAGGACGCCCCCATGGCGGCGAGCGCGAGCCCCGCCACCGGCAGGCCCAGCACCACGGCCGCCCCGGGGGACAGCGGGCGCCGCCGGTCGCGCACCAGACGGACCAGGCAGTACACCACCATCAGTCCGGAGACCACGTCGGCGGGGCCCGCGCCGGCCGGTGTCACCGGCAGGGCCAGCAGGGCGAGCACGGCCACCGCGGGCAGGACGGGCGGCAGCCCGGTGACCCGGCGCCAGGGCGCCGTCAGGGCGAGGCTCACGTCGCTCAGCTCCCCGTGGGACGTACCAACGCGGCCGCCGTGCGCAGCAGGATGCAGACGTCCTGCCACAGCGACCAGTCGTCGATGTAGGCGTTGTCGAACCGGCTGCGGTCCTCGATCGAGGTGTCACCGCGCAGCCCGTGGACCTGGGCGAGGCCGGTGAGCCCGACCCGCATCCGGTGGCGGGTCGCGTAGCCGGGGTAGGTCTGGCTGAACTGCGCGACGAAGTAAGGCCGTTCGGGACGCGGTCCGACCAGGCTCATGTCGCCCCGCAGCACGTTCCACAGCTGGAGCAGCTCGTCCAGCGAGGTGCGCCGCAGCATCCGGCAGAACCCGCGCATCTCGTTCTCGTTCGCCACGCTCCACCGGGTCGCCGACTCGTGCTCGTCGACCGGGCGGTGGGTACGGAACTTCAGCAGCGTGAACGGCCTTCCGTTCTTGCCGATGCGCTCCTGACGGAACACCACACCCGGCCCGTCACTGATCCGCAGCGCCACCGCACACGCCAGCAGCAGCGGGCCGGCCAGCAGCAGCAGCGTCCCCGACACCAGGATGTCGAGCATCCGCCGGCCCACGGCCTCGCGGCGCGCCGGGGACATGTCCAGGCGCCGGCAGGGGAACCCGGCCAGCCGCTGCCTCGCCGCGTACGACGGGCAGTGCGGGTCGATCTCCCACACCGCGCAGCCCGACGCGGCCAACGACCGCAGCAGCGGCTCCTGTTCGGCGCGTACGGAGGGCTGGACGGCCAGCACCGCCCGCACCCCGTTCTGGATGACCGCGCGCTTGACCTCCTCGTCGGTCGTCAGCACCGGCAGGCCCTCCGTGCCGTCCGGCTGTTCGGCGACGATCCCCACCGGCCGTACACCGCACCGGGGGTGACGCAGCAGGGCGGCGGCCACGCGCTGCCCGGTGGCCACCGGGCCGACCAGGAGCGCGGTGTGCGGGTGGCGCAGCAGCGCGGCGCGCCGCCGCATGTGCACGACGCCGCGCAGCGCGCAGCCCGCCGCGGCCTGCAGAACGAGGCCCGTCAGCACGGTGCGCAGGGACAGGGGGTGCTCCGGCCGGTACGCCGCCGCCAGCGCCGCGAGCGCCAGCCAGGCCACCGCGACGCGCCCCCACACGGCGGGCAGTTCCTCCAGCAGCGCCGGCACCGGCGGCCTGCCGTCGCGTGGGCGCAGCAGCAGCGACGCCACGACGAGCAGGGCGACGGCCAGCGGATGGCGCTCGGCCTCGGACAGCGCCAGGACGCCCAGCAGGGCGGCGACACCGTCCGCGACGAGCAGCGGCACCGGTGAGGCCGGCCGTGCCGGGGGCCGCGCGGGGGGGAACGGGAAACCGGTGGCGGTGCCGCGCGGCGGCATGACCGAGACCGGTGAGGACGGGTGTTCTCGTGGGGGTACGCCGGGTGAGGGGACGGTGGATTCCGCGGTCACGAGTGCTTCGACTCCCTGTGCTCGGTGGGCTGGACACGCTGTGCCGCCTGGTTCGCCCCGGCGTCACAGCCTGGGTCGAGCGGCCGGCCGTGCTCAGCGTCGCGAACCCTCGCGCGCCCGGCCGCTCCGGACAGAGCCGCCCCTTCGGCGGCGGGCCATGGACCGAGCAGGTCGCGGTAGACGTCCGAGACCTGCTCGGCGGTGTTCCGCACGTCGTGGGTGGCCAGCACGTGCCGACGGGCCAGGCCGCCGAGCGAGGCGCGCAGCGGCGGGTCGAGCAGCAGCCCGGTGAGGGCTCCCGCCAGCACCGCCGGGTTCTCCGGCGGGACCAGGCACCGGTCGGTGAAGGAGGACGGCAGGCTCTCGCGGGCACCGTCGACGTCCGTGACCACCACGGGCCGCCCGCAGGCCATGGCCTCCAGCGGGGCCAGCGCCATGCCCTCCCAGCGGGACGGCAGGACCACGAGGTCGGCTGCCCGGTACCAGGGGCGGGCGTCGGCGACGGCTCCCGCGAACAGCACGGAGGGCGGGGCCAGTTCGCGGAGCCGGTCGTCGTCCGGTCCGTCGCCGACCAGGGCGAGGCGGGCGCCGGGCACCTCGCGCACGACGGCGTCCCAGGCCCGCAGCAGCACGTCCTGCCCCTTCTGCCGGCACAGCCGCCCCACGCAGACCACGAGCGGGGCCGCCGGGTCGAGCCCGGCGAGCGGCGCGAGCCCGGCCCGCGCGGGGCCGGGCCCGGCCGGGTGGAAGTGCTCGAGGTCGATGCCGTTGGGCACGACGGTGAACCGCGCGTCGATCCCGGCACGCACGCCGGTGGCCCGCTCCGCCTCGCTCACGCACACCACCCGCGCGGCCCAGCGCGCCCCCCACCGCTCCCACCGGAGCGCGAGAGCCGCGGTGGTCCCGCCGACCGCCTCGAACGACCAGGCGTGCGGCTGGAAGACCGTCGGGATCCGCCCGCGCACCGCGAGCCGCCCGGCGAGCCCGGCCTTCGCGCTGTGCGCGTGCACCAGATCGGGGCGCACCTCGTCGATCAGCCGCGCGACGTGCCGTGCCTCCCGCGCCAGCGACGGACCCGGCGACCGCGTCGCCTCCCAGCGCCGTACGTCCGCGCCGAGCGCCCGCAGCCGCGCGGTGAGCGCGCTGTCGGGGCAGGCCGCGGTCACGTCCAGGCCGGCCGCCGACTGGGCGCGGACCAGGTCCGCCACCACGCGGGCGACCCCGCCGTCCACGGGCTGGGTGAGGTGCAGAACCCGCGGCGGGGAGCCGGTGGGGGAGAGGTTCATGGGTGCCGTTTCCTCGCTGACGAAGGCGCTCGGGGCGGGGGGTGACGTGTTCACCGCTGGGCGTCGACGGCGGCGAAGAGCACACCGGCCCACGCCGTGTCCCGCTGGGACCGCAGCCTGAACGTCGCCTCGTCACCGGCGCGTCGCAGGCGTCCGGCGAGGTCGAACACGTCGGAGTCGTAGCCGAGGGTGTTGGCGTACGCCGGCACACGCGCGGTGGGAGCCGCCTCGGGGTCGCTGATGGTGGAGTTCAGGACGTCGTTCGCGGGGTTGGCGGGGTTCGAGAGGTCGGCGGACCCGTTCTGGTCGGCCGTCAGGGTGAAGGAGTCGCCGGTGGTGCCGCGGTCGCCGTTGTACGCCACCAGCCCGGCGACGCCTCCCGCGCCCGCCGGGAAACGCAGGCCGCGCAGCCGCATCTCCTGCGCCCCGCGGGACTTCAGCGGCGCGAAGCCGTCCCAGAGCGCGATGGTGCGCAGCGGCTCCGCCGGGTTCTCGTACGCCACCACCAGCGTCCAGCCGCCCCACGCCCCGGCCGCCGACTTCCCGGCCGCCACGTTGACCTGCGCCACGGTGTACAGGCCCGGACCGCTCTCCTGCACCTGCCTCGTCACGTCGGCCGAGGCCTGGAAGGCGTCGGCGCCGTCCGCCACGCGGTGTCCGACGACCGTGTCGGCGAGGAGTTCCTTGTACGCCCCGCCGGGTTCGGCGAACAGCACGCGTCCGTTGTCCTCCGGCGGCTTCTGTTCGCCCACGCGCAGGTTGCCGCCCCAGTACAGGCGCGCGTACGTCACCCGGGAGCCGGCGGGCAGGCGGACCTCCGCGCGGGAGGAGTTGTAGGTGTTCGCGTCGTCGTCGACGTCGACGTAGAACATGTCGAAGTCGCCGTTCACCCCCCGCGCGCCCCTCTGCACGTCCCCGCACGAGGGCGCTCCCGGGGTGGCGCGGCAGGTGATGGAGACGTTGGCCGCGCGCACGATGCCGCCGTGCTGGAGCGCGTGGTACCGCCGGCCGAACGTGATGCCGGACGCCTCCGGCGCGGCCGGCGCGGCGGCCGGGGAGCCGCCGGGCACCCACAGTGCGGCGAGGGCGACGGTGCCCACCGTCGCACGGCGAAGCAGCGGACCCAGGGAATGGCGCATGACCGTCGTGGCCCTTTCGGAAAGCAGGTGGCGGTGTCAGGCAGCGGCACCCGTGCGGTGCGTCCGCCTGGAGAGACCTGTCGGAAGGTGTGCAACAGTAGTCATCAATCAGGGGAAATCTGGCGAACTCCTACTAAAAGCGACAAATGTGTCGGAATCGTGAAAGCTCTCGCTCTTCCGGGGATCACCTCATCGGGGGCGCACCTCGGGCAGGTGCCGCGCGTTGACACAGAGCCGGGCATCCCGCCTTGGGCGTCAGGGAGTCAACTCCAAGGAGCACCTCTCCACGTCGCGTATCACCAAGGGCCTGGTCCTCACCCCCGTCGCCGCGGCGGCCTCCGCCGGCAGCGCCGGCGTCGCCTCCGCCGGCGGCCGCGCCAAGGGGGCCGCCACCCACTCTCCGGGCGTGCTGTCGGGCAACGTCGTCCGGATCCCGATCCACGTTCCGATCAACGTCTGCGGCAACACCACCCGCGGGATCGGTCTGCTGAACCCGGCGTTCGGCAACACCTGCGTCAACCACTGACGCCGTGCCCGTCCTTCGATCCGGCCGCCCTCCCCGCCAGGGGGGCGGCCGGTGTCGTTCCCCCCGGGCGGGGTCCGGTGCGTCCGGTCCGCGTACCGTCTCATCAGGCAGGACGGGGCAACCGGGGGAAAAGGGGGAGAGCCACAGGGGCGCATGATCGGTTGCGGGCGGCCAGGGGTGCTTCCACGGTGGGCTCAGGATCCGACGCCCATCGAAAGGAATCCCCATGCGTGTTCTGCCCGCACGGCGCATCGCGTCCGGTGCGCTGTGCGCCGCCCTCCTGGTCGGAATCGCGGGGCCCGTCGCCATGGCGGCCGACCCGGCCCGCGAGCGCGGCCACGCGGCGTCGCCCGACGCGCCGCTTCCCAGCGCCGGCGCGCTGCGCGCGCAGGCCAGGGAACTCCGAACCGCCGGCAGCGACCTCACCCCGGTCGCCGATCTGCTGAACGCCGCGCTCGAGGAGGACGGCGGCCGGCTGTCCGCGGCCAGGGCCAGGAAGCTGGGCGACGCCGCCAAGCGCGCGCTGGCCAAGTCGCCGAAGACATCCAGGACCTCCAAGAGGCCCGAGACATCCAGGACGTCCAAGGCTCCGGCAGCCTCGGCCGCGCCGAAGGCATCGCACGCGACGGCCGAGCGACGCGCCGCCGATGTCACCGACGACACGCTGGACGCCATGGAGAAGGACATCGACAGCCTGGTGGAGTCGATCGTCTCCGACGACGTCGACCAGGTGCTCGCGTACGTCGACGACCTGCTGGCCCACGTGCACGACTTCGTCACCGCCGCGCCGACCGACAACACCCTGCCGGAACCGTCCAGTACGCCGACGGCCACGCCGGAGGCCGGGGCGCCGGCCACCACGCTCCCCGCGATCGCCCTGCCACCGGAGGAGTGAGCGCCGTTCTCGTACGAGAACTCGTATGAGGACTCGCGAATCTTCGGTGCCTTGGGTTTCCACCTCGGCCGGGGCTCGTTGGACACGGCGACACAACTCCCTCCGGCGACCCGCGTCGCCGAAGAAAGGAACACGATGAAGTCCCTGAAGGCTGCTGCCGTCGTTGCCGGATCCCTGGTCGCCGCCGGCGCCGCCGCGCCCGCGTTCGCCGGCACCAGTGGCCCCCTGGACCTGAAGCCCCTGAAGGTCGAGTCGGCCGACATGCTCAACACCGAGAGCAAGGGCTCGGCGCTCCACACGGTGAAGGACACCACGACCGAGTTGAACGACCACAAGGCGCTGCTCGGCGGTCTGCCGCTGAAGCACTGAGACCACGTCGTCAGTCGTACGGAGCCGGCCCTCGACGGACCACGGGGGCCGGCTCACGTCTTCCTCGTTCCGCCGCCGTGGGACGTGTGCGGACCTGTTCGTGGGGAGAGCCCCGGCGCCTGGAATCCGCCGGAGTGCGCCGGGGCTCCTTCGTGGAGAAGGCCGTCGACGGCCTGGTGCAGTCGATCACCTTCGGCTCCGACGACATCGACCAGGTGCTGTCTTCGGTCGCCGACCTACTGACCGACGCGATCGACTTCCCCACCACGCCGACCGACGGCGAGCTGTCGACGGCGACGCCGTCCGCCATGCCGGCACAACCCGGTACGGCCGCGTCGACGTCGGTGCCCGAGGTGCCGGCCGTCACGCTCCCGGCGATCACGCTGCCGGCGTCGGTGCTGCTGCCGGCCTCGTGAGCGGCACCACGACCGTTGCCGTTCCTCTCCTTCACCCGCTCCCTTCCGGCCCTGTTGTGTCCCGGGGCCCGGTCGTTCGGGGATCTCATATGAGGAGTCGCGATCTTCGGCGGACCCGGTTTCCGCTCCGGCCGGAGCTCGTTAGGCAGGGCGAGACAAGCCCCCGCCGGCAACCTGGGGTTGCCGATGAAAGGAACACGATGAAGTCCCTGAAGGCTGCCGCCGTCGTTGCCGGGTCCCTGATCGCCGCCGGCGTCGGCGCGCCCGCGTTCGCCGCCCCCGTCGCGCAGAGCGCGCCCGACGTCCAGAGTGCTCCGGTGATGCAGAGCGCCCCAATGGTCCAGAATGCCCCGGCGGCGCAGGGTGCTCCGGTGATGCAGGGTGCTCCGATGGCCCAGGGTGCTCCGATGGCTCAGAGTGCTCCGGTGATGCAGAGCGCCCCGATGGTCCAGAATGCCCCGGCGGCGCAGGGTGCTCCGGTGATGCAGGGTGCTCCGATGGCCCAGGGTGCTCCGGTGGCTCAGAGTGCTCCGATGGCGCAGGGTGCTCCGGTGATGCAGGGTGCTCCGATGGCCCAGGGTGCTCCGGTGATGCAGGGTGCTCCGATGGCTCAGAGCGCCCCGGCGATGCAGAGCGCCCCGGTGATGCAGGGTGCTCCGGTGGCTCAGAGCGCCCCGGTGATGCAGAGTGCTCCGGTGGCCCAGAGTGCCCCGGTGGCCCAGAGCGCCCCGGAGGCCCTGCACGGCCCCGACCTGGCGACCAGCGACTTCAGCGGCGGCCTGACCACCAGGATCCCCTTCGCCGTGAACGGCCGCAGCTCGCTGATCCCCACGGCGAAGGACGCCGCGGCCGCGGTGAACGACATCAAGCCGGTGCACGGCAACTTCACGCTGTAGGGCGGGGATTCCCACCGCACGGAGAAACGGCCCTCGGACTCCGCCGAGGGCCGTTTCTCCGTGCGCACGATCACTTCTCCGGCCGCGCGGTGGTGACCGCGCGCGGCGTTCGGCGGTCATGGCCACGGACAACCGAACCGAACGAGGAGTGGAGCATGGTCGTCAGCGGCTGCGGAGCACCGGCGGGTGCCGAGAAGAAAGCCCCGAGCCCGATACGCCCGGACCCGGCGGGCAGAACCCGGCGGGATACGGCGCGAGGTCTGCTCGCCTGCGCGTTCGTCGCCGCACTGGCCCCGGCGGTCGCCGCCTCCCGGCTCTCGCGCTCGGGCCCCGCACCCGGGGAGGCCCGTGACGGCACCGCCTTCGACCGGACCTGCCGCGGCCGCTGCATTCGGGGCGTGCGAACTCCCGCCCGCGGCACGGCCGAGGACGACCGGTGGGACGTAACCGTGGACGGCCGCCCACTGCACCTGTGCGCCGCGCCGATGGCACCTGGCTGAGCATGGTCGACTGCGCGACCCGGCTCAGGGCCCGGCGGGCGCGGCACGCCGTCCCATGGGGACCGCCATGGCGTAACGACCACCTCCGTGCCCTGGACCGCCGACCTCCTCGGTGGCAACGGGCGCCGCGGAGGTCGGCGGTGACGACCGGTCCGTTCGCCTGTTCCGAGGGCGACTGGGCCATCAAGGGGGCGTGGTCGACGGGGAGTTCCTCACCAGGGACCTCGGCCGCAGCCGCGGCCCGATCGACCTGCCCATGAAGGACGAGCTGGAGTCGGCCCTGAAGGACCCCGCCTACGACGTGGCACCCTGGGACCCGGCGACGGGCAGCACAACCGGATCGTGGCCCGGCACCGGAAACTGCCGCTGTGGGACGTGACTCCGGACGAACTGGAGGACGTCGGCCGGACCCACCGGTACGCATGAGCTGACGTGTGCTCACACAGGACAAGAGCCCCGACGCTGGATCGCGTCGGGGCTCTTGCGCCGGCTCGGCAGATGTCAGTGGCCGTGACCGTGGCCGTGACCGTGCTTCTTGTGGTGGACGCCGTTCTTGCAGACGTTGCCGACGGCCGGATTGAGAAGGCCAACCACGTTGACGGTGTTGCCGCACACGTTGATCGGCGCGTGAATCGGTACCTGGACCACATTGCCGGACGCCAGGCCGGGCGAGCCGATGGCCGCGCCCTCGGCACCGGCCCCCGCCGCGGCGAGACCGGCCCCACCGAGGACGACAGCGCCCGTGCCGAGTGCGACGATCCCCGCCTTCGCGATGAGAGACATCATCTTCTCCTTATGACTTGGCAAGGCGGCAGCATCAGGCGCCACCGCACTCCCTCCTCAACGCGACGATCCGGCACTGGTTACGGCGTATGTCCTCGTATCACCCCTGGGCGGGCACTTCAGCGGACGAGTGCGGCTTCTGCTCCTGGCCGCCCGTCGTCATCGGAGTGCCGTCCACGTCCGTACTGACTTCGCATCAGGACGTATTTCTTCAGGAAACATGCTCAATCGTGCGTTTCGCGTGGAAAGCGCACGAAAGATCCTCTACGTTGAGAGCCGTCGGTGACCAGAGCGTCACGGACGGTGTCAGCACAAGAAACGGAGAGGTAATGCGCAAGTTCCAGAAGGCCGCAGTCGTCGTGGCCATGCTCGGCAGTGTCAGCTTCCTCGGCGCGGGCGTCAGCCACGCCGGCGGCGAGGAGGGGAAGTTCAGGCTGGACAACAAGCAGAACCAGATGTGCTCGGCGGACGAGTCGGACAAGACGGGTGCCGGCCTGATCGACCGCAACCACATCCCGGTGAACCTCCTTGGTCTGCAGCACAACGACCACAGTGAGCACCGCTCCGTGATCTGCAACCAGCTCTTCAGCATCGGTCGCTGATCGCCGATCAGCTGATCCGGGCAGGCCCCGGGGTTCGGGCGCATCGCTCCAACTCCGGGGCTCACCCTTTGGCTTCAGCGAGTGCTGACGCCTCCGGCGGCCGGTGCGCGACGGCGGGTGCGACTGCGCGGACCCGTCGCCCGATGTGTGCAGGGAAGCGCCGGGTGCTGCGATTTTTCGAGTCGCAAGCCCGGGCGTTTCTCCCGTCGAAAGACGCAACCATCACCTAGAGTCTGCAACTGTCAGTAACCGGTCCATTGCGGACTGTGTTGACACGAGAAACGGAGAGGTAATGCGCAAGTTCCAGAAGGCCGCAGTCGTCGTGGCCATGCTCGGCAGTGTCAGCTTCCTCGGCGCGGGCGTCAGCCACGCCGACGGCGACGACGCGAAGTTCCGGCTGGACAACAAGCAGAACCAGTCGTGTTCGGCGGACGAGTCGGACATGACTGGTTTCAGCCTGCTCGGCCGCAACCACATCCCGGTGAACATCCTTGGTCTGCAGCACAACGACCACAGCAAGCGCACGTCGGTGACCTGCAACCAGCTCTTCACCATCGGTCGCTGATCGCCGATCAGCTGATCTGAGCAGGCCCCGGGACTCGCGCCAGGCGTCCGAGTCCCGGGGCCTGCTGCTTGGTCTTGGCCTCCTCGCGCCGGCCGGGCGCCCGGCGCGTGCATAAAAGCGTCCGATTGTACCGTTCTGGCGAAATCACTCCCTTGAGTGTTTCGTTTACCGAATGCCGCAAAGGTCCCCTACAGTTGCCAACTGTCGGTTGTCGGCTCGTTACGAGCTGTGTCAACTCAAGAAGGAGAAGTCATGCGCAAGTACCAGAGGGCGGCTGTCGCCGTGGCCATGCTCGGCGGCGTCAGCTTCCTGGGCGCCGGCGTCGGCCACGCTGTGGACGGTGACGCGAAGGCGGTCGACCTCAAGCAGAACCAGACGTGCTCGGCGAACAGGACGGCCTGGGGGCTCATCAACATCGACCGCCTCAACCTCGCCATCAACATCCTGGGCCTGCAGACCAACGACCAGAGCCAGCGCACGTCGGTGAACTGCACGCAGGCTGTCCCTGTCGGCAACTGATCACTCGCCGGGTGATCTAGGCAGCCCTCGAGTCCCGACCGGTGTCGAGTCCCGGCAACGGGGGCCGACTGTAAAGGAAAAGGCAGATGCTCAACTCGAAGAAGATCGCGGCGGCGGCAGCGGGTGTCCTGGGAGGCTTCGTCCTCATCGGCGCCGGTGCCGTTCAGTCCTTCGCCGGCGGCAACGCCGGCAAGTGCACCGACGACGGCATGGGCAACCGGCGCTGCGTGCAGGTGAGCGAGTACCAGATCACCACCGACAAGCGCGGGAACGTCACCGTCATCAACCATTCCACGCAGAGCTGCCCTGCTGCGGGCGGTGGGATCACGTGTGTCAGTGGCGCCTCCGTCCCCGGCAGGCAGTCCTGACGGCCACCGAAGCAGTCGCGGCGCCCGGGTCCACCTCGGCACCCGTCGCGTAAACCCGGCCCCGCGGACGGGAAATGGCCGGGACCCGCTATCGGGTCCCGGCCATGTGACGTATGCGCTCAGTGGCGCCGTGGCGCGGGAACGGGGTCCGCGCACAGCGATTCGACGACGTTGCAGTACGGCAGGTCGTCGATGGGGCGGTCGGTGCAGAAGCGGCCGATCAGGTCGGCGGTCTCCTGCGTGCGTTCGACGGTGACCAGGTGGTCGGCTTCCTTGATCGTCGTGAACCGTGCCGAGGGCATCGCCGCGGCGACCTCGCGGCCCATCTGCGGGGTGCACAGGGTGTCGTACTCCCCGGTGAACACCAGGGACGGCACGTCCGGTACGGGCAGGGGCTCGTAACAACCGTGCGTGGTCAGCCTGGTGTTGTGCTCGAGCGCCTTCCTGAGCTCGTCCGGCGTCTGGTTCATGAACTGCCGGTGCAGCAGGCGTGCCACGGCCGCGTGCCTGCGGACCTGGCCGGCGCCGGGGTTCGACATGAACATCTGCACCAGCCCCTCGGCGGCCTGCGCGATCTCGCCGCGTTCCAGCGCGCGCGACAGGCGCGGTACGGCGTCGACGTAGCTCCCGGGGAGACGCTTGGCGGCGCCGCAGAAGACGATGCGGCTGACGAAATCGGGATACAGCTGGGCGAAGCGAAGAGCGACGACTTCGCCGAAGCAGCCGCCGAAGAGGTTCACCCGCGGCGCCTCGATCTCCACCAGCATGTGCCGGACCGCGGCGGCGAGGAAGTCGATGCCGTAGTGCGCGGGCAGGAAGTCCGAGGAGCCGTAACCGGGAAGATCCACGGTGATCAGCGTGCACAGCGGAGCCAGCCACTTCTCGTGCCCCTGCCATGAGTATCTGTTCTGGGAAGAGCCGCCGAGCAGCACCAACGGATCAGTGTGGGGGGCGGGTTGGGGGATGATGCGGCACTCGTACGCGAAACCCTCGAAAACGAGGCTCCGTTCCTCGGCGGTGGTGACGGCAGTGCGCATGGATGACTCCGGGAAAGGGGGGGAATGGTGACCAATCACCCCATGATTACCAGAAATTCCACTAGGCGGACGTAACCACTCATTTGTGGGCGATCCTGAGGAGATTCCGTGGATTGCGCGGCTCCCGGAGAACGGCCGCCGCCGTCAGTCCAGTTGCCGGTACAGCCGCAGCGCGAGGTGGAGGGGCAGGGCGCGGGGTGTGCCGGTGGGGTCGCCGCCGAGGACGTCGAAGGCCCGCTCGAGACGGGCGTACAGCGACTGGCGCTGGAGGTGCAACTCGGCCGCGGTACGGGTCTTGTTGCAGCCCGTGGCGAAGTACGCCTCCAGTGTGGCGAGCAGCGGCCGGCGCTGGTGCTCGCGCAGGGCGAGCACCATGCCGAGCTGCTCCTGCACCAGCCGTTCGACCGCCGCCCGCGCGTCGTCGCCGCCCATCAGCCGCTCGACGCTCCACTCCGTCGTGTCGACGACCAGTCCCGCCGGGGCCCCGGTGAACCGCAGCCCCAGGCACTCCACGGCCGCGCCCAGCGAGGCCGGGGCGCCGGCGAGCGAGGGCAGCACCGGGCCGACCGTCACAGTGACGTCCCGGCCCGCGTTCCACTCCCGCAGCCCGTGCAGCACCTCGGCGCGGACGAGCGCCGCACGGCGCCGGTCCCGCAGCGAGACCAGGGCGTGCAGCTCCAGCGGCGCGGGCACCGCGACCGCGGTCAGGCCGTGCCGCCGCAGCACGCCGTCGAGCCGGGTGAGGTCGGGAGCGCCGGTCGCCGCCCGGGCGGCGAGGCCGAGCACCGGGGCGTCCGCCTCGAAGCCCACCGCCGGACCCAGCTGACGGATGCGCGCCGGGGTCGTTCCGCAGGCCGCGAGCCGGACCAGCTCGGCGGCGGCGAAGTCCCGGGCGCTCGGCGGGCGGGAGCGCAGCAGCGCCAGCTGCAGCGCCTCCGCCGCCCGCTCCTGGGCCAGCCGCAGGGCCTCCTCGTCGGGCTCGGCCGCCGCGGTCGCCGGGTACATGACCAGGGTGGCGATGTGCGCGCCCCGTACGGTGATGTGCGCGCCCACGCTGCCGAGGGGCCCCGGCACGTCCGGGATCCGGCCCGTCTCGTCCGGCTCCTGTCCGGTCTCGTCGGGGGACCGGGAGGCGATGACCGCGCCCGCCCGGTCGAAGAGGACCGCCACCGTGCCGGTGTGGCGGACCAGCTCCTCCAGGACCTCCCGCACGCCCCCGCCGTCGGCGAGGATGCCGGAGAGCCGGTGGGCCAGCTCACCGGCGTCCCGTAGCCGGGTCACCGACGCGTTGACAAGTGCGCTGTTGACCGCCTCGGCCACCGCGACGAACGGCACCACCCGGCGCAGCTCGACCACCGGGAAGTCCAGCGCCTCGGCCTCCTCCAGCAGCGGGGCGGGCAGGCCGGGCCCGTGCGGCCCGGCCTCGATGGCGACCCCGGCCACCGCGCGCGCGGCCAGGTCGCGGACGTAGTGACGCTGTTCCTCCGCAGTGGCGGCGGCCAGCGCGGTGCCCCCGGTGAGCAGCAGTTCGCCGCCGCGCAGCAGCGGCGCGATGTCGATCACCTCGCTGGAGTGGATCCACCGTACGGGCCTGGTCAGACCGTGTGTCCCGGTGCGCAGCAGCGGGCGCGCCGGGGCGAGGCTGGGGTGTTCGAGAACATGGGCCAACGTCATCTGCATGACAGAACGGTAGCCAAAGTCTTCGGTATGTATGACATTCCGTCGCTTGTTGCATGTGAGGTGGCCGCTGACCATGGACGGAGACGCAGGCCGTCCACCGAGAGGTCACCTCATGTCAGCCTCGCCGCCCACCGCCGCGCCCGGACCTGATGCCGCCCACCAGGTCGAGCAGACTCTGCAGCCCATCCCCGAATCCCACCGCACCCACAGCGTGTCCGGACAGTTCTGGATCTGGTGCGGTGCCAACATCGCTCCGATCAACTGGGTGCTCGGCGCCCTCGGCATCAACCTGGGTCTCGGCCTGGCCGACACCATCTCCGTACTGGTCGCCGGCAACCTCGTCGGCATGGGCCTGTTCGGGCTCTTCGTCCTGCTCGGCCAGAAGACCGGCGTGACCGGCATGGTGCTGGGTCGCGCTCCCTTCGGCCGGCGCGGCGGCTACATCCCGGCCGGCATCCAGGGGCTGCTCGCCATCGGCTGGTGCGCGGTCAACACCTGGATCATCCTCGACCTGGTCATGGCGCTCCTCGGCAAGCTGGGCCTGGTCGACCCGCACGCCGCCAACGTCGGCTGGCGGATCCTGGTCGCCGCCGTGATCATGGCGATTCAGGTGGTCATCTCCTGGATCGGGTACCGGGCCATCTCCGCCTTCGAACGCTGGACCGTGCCGCCCACCATCGTGGTGCTGCTGGTGATGTCGGTGGCCGCCTGGTTCTTCCTGCACATCGACTGGTCGTACGCCGGACCACCCGGCAAGGTGCTCACCGGCGCCGAGCGGTGGGCGGCGATGACCTCGGTGATGACCGCCATCGGCATCGGCTGGGGCATCACCTGGTTCACCTACGCGGCCGACTACTCCCGGTTCGTCAGCAAGGCGATGCCCCGCCGCAGGCTCTACCTGGCCAGCACCCTCGGGCAGTTCCTCCCCGTGGTGTGGCTGGGGGTCCTCGGGGCGACCCTGGCCACCAAGAACGGCACGGTCGACCCCGGCCGCCTGATCGTCGACAACTTCGGTGCGCTCGCGATCCCCGTACTGCTGCTGGTGCTGCACGGCCCGATCGCGACCAACATCCTCAACATCTACACTTTCTCGGTGGCCTCCCAGGCCCTGGACATCCGGCTGAACCGGCGGGTGCTCAGCGCCCTGGTCGGCGCGCTCGCCATGGTGATGGTCGTCTTCCTCATCTACCAGCAGAACTTCGCCAACGTGCTGGACACCTGGCTGGTCGGGCTGGTCGCCTGGGTCGCGGCCTGGGGCGGCATCATGCTCGTCCACTACTACCGCGTCGAACGCGACCAGGTCTCCGTCGAGCGGCTCTTCGACCCCGTCGGCACCTCCCGGCTGCCCGACTTCAACTGGGCGGGCCTCACCGCCTTCGGCGGCGGCATCGCGGCGACCTGGCTGTTCATGCACGGGGTGATCCCGCTCTTCCAGGGCCCGATCGCCACCGCCCTGGGCGGCTTCGACCTGTCGTGGCTGGCCGGCGGCATCACCAGCGCCGCGGTGTACGCGGTGCTCGGGCCGCGGGTGGCGCGACGGACCCTGCCGAACCTGCCTTCACCCGCGCCGGACGGCGCCGCCGCCCCGGTCCGGCCGAGCGCCGTCTGACCCTCTTCGCCCGAACCCCCGGACCGTACCGCCGTATCGCGCACTGAACCGGACCGTACCGCGCACTGAAAGGGACCCCCGTGCACTATCCCTGGCCCGACGGCTGCCGTGCCGCCGCCTCCTTCACCTTCGACGTCGACGCCGAGTCCTGCGTCCTGGCCCACGACCCCACGGCCTCCTCCCGGATGTCGCTGATGTCGCACCAGGCGTACGGTCCGAGAGTCGGTGTGCCCCGGCTGCTGCGCGTGCTGCGCCGCCGGGGGATCACCGCCACCTTCTTCGTCCCCGGGTTCACCGCCGACTGCTACCCGGACACCGTGCGCCGGATCGTGGACGAGGGCCACGAGGTGGCCCACCACGGCTACCTGCACGAGCGGATGCAGGGCCTGGACCGCAAGGAGGAGGCGGAGACCCTGGACCGCGGCCTGGAGGCGCTGGACCGGCTCGGCGTACGCCCCACCGGTTACCGCGCTCCCTGGTGGGAGACCAACTGGCACACCCCCGACCTGCTGATCGAGCGCGGCTTCACCTACGACTCCAGCCTCCTCGACGGCGACGTGCCCTACCGGCTGACGGGGGAGCGGTCGGAGGGCTCGCTGGTGGAGATCCCGGTCGACTGGGGTCTGGACGACTGGGAGCAGTACGCCTTCTACCCGGGCTGGACGGGCAGCGGGGTCATCGAGAGCCCGCGCAAGGCGCACGAGATGTGGCTCCTGGAGGCTCAGGCCCACCACGCCGAGGGCGGCTGCTTCGTCCTGACCAACCACCCGTTCCTGTCCGGCCGCCCCTCCCGCGCCGCGGCCCTGGAGCGGCTGATGGAGGACGTCCAGTCCCTGGACGGCATGTGGGTGGCCCCCCTCGGCGAGATAGCGGCCCACGCCGCGTCGGTCCTGACCGAGATCCGCCGGCCGCGCCGCATCGAGGCCCTCAAGGGGGCGTAGGCCCGGAGGACATCACACGGGACGGGGCACGCCGGGTGCGAACGGAGCACCGGCCGTGACCCGTCCCGTGTGTGCCTGCGTCTCGCGGGCCGGGGCGGGACCGAGGCGGTCCTTTCGTCGCCGGTGCCGTCAGGCCGTCGGCGCGGGGCGGCGGCCGCCCAGGCGGGCGGTCACCTGGTCGGCGGCCTCGCGCACCGTGTCGGCGACGAGGGGGAGGTGTTCGGCGGAGACGCGGAAGCGGGGGGCGGAGACCAGGACCGCGGCGACCGTCTCGCCGCGGTGGTCGAAGACCGGGGCGGCGACGCCCACCTCCTCCAGCGAGGTCTCCCCGTAGTTGACGGCGTAGCCGCGCCCGGCGGTCTCCGCGAGGCGGGCGAGGTACGCGTCGAGCGACGCGTCGCCGAACCCGGGGTGGACCACGGCCCCGCTCTCGAGCAGGGCGCGCACGCGCTCCGGGGGCAGCTCGCTGAGGAACACCTGCACCGAGGAGCTCGCCGCCGTGCGGTAGCGCGTGCCCAGGGGCGTGCTGTGCTTGACCTCGTGCCGGCTCGCCACCTGCTCCACGCAGACCGCCTCCGCGCCGTTCCACACCAGCAGCGCCGCGGTCTCGCCGGTGCGGTGACTCAGCTCCTGCAGCACCGGGTACGCCGCCCGCCGCACATCGAGGTCGGCCAGCAGCGGGCCCGCCATGGCGATCACGCCGAGGCCCAGCCGGAACCGCCGCGAGCCCGGGTCCCGTTCGACCAGGCCGTCCTGCTCCAGGGTGGCGAGGATGCGGGAGACGGTGGACTTGTGCAGTCCGACCCGGGCGGCGATCTCGGTGACGCCGAGCTCGGGCTCGTCGACGCTGAAGGTGCGCAGCACGCCTATGCCGTTGCGCAGTACGGTCATGCCGCGGCCGGAGCCGTTCGCGGCGCCCTCGGGGCTCTCTTCCGTCGTGTTGACTGCCATGGTGCGGTCCATGATGCCCTACCTCCTCCCGCCCCGGGCGAGGCCGTCCTCAAGGGTCCCGGGGCGGCAGGCGCGGAACGCGCCGGCCGCCATCAGGGCGAGCGCCACCAGCAGCAGTCCGAACGGCGCCCCCCAGCCTCCGGTGGCGTCGTGCAGCAGCCCGAACAGCAGCGGGCCCAGGCAGGCCAGCGTGTAGCCGACGCCCTGGACGAACCCGGAGAGCCGTGCGGCGCCCCGCGCGGTGCGGGTGCGCACCCCGATGAGCGTGAGCGACATCGCGAAGGTGGTGGGCCCGACGCCCACCAGGAACACCCACAGCACCGGCACCGTCGCGGGCGCGAGGTACAGCCCCGTGTAGCCGGCCAGGTAGCACAGCACGCAGACCACGACCACGGGGAACGGGTTGCGCAGCCGCGTGCACAGCACCGGGGCGACCAGCGCCGAGACGATGCCGATGGCCGAGAACAGCGCGACCATGGCGCCGCCGAACCCGGCGCTCGCCCCGGCGTCGGCGAGGATCTGGGGAAGCCAGGTGAACAGGGCGTACGTGCTCAGCGAGGTCGTACCGATCATGACGGCGAGGCTCCAGGCGAGCGGTGAACGCCAGATCGGGGCGGTGAACACCGCCTCGCTCCCGCCGCTCACCGCGCCGCCCTCGGCAGGGGGAACGCGCCGGGCCGACGGCAGCAGCCAGGGCACCGCCGCCGCGAAGGCGAGCAGCGCCCACATACCCACCGACACCCGCCAGCCGTGGGCCTGCGCCACCGGCACCGCGGTGAGCGGCGGGATCGTGGTGCCGAGCTGCACACAGGCGATGTAGACCGCGCTCAGCGTACCGACCCGGTCGGGGAAGTGACGCTTGACCAGGGGCGGCAGCACCACGTTGCCGACTCCCATGGCGGCCAGCGGCACCGCGGAGAGCAGCAGCAGCGCCGTCGTGGTGGGGGCGGCGGCCCGGGCGAGCGTGCCGGCGCCGGTGACCAGCATGGCGCCGAGCGCGACCCGCTCCAGGCCGAACCGGGCCACCAGCGGTGGGGTCGCCAGGCCGAACAGCGCGAACATCGCGGTCGGCAGCATCCCGAGCGTCCCCGCGGCGAGCGGACCGAACCCGAGGGCGGCGCCCACGGTGCCGAGCAGCGGCGTGATGGCGGTGACCGCCGCACGCAGCGTCAGCGCCGCGAGGACGATCCCGGCCAGCGCGGTGAGGCGGCCGGCCCATGAACGCCGGGGGGTGCCGGGGC